>JBQGCI010000269.1:0-1723 GCA_052038405.1 Acinetobacter pittii
ATATGAAATATTTCAATAATGCTCGTTGTTTTATATGTTTAATAAAAACGGCTGTATCCGTAATGATTTTAAAGGAATGAGAAATATGGCGGGTCGCAAACAGGGCATCGCCCTTTCTGAGCATGGTACAACGGTCAGCTATGGTAACACTCAACTCACCATCAAGCACATAAAAAGATTCGTCTTCGTTGGTGTGTATGTGGGGTGGTGGTTCAGCGCCCTTTGGTAACGTAAATTCAAGTAATGAGAATAGATTACCTGTTTGTTCCGGTGTAATGAGTGACCTGAAATATCCTCCCTGGTAGCTTCTGTACAAGGGTTCTTTTAATGTTTCCATTTTAATCTTTTTTTTGATGTATGTATATTGTTGAACAGGTAAAGAATTGCCGCCGGATAAATGGCGGTAACCGTGCAGCAGTACTGGATCCGGGAGGCCCAGGCCACCGGAAGTGCTCATGTTCTCATTACCCGTTTCAAAAAATTTGTATATGGCGCTTTCAAGGGCTTTTCGCGGGAAGCGAACAGAATGTAAGTACCATCTTTATTTCCTTGCGCTAAGGATATGCAAGATTGAGACTATTTTAATACCTGTACAAATACCAGCGATGTATACCCCTTTTGGGCGGCAAAGGATAGATTTTGTAGACGAAGGTTTATGGGCGTTTTAATATGGATTACAGTATAAGGGATGTTATTATAAGTGGTCATAAGGCAAGGCTGCTTCCCCATTTATCAGGCTACATGGAACATTGGTTGCTGATGGAGCTGCAATCTGTATCATAGAAGGTTATTCAATGAAGCTCTGTCTATGCTGGCGGGTATTAATGCCCGCTTTGCGGAGGAGTGAATTGTTGTGCGCAGATTTGTTTGTAATTACGGCCGATAGGGATCTGAGTTCCGGAAATAACAACATGATTGGGGTTATAGCCTTCAACCTTATTAAGAGGTACGATAAAGGACCGGTGGATTCGCATAAATTCACCTAATGGAAGTAGCTTTTCGGTTACACTGATTTTTTGTTTGGTTTGAAAAGTTTTTTCTGTTGTAACAACCTTGATATAATCTTTTATGCTTTCGATCCATAAGATATCGCCGGTGTTTACCTTTAAAAGCCGGCGTTCAACACGAAGGTACAGGTAATGAGCAACGGGTGGCCTTGGGGGATCTGCAGGGTTTTCGATAGCCTGGTTTGTTTTGGGGTCTGCACTTAAAAAGTGCCTCACCTTGTCAATGGCCTGTAGGAAGCGTTTGAGAGGAACCGGCTTTAGTAAATAATCTACAGCATTCAGATCAAAGCCTTCAATGGCGTACTCCTGGTAAGCGGTGGTAAAAATGATCAGGGGAGGTGTTTTCAGGCTTCGAACCAGATCGGTTCCCAGGAGGCGCGGCATTTTTATATCGAGGAATAACAGGTCTACCTTGGTATTTTGGATCGTTTGAAAAGCTTCGAGGGCGTTGTTGCAGGTATCTATAATTTCCAGCTCTGGTATATGCGTTGCATATCTCCTGATAATTTCCAGGGCATGTGGTTCATCATCAACTATTAGTGTACGGATCTTCATTATGAACGTTTACCCTTTAAATATAACTGAATATTTAGCTCGGCAATAAAACAGTCTGCTTCATCAAAACAGGTGAATGTATGTCTTCCCGGGTATAGCAGGTTCAGCCTTTGCTGCAGGTTATGCAAGCCTATGCCATTATATCTCCGGCTGCTGTTATT
>JBQGCI010000270.1:0-13362 GCA_052038405.1 Acinetobacter pittii
AATCCTGGTTCACCAATAGATTTACAAAGCGTAGATTTGAAACACGTATCTGGCATTTGCCATTCATGGTAGATACACTACGCCAACTCAACGAAGTGGATCTGGTCATTGATCCATCATCTGCCTATAAAGCTGAATTCAGGTCTATAGTGGAGCGGGAAAGTAAACTGAAAAGGTTCCGGGGCACTCTGGGTGCATTCATTCCCTGGGAAAAAAGGACGGGCCGTAAGGCTGATCCGTTATAAGTTTAAAAGTTATAGGTAGCGCTCAATCCCCAGCCGCTGCTTTTCCTGAAAGCTCCGTTCATTTGCGTTTCGGGATTGGTGCCGTTCTTTAAGAACAGCCGATCAACCCCTTTTTCAGTTCTCCAGTTAGCATGTAACCAGGTTCCACGGATATCAATATATTTATTCAACCGGTAGCCCAATAATGCGCGATAACTCCAGCCACTACTATTAGCCTGGTGAATAAAGCTAACCGGATGTTGAAAATCTTCTTGTATATTCCAATTAGCAACCGCATCATAGGTGCCTGGCTGAAATGATACCTCGGGAGCAATGTACAACCAGGGAACAGGTTTTAAGGTGCCATTGATAAAAATCCGGGCCGATCGCCATTTAGTCTCGTAAGTAGTATTAAGGTTGGGTATTTCTTCATCATGCAGGTAAAAGAGCTCTTTTGAAAATTGATAGCCGGCTCCGGCACTGATCTCAAGTAAATGGTTCGCAAATAACGGGTAACTTAATGAGAGTTCATATTGCAGCATATCCCCTTTGTTGCTATTGAAGAGGGTGTCCCCCAATGACGGTGGGGCATAATGGGTCCGGTTATCTCCGTTATAATCTATGTCAGTAGCACGGCCTTTATAAATGTAGCGTTTGCCAAAGCTGGCTGTTAATAAAAATTTCCGATAGGGTTTGTAAGCCGCGCCCATATTGAAACCGGCTGAATGTATGGGATTGTAAATGAGTTCCGATAGAATATTAGGATCCTGGCCACTGGTGTTGCCGGCAATGGACCATCTGAAATCAGTTTTCTGATACGCAGCGCCCGCCGTAATACTCAGGTTGTTTTTAATGGGATTGGGAAAAGACTGAGCCGGCAAATCATTAATGATACCTGCCGACAATACCATAATAAGGATAGCTGTGATTGTTTTTCTTAGTTTCACTGTACGCCATTTAAATAACAATATTAACTATTTATTGGAACTCCTGCTTTTTTGAAATTTAAACATAAATAATAGTGAATTACTGCCGACAGCAGCAGGTAGGCAACTATAATATACTTTAGGTAAACGGATATCGAATTGAGCCCCAACCAGTCACCGGTATACAAAATGATTGAAGCAGCATAGAACAGTTTCAACAACTCCCAAACCCATGCGGAAGAATTATTGTCCATTAATTCGGCGAAAGCATATACAAACAGGAAAATGAATACGCCGTATATATAAAGACCGGGTGCTCCTGTATCAGCGATATTCCCAAATAAATAGGAAGTGAAAAGTAGCAATACGGCTAATTAAGTCCATAGCCATGCTTTCATTAAAGGAATCATATAGGTTTCATATTTGTTAAATTCATACACGTTTCTATTTTGTAAACCGGGTATTTCTCAGCTGCATCTGCAGGCCGCCAGCCTGTTGGCATCAGCCATATGCGCCATTTATCCTTCCACCGTCGCGTATACCAGGCATCATTTATCAGCAACCACAAATGCTGAAAATTGATTTGGACCGGATTCCAGGTTTGTAGGGGCCGGGTGATACCATATACCGGTGGTTTACCGGGCAGTTCTTCCTGGAAAGTGCCCAACCATTGATCCCAGAATGTAAAGACCTGGGAATAGTTTTTATCTAAGTATTCAGGATTAATAGCGTGATGAACCCGATGGTGAGAGGGCGTCACAATAATTTTCTCCAGGAAACCCATTTTATTGATATGAACAGTATGATACCAGAATTGTGCAAACAGGTGTAGAGGAGCCACTACTGCGATTACTTTTTCAGGAACACCCAGTAAGGCAGCCGGAAGCAGGAAAATGGCAAATATTTTAACGATGCCGGAAAATGCTTTGTCTTGGTGCACAGGCCAGGTTGAATTCCTCGCTACTATGATGAATAAGGTGTCCATTCCAGAAAAAATTGTAAGTGTGCTGTATGCGGTGTACCATATATCCCGAAAAATCGAGCGCAATGAATGCGACAAGATAAGTGAGCCAGGTGGCTTTTACATGATAGATGGCCAGGTGCTCAACCATCCATCCATAACCATAAATGGCAATGCCAGGCCCCATACATCTTTAGTGACGTTGGTAATACCGCTTAGCAGACTGCTGATCGTATCTGCCGTGTTTACATTATCTTTTCCCTTTTGCCAGGCATAGCCCTTTTCGTATAATACAAGTGCCAGAAAAGCAGGCATTACAATCAGTAATATTTTGCTATAAGTTTCCATAACAAGCGTAGTAAGATTATCAATCTTTTCCGGAATAATTTTTTTTCGTACCCGGGAAAACCGGCTATTTCCCCGCTGAAATACAACAAAATTTCATTAAAGTTACTAGGAAAATCTTCCATCATATTAGTCAAACAACCCATTTTTTAACCTCTGACCTTGATCTATTTTCGATCAACGATAAAAGGCTTGCAATATGAGCGTTAAAATATATTATGAGGAATTTGTTTTAGGAGATTCCAGGGCTACTACAGGAAGAACCATTACCGATGCAGATATAGTGTTGCATGCCGGCCAGTCAGGCGATTTTTACCCCCATCATATGGATGAAGAATGGTGCAAAACGCAACCCTTTAAAAGGCGTATAGCCCATGGCACCCTGATTTTTAGTATAGGGGTTGGTTTGTCGGCCGGTTTAATTAATGAAGTGGCCATGACCTATGGCTATGAGAAGCTCAGGTTCATCCGTCCGGTCTTTATTAATGATACCATTAAAGCAAGAGTTACTATAAAAGATAAAAGAGATCATAAGAAGCCGGGCTATGGTATTGTGTCGGAAGCTTTGGAAGTGTTCAACCAAAATGAGGAATTGGTGATGGTATGTGAACATTTATTGCTGGTTGAAAAAAAGGAAGTTAATGGCTGATATTGTTTTAAAAGGAATTACCTGGAACCATAGCCGGGGAATAACGCCATTACAGGCGGCATCTCAACGGTTTACCGAATTACATCCGAATATAGAGGTTCAATGGCATAAGCGCAGTCTTCAGCAGTTTGCTGATTTCCCGATAGAAAAATTAACGGAGGAATATGACCTGTTGATTATTGACCATCCCTGGGTAGGAACGGCTGCGGCTACAGGCTGTGTATTAGCCTTAGACGAATATTTGGCCGAGGCTTATCTGCAGGATCAGGCCGAGAATAGTGTGGGTGCTTCTCATCACAGTTATTTTTATGCGGGGCATCAATGGGCATTAGCCATTGACGCGGCAACGCCGGCGGCCAGTTGCCGTAAAGATCTTTTGGATGCTGCGGGTGTAACAGTGCCCCAAACCTGGCAGGAAGTTGTCGCTTTAGCAAAGCAGGGAAAGATAGCCGTTCCGGCAATCCCGATCGACCTGCTGATGAATTTCTATACCTTTTGTATAGCATTGGGAAAGACTCCTTTTGCTGCAACAGCAGAAGTGATTGATAGCGCAACCGGCACAGCCGCACTACATACTATGTATGAATTATACTCGCAGATAGACCGTAGCATGTTCTATAAGAACCCGATTCAGGTAGCTGAAGCTATGTCTGGCTCAGATGATTACTGGTATTGTCCTTTTGCTTATGGATATACGAACTACTCCCGAGAAGGTTATGCAAAAAGTTTACTGCATTATACAGATGTGGTCGACTATAATGGTGAGAAATTAAGAACGACCATAGGCGGTACCGGATTATCTGTGTCTAACTTTTCGAAGCACAAGCGGGAAGGAGTAGCTTTTGCCGAGATGGTTGGCTCTCCACAATTTCAAACCAACGGTTATACTTTGAATGAAGGGCAGCCTGGTTATCTGGCCGCCTGGAAGAATGACCGGAACAATCAACTGACTGCTAATTTTTTCAGGAACGTTTTACCGGTGATGGAAAACGGGTATTTACGCCCCCGTTATCACGGATATCTCCATTTCCAGGATGAAGCCGGCCAGTATGTACAGGAATTCATGTTGGGAAAACAAAAAAATGCTGAAGCTGTTTTAGCAAAGCTTAACGAACTATATATAACGTCTTTAGAGAAAAATTTATCAAAAGTATTTGCCTGATGTTTCTGCCCCTAAAAGGTTTAATTGTTTTGGAATTTAGCCAGTACCTCTCTGGTCCGTCGGCTGGTTTGCGTTTGGCTGATCTGGGTGCACGGGTAATTAAAATAGAGCGACCCGAAGGCGGTGACCCGTGCAGGAAGTTATCGATCAAAAATCTTTGGGTAGGAGAGGATGCCTTAAACTTCCATGCGATCAATCGGAATAAAGAAAGTTTTACTGCAGATTTGAAGAACCCCGAAGATCTTGATCTGGTAAAAAAACTGATTTTGAAGGCGGATGTGATCACCCATAATTTCAGGCCCGGAGTGATGGAGAAAATAGGGCTCGCTTATAGTGATGTACAAAAAATAAACAAACGCATCGTATACGCCGAAATAACAGGCTATGGCAGAAAGGGGCCCTGGAAAAACAAACCAGGACAGGATTTGCTGCTGCAATCTCTTTCAGGCCTGGCATACACAACAGGCGATGACGGTGATGGTCCCATGCCCTTTGGCCTGTCTATCGTTGATAGCATTTGCGGCATTCATACGGTTCAGGGCGTATTGGCTGCTTTGATCAGAAGACAGAAATCCGGTGTAGGGGCTTATGTGGAGTTGAGCTTGCTGGAATCGGCTATCAGTCTTCAATTTGAGCTGTTCACTACACATTACCATAGTAAGGCGGGTATTAAAAGAAGTGCTGTCAGCAACGGAAACCCCTTATTGGGCGCACCTTATGGGATTTACAAAACAGCAGATGGACATATTTCATTGGCAATGATGAACATTCCTCAATTAACAGAAGTACTGTCTATAACAGAACTGGCGCAATATACGCAGAAGGATGTTTTTGCAAAGCGGGATGAAATAAAGGCCATTATATCCGGCAAACTGCTCACTCAAAATAATACCTACTGGCTGGATCGTTTGAAAGATGCCGGATTGTGGGCATCTGAAGTGAACGACTGGAATGTATTGCGGGAAACTGATCTCTATAAAAGTGTACAAATAGAGAATAGGGTGTCAGTCAACGGGACGGAAGCGTATGTGACTACACGTTGTCCCATCCGGATCAACGGTGAACGTTTGTTTTCTCACAAACCGGCTCCACTGCTAGGGCAGCACACAAAAAAAATAAAGGAAGAACTTTTGTAAATCATGAAACTGCTACAGGATATATTGGTTATTGACTTCAGCCAGTTTTTATCGGGCCCCTCGGCATCCTTATGCCTGGCAGATTTTGGCGCTGAAGTAATAAAGATTGAGAAGCCCGGTACCGGGGATATTTGCAGGGAATTGTATGTTTCTGATGTGATGATCGACGGGGAATCTTCTATATTTCATGCGATCAATCGCAACAAAAAAAGCTATACAGCCGATTTGAAAAGTCCTGATGATGTATTCAGGATTAACGAGCTGATCAAAAAGGCCGATGTGGTGATGCATAATTTTCGCCCGGGCGTTATGGAACGGCTTGGCTTTGATTATAAGAGTGTGAAAGAAATAAATCCTTCGGTGATATATGCCAGTATAACTGGTTATGGAGATGAAGGAGCGTGGAAAAAGCTGCCGGGGCAGGATTTATTGTTACAATCCATTTCGGGTCTTGCATGGCTGAATAATAGCAGCAACGCTAATCCTACGCCGATGGGTGTTTCTGTGGTAGATATATTGGCTGGTGCACATCTGGCTCAGGGTATTTTATCTCTTTTATATCAAAAAGCAGTTACAGGTGAGGGCGGAAGCATAGAGGTGAGCATGTTGGAAAGTGCATTGGACTTCCAGTTCGAGGTATTAACCTGCTATTATAATGACGGGGGACAGTTACCGGTACGTAGCGCCGTTAATAGCGGGCATGCCTATGTTGCGGCACCTTATGGTATTTATAAAACCAAGGACGATTATATAGCCCTGGCTATGGCAGACATAATACAGCTGGGCACATTGACAGGCTGCAGTGAATTAGCCATATATACCGATAAAAAGGATTGGTTCGATAAAAGAGACGAAATAAAATCCGGATTGGCGCGCCATCTTCTGAACAATACGACGTCTTATTGGTTAGATTGTCTCGAACCGGCAGGTATCTGGTGCTCCAGGGTGTTTGATTATGAGGAGTTGACAAAACAAGAGGGTTACCAGGTGTTAAATATGGAAGTGGTGGTGAAAACAAGCAACGGAATTTCGATAAAAACAACAAGGTCGCCCATCACAATAGATGGCCAGCACCTTTCCGGAAATACAGGCGCGCCGGGATTGGGAGAGCATAATAACGAAATTGATCTTAAATTTGAAATCGGGGTAAATCCTGAAATTATTGATGCCAAATAGGCTATATATAATCGCTTGGTATCGGTAATGATTGAAAGTCCATTATGATAATCGATACGCATGTACATATCTGGAATCTGGAACGATCTGCCTATGATTGGTTGAAAGCTGCTCCGGATTTACTCAATAAAAATTATAATCTTCAGGAGCTTGAAGAGCTGCGCCTGGCCGCTTCTGTAGACGCGGGAATAATGGTGCAGGCAGACAATACTTTAGATGATACGGCTTTGATGATCGAGGCCGCGGTACAGCACGATTGGATAAAAGGTATCGTAGGCTGGTTGCCGCTTTTAAACCCTTCGAAAACAGAGCAGTTGCTGCAATCTGTGCTATCAGCGGAAAAATATTTTAAAGGTGTAAGGCACTTGATTCATGATGAGCCTGATGATAATTGGTTGTTGCAGGATGCGGTTATGGAAAGCTTACAATTATTATCCGCACGGCAGCTACCCTACGATGTAGTAGGGGTGAAAACGGCCCATATTCAAACAGCCCTGGAAGTTGCAGAGAAAGTTCCCGGGCTCAGGATGGTGTTCGACCATCTCAATCAGCCGCCCATACAGTCTGGAGAGAAATTCGGGGAATGGGGGCAATTAATGAAGATAGCGGCGGCACATCCGCAGTTTTATGCGAAAATATCAGGTCTGGGAACTACAGCAGGAAAAGAAAGCTTTACAGCAGCGCACATAAAACCCTATGTTGATTTTGTGTTGACTGAATTCGGTCCTGAACGTTGTTTCCTGGGAGGAGACTGGCCGGTGTCAATACTGGGAGGTTCCTACGTTCATACCTGGACGGTTTATAAACAAGTGATTGAAGAACTGGTATCGGAAGAACATACCCGTAACAGGATATTCAGTGAAAATGCGATAGCATTTTATAATCTTAACCTTTAAACGAGAGCTTCGGTTCTGTAAATTAACCTCAGACATGCAATTATTCGGCGGTATATTTTTTCATGGCATCGGAGCTGCATCAGCATCATTATGTTATACTCCCGAGAAAAAAGTGAAAGGCTGGAGCTGGCAAACCTATTGGCTGGCGCAGGCATCCGTTTGTTGGTTTTTGTTACCCGTCCTGGTAGCCTGGCTTACGATCCCATCTTTGGGTAAAGTGTTATCGGAAGCGCCTGGAGAAGCGATGCGTAATGCTTTCTTCCTGGGAATGGCTTACGGTGTTGGCGGAACGGCTTTTGGTATGGCCATCAAACATATCGGTTTCTCTTTGACATATGCTATATCTGTGGGTATTTCCTGCGTTTTAGGAACCCTGGTTCCTCCTATGCTCGCTGGCACATTAGGCGAGGCATTGAGCGGAACGGGAGGGCGATGGATTTTAACAGGTGTAATCTTAGGTGCTGCCGGAATTGCATTTTGCGGAGTGGCCGGCCGATTAAAAGAAAAAGATGTTTCGCAAAATCAGTCAGGTTTTTCTTTTAAAAAAGGTTTGCCCTTATGTTTACTGGCTGGTGTGTTATCGGCATTTTATGGTTTTGCGATCAATGCGGGTAAACCGATATCGGATATTGCGGCCAACTATGGCGCCGGAGATTTCCAGGTAAATGTTGTGTACCTGTTCTCCAATACGGGTGCCTTTGTAACCACTTTGATATATACATTGTGGCTGCATGTTAAAAATAAGACCTTATCTGAATATGCAGCGAATGGACAAAGCGGCGGCCTTGGCGTCAATTATCTGATGGCCCTGATTACAGGTATGCTCTGGTACGGGCAATTTTTCTTTTACGGATTAGGACATGTGCGGCTGGGAAAATATGAGTTTTCCAGCTGGGCGATACATATGATCATGCTGGTTTTTTTTAGTTCACTGGTGGGTGTTTTTTTGAAGGAGTGGAAAGCTACCAGAGCTATAACACGCCGTGCATTGGGATTGGCATTATTTATTCTTTTATTAGCCGTAGTAGTTCTCACTTACGGTAATTACCTGGGAGGAACCTGATATGACAAATAACAAGGAAGCCGCGCCTGTTTGTATTATTGGAGCCGGCGGTATAGTTGCTGATGCTCATTTGCCCGCTTACCGGATTGCCGGCTATAAAGTTGCGGGCATTGTGAACCGCAATAAACAAAAAGCAATATCCCTGGCTGAAAAATTTGGTATTGAAAAAG
Source organism: Acinetobacter pittii (assembly GCA_052038405.1). GTDB lineage: Bacteria > Bacteroidota > Bacteroidia > Chitinophagales > Chitinophagaceae > Niabella. Next base: position 8,709 of record JBQGCI010000270.1, read on the forward strand.
TTTATGATAGCCTGGAGGCGATGGTGGCAGCCCATGGTACCAATGCTGTCTATGATTTTGCATTGCCTGCGTCAGAGATCATACCGGTATTAGAGCAGTTACCCGAGGGCGCAACCATATTGATCCAGAAACCTTATGGTGAAAGTCTGGAAGAAGCTAAAGCTATTCATGCTATTGCTAAAAAGAAGCAATTACTGGCAGGTGTTAATTTCCAGATGCGTTTTGCGCCTTATATGCTGGAAGCCAGGAAAATGATCGCCGGTGGAAAAATAGGTACCATAACTGATTTGGAAGTATATGTGAATGTGCATACACCCTGGAACCTGTGGGAGTTCTTGTTCTCGAAAGAAAGAATGGAAATTAACTATCATAGCATTCACTATGTGGATTTGATCCGTTCTTTCTTAGGTACCCCATCTAAAGTATATGCCAGAACTTTTAAGCATCCTGAAGCAACGCAATTAGCTTCAGTAAAGTCTAATATTATAATGGACTACGGCGATATGGTGCGCGCTGTCATTCATACGAATCACAACCACAGTTTCAGTTATCAAAAACAAGAGTCCTACGTAAAAATTGAAGGGACGAAAGGTGCGATTAAAATAACCTTCGGCGCCCTGATCAATTATCCTCATGGCGTGCCGGACCGTTTTGAATATATCATTGTTGAGGAAGGGAAGGATGCACAATGGCAGGCCAAAACAATCGATGGAACCTGGTTTCCACATGCTTTTATAGGAACCATGCAGCAGATGCAGCTGGCAAAAGCAGGTAGTATTGATAAACCCGAGAATAGCATTGATGATGCCCTGGAAACCATGATCTGCGTTGAAGCAGCTTATACCAGCAATAAGAACGGCGGAATAATAACAGATGATTTTTTTGAATAAAATAACGGATTAGTCGAATGAACAGAATAATAGGATTATTAGTGTTTTTTATCTGGGCCAATACCGCTTTGGCAGCGGCGGCAGAAAAAGTGATAATAGTGAATCCGCTTTCGAAGCAACAAAGGATTGTATATGGTGTAGAGTTGTTGAAAAGCAAACTGCAGAAAATCGGGTACACAGTGTCCGTTGTTACAACCACCGGCAGAAGTAATCCGGCTAACCAAAAGCTGATTATCATCGAGGGGAACTTCAAAAGCAATCTTCAAAAAGAAGGTTTTTCCATTCTGTCTTCAAAAAATGTAATCCGTATCTCAGGAGCTGATGCATCCGGCTTATTGTATGGCTGCTTAGAGCTGGCAGACCAATCAACTGAATTGAAGAAGCTGCCGGCAGCTTTTAACCTGAAGGATGCACCGGAAATGATATTGCGCGGTGCATGTATCGGTTTGCAAAAGCCGTATTACCTACCGGGTCGTACGGTTTACGAATATCCTTATACACCCCAAACATTTCCCTGGCTATATGATAAGAAACTGTGGATACAGGTATTGGATTCAATGGTGAACAACCGGATGAATTCTCTTTATCTCTGGAATGGTCATCCGTTTGCATCATTGGTTAAATTAAAAGATTATCCCTATGCTCTTGAGGTTGATGATGCTACTTTTAAAAAGAATGAAGACATTTTTCGTTTTATTACTACCGAGGCAGATAAAAGGGGCATCTGGGTGATTCAGATGTTTTATAATATCATTGTGTCTAAACCTTTTGCAGAGAAGCACGGTATTAAAACCCAGGAGCGTGAAAGGCCCATTATTCCTCTTATAGCAGATTATACACAAAAATCCATAGCTGCTTTTGTAGAAAAATATCCAAATGTAGGATTGATGGTATGTTTAGGTGAAGCCATGGAAGGCGTCGGTCAGGATGATATCAACTGGTTTACAAAGACGATCATTCCGGGTGTAAAGGATGGCTTAAAGGCATTAGGCAAAACGGAAGAGCCCCCGATCGTTTTGAGGGCTCATGATACGGATGCACCTGCAGTGATGGATGCCGCATTACCACTGTATAAGAATCTATATACAGAAGCTAAATTTAACGGAGAAGCGCTTACATACGATCGCCCGCGTGGTGCCTGGGCTGAGTTGCATCAAAAGCTAAGCAAACTGGGCTCTGTGCAGATAGAGAACGTACATATCCTGGCCAATCTGGAACCTTTCCGTTATGGTTCGGCTGATTTTATTCAACGTTCGGTAATTGGCATGCACGAAGTGATGGGGGGTAATGGTCTTCATTTATATCCGCAGGCTTCTTATTGGGACTGGCCTTACGCGGCTGACAGTGTAAAGGGTGGAACCAGACTTTTGCAGATTGAAAGGGACTGGCTCTGGTACAAGGCCTGGAGTCGTTATGCCTGGAAAGCAAAGAGAGACCGCTCTGCGGAGATTATTTACTGGAATCGTAACCTGGCCGGTCAGTTCGGTGTATCCGAAACCGATGGTGGTAATATTTTGAAATCATATGAAGAAATGGGAGAGATATCGCCCAAGCTCTTAAGACGTTTTGGAATTACAGACGGCAACCGTCAAACGCTCAATCTGGGTATGTTGATGACGCAGTTAATCAACCCTTATCGCTTTGGTCTTTTTACTTTATTGTATGAAGCGGAAAGTCCGGAGGGTGAATCATTAGCGGAGTATGCAGATAAAGAATGGAATGGAAAACCACATATAGGGGAAACGCCCATTAAGGTTATCAACGATGTTAAAGCCCATGGAGATAAAGCCGTAGCTGCCATAGATGCCGTAAAACAGGTGAAGAAAGGCAAAGAAGAATTTGAGCGTTTAAAAAATGATGCTTATAGTTATCGGGCGATGGCATATCATTTTGCGTTTAAAGCCGAAGCTGCTTTACAGGTATTGCGTTATAAATATTCGAACGACATACAGGATCTGGATAAAGCTTTACCTCTTTTAAAAGAAAGCGTAAAATGGTACAAAGCGCTTACTGAATTAACTAAAGGAACTTACCTGTATGCTAATAGTATGCAAACGGGGGCCAGAAAAATCCCGCTGACCGGGCAGGGAGGAAAGTATAAAAACTGGTATGATGTATTACCTGTTTTTGAAAAAGAGTTAACTGTGTTTCAACATACAATTGACTCATTAAAACAGGTAAAGCCGGGTGCAGCACAGTACGTTGCTTCATTAAGAGATGCCAAGGTTCAATTAGCCACAGAGGGCCAGTATTACACAATCGATAGCCTGGCTCAACCCTTTACCGATAACAGCTTTACCATAAAATCGTTTGCCGGCGAGCTTAAAGGATTGAAAGGCTTGAAAACTTCTTTCAAACAACAAACAGAAAGGGGTACTCAAATAACTTTTACTAATGAGCGCCCGGTTAAGGTACTGGTTGGGTTCTTCAAACCTCAGAAAGCAGCCTTCACCGTGGATACGACATACCTCAAACAACCGGAGCTGGAGACGAATGCCACCGCTAATGATTATGGACAGGCCGATACAAAAATTGCCAATGCCATGATCATACCAGGTATGCCGCAGTTCCACGTACATAGCTATGAGTTTAAGCCGGGTACCAATACATTAAAACTGGCCAAAGGGGTCGCATTGATACTGGGTTTTGTTGATGCAAATTCACCCCTGCGTATTTATGATGCCGGTTTATATGAAAGCGGTAACCGGAAGCAGGTAGACTGGCTGTTTGAATAAAGATGCCTGGAAGCTGAGCTGTTGTGTTAATATGTCGTCCTTACAGGACTCCGCGGCCGGCGACTATTAAGCGCTGTGTTACCAATGTCCCGACCTCCGGGATGGAAGATTATTGAACATACGGTCCGTATAGATTCTGTCAATCTCCCGGTGGCGTTATACAGCCTTTCCTCATTTTCATATATCGATTAAAAAAAGATAAATAACAATTATGTCATTTTCAGCATAGTATCATAGGCACGGCAACATGGTAAAATAAGAAGCGTGCTTTGTTTTAAAACTTTGTAGAAGCGACCTATAATGAACAGAAAACCGGGCCAGGCCCTCAGTCGCAAATAGTAAAAAAGTACAAGCTGAAAATAAATATCGCCATTAATTTTAAAGGAATGGCTGGTATCTTTATTGCGTTTCGCTCAACATTTTGAAACGAATATTATTACACGTGGTTAGCGTAATAAAATTAAAAGAAGTTTAGTTAAAAACGATTCTACAATATGAAGAGGTCTTGCCCCGGTGTTATCCGTTATTTTTTGTTTTTGATAGTTTGTTGTGTTGGTTTTGATGCAGCTGCTCAACAGTATTATGATGTTACTAAATTTGGCGCAAAAAAAGATAGCAGTGCCAAAGCCACACAGGCCATCAAAAAAGCGATCGATGCGGCTGCAAAAGCCGGGGGCGGTACGGTGTATTTCCCGGCAGGAAAATACCTCACCGGGCCGATACACTTTAAAAGTAATATAACGCTGTTGGTGGATGCCGGAGCGGAACTTCATTTTAGCAATGATTTTGATGATTACCTGCCCATGGTAGAAAGTCGCTACGAAGGTGTGGATGTAACCAGCTTTTCACCTTTATTTTATGCCAATAACGTAGAGAATATAGCCATTACCGGTAGAGGTGTCATTGACGGACACGGAAAAAAATGGTGGGATTTCGTAGAGGGATACAAAGCGGATCAGCCGAGGTCTAAATGGCAATATGAGTTCGATCGTTTAAACAAAGACATCCTGTTGCCCGACGACCCCAAGC
>JBQGCI010000271.1:0-1942 GCA_052038405.1 Acinetobacter pittii
AAGACATCAGTTGACGCGAGATATAGAAGGAGCCGACTCGCTCAATAGCTTTTTAACTAACGTTAAAAATGTAAGTCATGTTCCGCTGATCTCAGAAGAAAGGGAAGTGTATCATTATAAGAAGAAGCAGCAGATCTACGCGGAAGGGCAGAGACCCAAGGCAGTTTATTATATCAAAAGTGGCAAAATAAAAACCTTCAAATCCAACGACGACGGCAAGGAGCTCATTACCAACGTTTTGGGCAAAGGAGACTTCTTAGGGTATACCTATGTACTTGAAAATATAGTCTATAAGGAGACCGTAGAGGTTTTAGAAGATGCGGAAATCATGACCATCCCCAAAGATGATTTCCTCGTATTAATGTCGGCCGACATGCAGGTCACCCGGCAGTTCATCAAACTGATCACTCATAATGTTTTGGAAAAAGAAGAAAGCTTATTGAACATCGCATATAACTCCCTGCGTAAAAAAGTGGCCTACCAGTTAGCAGCGATGCTGGAGAAATTCAAAGCCGGATCTCCCGACACTAAAGAGATCAGGCTGTCCAGGGACAACCTCGCCCAGGCCACCGGAATCGCAACAGAGTCATTGATCAGGACCCTATCGGATTTTAAGGCAGAAAAGCTGATTGATATTAAAGGAGGCAGCATTATTATTCTAAACGAGGGCAAATTGAAGAACCTCCCTTATTAACCAGTCCAGGTATTGTTGGTAATTTCTTCGCCTGCATTGTTTTGTTGCTGAAGCGTCCAGCTATCGGTAAGAAGCGTGGGCACCCATACATTCCCGCTTTTCCTGAACACTTCCGTTTTCAGGCCAAAACTGGCAAAGCTATGCTCCAGCTCGGCAACGGTGATATCGCTATGAATATCCACCACTCCCTCACCCGGGAGATCTACAAATTTATCCATTACCGGGCTCGGCTTTTTACCCGCGTTAAAATGATGGCCCTTCCCTATTTTGTATAGCTCAATCTTTAAAAAGGGATAGCAGGATGAAAAGAAACGCTTCACATCCTCGGGACGGGTGCCTTCAGAAATATATAGTTGCATTTTTGCCAAGATGATGTAAAACTAGCTTCCGCTATTCATCGTGCTTATGATAAAACTCAATAGCAATAATGATTCTGATCAATAATGCCGCCATACGCTCTTTCAATGACGCTACCATTTTTTTAGCTGGCCGGGGGTAAACGTCCACTCAGGGGTGATAACAGGTTGCAAATCATCTGCTTTAAACCAGGGACTATTGACAGCAGCCGGATTCTTAACGATGTGGATGTCCTGGGCGGGCATATAGCTTTGCGCCAGCATAAACCACCTCTCGCCTTCTTTATTTTCAGCCACATCCATCACAATCATGGCATGACCGGGGAAACCGCCTTTGATGAACACATCGCCAGGCTCCATATTTTTTATCAGGCGGGGATTAAGTTGCTTTTCCAGCGAAGCAGTTCCACACATACTGAACACCCTATCGAGGTACCGCGCGAAAACAGCGGTATCATTTTTTCCCATCCAGGCATACTTCTTACCCTGGTTGTCCATAAAAACAATATCAGCAAAGCGCTTTTGATCCAACAGGTAATCTGCACGAAGCCTCATAACAGCATCTGCGCATTGCTGCAGGTCGCGGCTCCCGACAGGCACATCCATAACCGCATATTGTACCTCCTGGTTGGGCTTGAGGCGGCCATTGTAAAAATATACCCGGTTCTCCCGCTTTAACGGAACTTTCCTCAGCCAGTACCCGAAAGACCCTTCTTTACACGGCATTCGCGTACACCCCGCAGGTGGGCCGATAGCGCCCACATGGGGAAAAAACGCCTGCGCTGGACACGGGCTTTGCCGGCTCATCACATACGGCAGAACGGGATGATACCTGTTCGCATCCTGATAAGATCAACAGCGAAAACCAACACATTTTCATCGTACAATTATT
>JBQGCI010000272.1:0-3290 GCA_052038405.1 Acinetobacter pittii
GGTTAACTTTAATGAACGGTGCCTCAATCCAGAAATCGGGAGACATGGGAAGCTTCCGCACATCCTATAACAATTACCGGCAGACCGGAATTATGCCAAACACAGAGCTTAACAGGCACCAGTTCAATACCAATACTACCATTGATATCACGTCGAAGCTTAGCTTCAATGCCAATATCAACTATATCAATAGCTATAGTGATAATCTGCCTGTAATAGGCTATGGAGGCGCCTCTCCCACTTACAACTTTATATGGACCGAGAGAAATGCCAGCATGGATTGGTTTCGCAATTACTGGATCAAGGGACAGGAAGGAATTAAACAGGATTACTATTTTACCTGGGGAGATAATCCTTACCTGACCATGTATGAACAGCTGAACAATATGAAACGTAACAGATTGTTTGGAAATGCATTTCTCAACTATTCCATACTGCCGAATCTTACACTTATGTTCAGAACAGGAATTGATTATTCGGGTGAGGTACGTGCCTCCCAGCGACCCAAAAGCTCCGTGGTAGCCATCAACGGATTATACAGAAGGCAGGACCTGAACTACTTTGAACGAAATTCGGATTTCCTTTTATCTTACACCGCGCCCGGGATGGGTAAGTTTAACCTGGCGGCCAGCGCTGGTGGAAACAGCCTGCAAATTAATACCAGCAGTAATACGGTAACGGCTAACGGCCTGGTAATTCCGGGTGTGTACAACCTCGGTAATGCATCAGGCAGGCCCATTGTAGAAGAGTTTAATTCAGAGAAAAAGGTCAATAGCCTGTATGGAGTAGCCGATATTGACTACAGCAATATGTTTTTCCTACAACTAACCGCCCGGAACGATTGGTCGTCTACCTTACCACCGGATAACAACTCCTATTTCTATTCATCCGCTTCGCTGAGTGCCTTATTAACTGAGGCATTGCGCATCAAATCCAACCAGCTTAACTATTGGAAGATGCGTATATCCTATGCACAGGTAGGTAATGATACGGATCCTTACCAGACAAGCGCTTACTACGAGTACAATACACTTCCCGGCACAGTAGGGCTGCCGGCCACCATCCCCAATACTAACCTAAAACCAGAGATCACCAGTTCATTCGAGATCGGAACAGAACTTAAATTATTTAACAACAGGGTGAGCCTGGATGCAACCTGGTATGCATCATCCAGCAAAAACCAGATTCTAAGAAGTCCTCTATCCCTTTCTACAGGGTATGGTGCGCAGGTAATGAATGCGGGAGAAATCAGCAATAAGGGCTGGGAACTGGTGCTGGGTGTCACACCTGTAAAAAAAGCTTTGGTATGGGACCTTTCCTTTACAGCAGCCGCCAACAGAAGCAGGGTGATAGAACTGGCTGAAGGTGTGGAAAGCTATGTCATCGCCTCAGCACAGGGAGCCACTATTGAAGCCCGGGTTGGTGGCCGAATGGGTGATATTTATGGAGTAGGATTACTTAGAAATGATGAAGGTAAAGTAGTTTACAAAGGAGGAGTACCGGTATTTACCAGCAACACGATCCGGTTAGGAAATTACAATCCGGATTGGTTAGGCGGAATCAAAAACAGCTTTAAATACAAGAACCTGATGTTAAGTGTACTGGTAGACGGAAAATTTGGCGGCAAAATTTATTCGTTCACACATGTAACCGGTACAGAGGCCGGCAGCCTGGCCAACACAGTACCCGGGAGAGAAGAAGGTATTATTGGGGATGGCGTGGTTCTGAATCCTGATGGTACTTACTCGCCCAACACAGAAAGAGTAGCTGCTTATACCTACTACAGGGGGTACTACAAACGTCCCAACGTAGAGTCAAGCACCTTCGACGCTACCTACGCAAAGTTGCGCGAAGTGATACTGGGCTATAATCTGCCTGCCAGATTCTTAACTGACAAATGGATACAATCAGCGCAAATAAACCTGGTTGGAAGAAATCTATTATTGTTTACCAAGATACCCAATATAGACCCGGAAACCTCTTTTGTTTCAGGAGGTACCGTAGTGCCTGGTATTGAAAACGCCCAAATCCCCTCCACAAGGAGTTGGGGGATCGACCTTAAACTCAACTTTTAAAAAAACTCAATATGCGCTTAAAAAATATACTTCTTATCATTTGGTTATGTAGTGCTGCTGGATGTAGTAAGATGAACAATATCAATCCCAATGTACCTTCAGAGGTCAATCCCGGAGTAATATTACCCCAGATCCTTTATAACAGTTCCAATACATTGGTAGGGAATGCCTTTGAATTGAACAATGAGCTCATTCAATATACCTGTATGAACAATACCTTTACCGAGGTGCAGCGATTCAAACTCTTACCTGCCAATTCAAACGGCATCTGGTCGCTATACAACAGAATGCGCGACCTGAACGACATGATAGCCATGAGCGAGAAGACCGAAGGAATGGAAAATTACCGATCGATAGCCACCATACTGAAATCCTATATATTTTCTGTGTTAACTGACACCTACGGAGATATTCCTTTTACAGAAGCAGGACTGGGAGCCGAAAAAAAACTAACACCAAAGTACGACAAACAGGAAGAGGTATATGTAAAACTGCTTCAGGACCTGAAGGAAGTTGCGGGAAGCATTAATACCACGGCTCCACTCTTATATGGCGGAGATCCTGTTTATAACGGAAATATGTTAAGATGGAAAAAGTTCGCAAACAGCCTGCGCCTTCGTTTGCTGATGCGCGCATCGGCCAAACTTCCTTCCGCAATAACAGATATATCGGAAATATTATCCAACGCAACAACTTACCCGCTTATGGAAAGCAATGAAGATAATTTTACGTATAAATATAGCGGCAGCCTGCCCGATGCCAATCCCCTGTCGCCCAATTTTGTGAGGGATTTTGATTTCAAATATAAATCGGTAAGCGCCTTTATCGTAGACACGTTAAAGAAATATGGCGATACCCGCTTATTCCAGTATGCACGTCCCACGAATGCCTCTGCCAACACAGCAAACCCGGTATACATCGGCCTCCCCAATGCCCTTCCGGTTACAGAGTCTGCCAACTATAACGGCGGATTCAATTACCAGTCTTACCTGGTCACCCGGTTCCTATCGATCACCGTTACTGCTATCTGGATGACCTGGGCTGAAGTGCTGTTTTTAAAAGCCGAAGCCGCTCAAAAAGGATGGTTTGTTACCCCGGCAAAGAATTTGTACGATGCAGCCATCAAGGCTTCATTCGATTACTGGGGAGCCCCCTTCAATGAAAACTATCTTACTCAGCCGGGAGTTGCTTTTGACGGCAGTTTAACCCGCATCT
>JBQGCI010000273.1:0-16127 GCA_052038405.1 Acinetobacter pittii
AAACACCGTCCGTACCTTGTATTTCAAACCCATCCAATCCCGTATCACCTGCCTTTAAACCGCCATAGGTATGAGTGAAGGAAATTACCATCTTATTGCCTCTTTTTTCAAAATTCTTGTACAAGGGTCCTGAATAGGAAAGGCTCGCCTTATTATAGGTTTTATTTAATGCCCAAAGCGCCAGTCGTTTTCCTACGTCCTGTTTATTGGCAGGGTGAATATTATTGTTATTGCCAATATCCAGGGTAACTGCCATACCTGTTTTTTCAGCCAGCGACAGGCTTCGGCGCTGGGCATCGCGCAATTGCGCCGCATCTACCTGATTACCCCCGTACTTAAATGGAGCGATCTGAACAAAATAAAATGGAAATGTCCCCTGTCCCCATTGCGTCCGCCAATCCTTTATCATCAGCGGGAATAGCCGGGTATACTGCAGGGCCCTTCCCACGTTAGACTCCCCCTGATACCATATAGCCCCCTTTATGGCAAACGGCACCAGGGGCGCAATCATTGAATTATATAAAACAGAAGGCTGGTTGGGCCAGGTATTTAAAAGAGGTAAGGGCTTAGTAGCTACTACCTTAAAATACCATTCACCGCTCAAGGGGATGCCGACGTCTTTTTTATCAGACGCAGGATATAAAGTCATTTGCGATGCAGTACCATATATGCCACCCGTACCACCATCATCTATCACCTTAACTGCAATAATGTTTTCGCCTGCACGAACCCACTTGCCGGGAACGGTATAATGTCTTTCAACAGCCCAGGTAAAGCCCTGCATGGTACTATCCAGTTCCTGCCCGTTAAAATAGGTGATGTCCCGGTCATCAATCGGACCCAGGTCTAATTTAAGATCCCTGCCAGCCCAGCTTTCAGGAATATTCACCACTTTTTTAAACCAAACAATACCATCCACATCCGGTAAACCCGCGTTCTCCCAAACGCCAGGCAACTGCATCGTCTTCCAATCCTTGATAACGTTATTGGAATACGTTTTTCCCCTGTCGGTCAGCACCGCCTGCCAGGTCAGATGGTGGATACTATCGGCCACGCGAATAGCAGTCCTGTTTTTATTTACTGAATCAATCTTATCCAGTTCTTTGTCAAAATCCTTCATCATTCTGAGTGATGCTTCGCTGGTCCACGCTTCTGCAATCGTACCTCCCCAGCTGGTATGTATCAGACCTACAGGAACTTTTAATGTATTAAATAATTCACGACCAAAAAAGTAAGCTGTTGCACTAAAAGCGCCCACAGTAGCGGGCGTACAGGTGGCCCAGCTTCCGCTCAGATCGCTTTTGGGTGTAAATGCAATTTCTTTTTCTACAGTAAACATCCTGATAGACGGATACTTTGCAGCAGCCATTTCCTCTGCCGAATTGCGGATAGGATCGGTAGACCATCCGGAAACGGGCATCTCCATATTGGATTGTCCCGAACACACCCATACTTCACCTACCCATACATCATGTAAAACCCTCTTTTCTTTGCCCACTATACTTATTGTATAAGGACCGCCTGCGACAGGAGTTCCTAACTTCATCATCCACCTACCCTTATCATCAGCTACGGTATGCATTTTTTTACCGGACCAGCTTGCGGTCAGGACTATAGTTTCACCCGGAGCAGTCCACCCCCAAACGGGTGCATCAACCTTTTGCTGCAGCACCATGCCGTCGGCAAAAATGGCCGGCAATTTTAGCTGGCCCAATGCGGTTGATATAAGGCATTGCGTCATTGCTGCTACTGTAACTACTTTTTTTATCTGTTTACTTGTCATAAAATGTACGATTGAGAGGGGAAGGCATAGCGGTCGTATACCTTCATCCTTTATAGTTCAATGAGCCTGTACCAGGCACTTTTCGCAACGACCCGACAGGTACTAAACCAGCTATATAGTATAGACACGCAACCGGGCTACTACCGCTACCTGCAAATGTTAAAATCTTATCCTCATATAGAGGTATATGGCAATTTAATGTACTTATCAGTTCCCTTACGAAAATAATACTATGCAGTTTGATTCCCATGTGTTCCGTTCTTTAAAGAAAAAATATTGTTGCCTGAAAGGCATTAGTCGCGTTGCCGGTATTTTGGCATTTCTATGTAATATCCGCATATCCGGCACCAGTGCTGGAAAGGAGCTTTTGGAAGACAGAACACATTATACATGGGCGGCCTGTAAAATAATGAAACCAATAGTAGAAAAAGCTATTAAAAGGACATTGAATCATAAGCAATAATGTTGACCATGAAACTAAAATTTGTATTCGTTCTACTTTTTCTTGCAGGTACCATTACAACAAGAGCCAATGTAAAACTTCCCCTCTTATTTCAGAACCATATGGTTTTGCAAAGGGATAAGCCCTGTACAATATGGGGTACTGCTGCAAACGAAGAAAACGTCACCGTCAACTTCAATAATGAGGTCTTTAACACTACCGCCAAAAATGGCAAATGGAAAATAATAATTCCTGGTCAGCCTGCGGGCGGTCCATATACAATCACCATAAAAGGTAATAATCTCATTAAGTTATCCGATGTACTCTTCGGTGATGTCTGGATTTGCGGAGGCCAGAGCAATATGCAGTTTAGTGTGAAAGAATCAAAACCCCGACCCGACACATCAAGTTTCAACAACAACCAGATCCGGCTGTTTACCGTAGGAATAGGAGCTGATTTTATTCCGCAGCAAGACCTTAAGAGCGGATCCTGGAAAATTGCGACTGTTAAAGAAGTGAATAGCTTTACTGCAGCCGGCTTTTTCTTTGGTAGTTATCTGCAGCAGCATTTGAAAGTGCCAATTGGATTGATCAGTTCCAATCTCGGCGCAACAGCCATTGAAGAGTGGATGAGCAATGATGCCATCAGTGCGTTTCCCCAGTTTCAACCTTTTTACAATAGCTTTATACTACCTGGTAAAAGCATAAAGGAAATGACGGACGATTTTGAAAAGATAAAATCCTCCTGGAAAAAAAATTTTTATTTAAAAGACGATCCGGGTTTAAAAGAAAAATGGTATTTGGCGGAAACCTATGTCAATGATTGGAAAACTATGGATCAGCCATCTCATTGGGAAGATAATGAGCTGAGAGATTACGATGGCTCAGTATGGTTTAGAAAAACATATGACTCTTTTCCCAAAGATTTTATGGGAAACACAAACATCAGCCTGGGGCAGGTAGACGACTATAATACCTGCTGGGTCAACGGGGTACAGGTTGGGGAAGGTTTTGGCAACATGAATATGTACACTTATCCAATACCCGATAGTGTTCTGAGACCTAAAGAAAATGTAGTTGTGGTACGTGTATTTGACGCAGGAGGCAAAGGCGGCATGTATAATATGTTTTGGAACCCCTTTCTTGCGGGTACCTGGAAATACAAAAGAGGCGTAAAAATTGACGCATCCGTTTTCAAAAAGCCCCTGGTGCCTAATTCCTATATTTTTGGTACACCCACCATTTTATACAACGCCAATATCGCTCCATTAACGATGTTCAGTATTTCAGGCTTTATCTGGTACCAGGGAGAAGCTAATACTGGCAGGGCAGTTGAATATAAGCGATTACTGCCTGCAATGATCAATGACTGGCGTAAACAATTTAACCAGGGAGCACTGCCCTTTTTAATGGTGCAGTTACCCAATTTCGGAAAAGAGCCGCCAAAGCCGGAAGACAATGACTGGGCAGAACTACGCGAGGCACAGGCTTCGGCATTGCGTCTACCCAAAACAGCAATGGCTGTTACAATTGATATTGGTGAGGCAGACAATTTACATCCGCAAAATAAATTAGAGGTAGGAAACCGGCTGGCGATGGCTGCAATGGAAGTGGCTTATAGTATAGACAGCAACGGAACCAGTGCCCGTTACAAAAGTATGCGCGTAAAAGCAGACAGCATTATAATTGAGTGGGATAAAAATATTGAGTGCAGAAATAAATATGAATATATAAGAGGCTTTGCAATGGCAGGTGCTGATAACGTCTTTTACTGGGCTAAGGCTTGCGTCATTGGTCCGCGATCGGTTATTGTTTACAATCCCTCGGTAAAGTCACCTGTAAACGTGAGATACCTTTGGAGTGGCACGCCGGGCATCATTAATTTATATGGTGAGACAGGATTACCTGCAGCGCCATTCAGAACGGACAGCCTCCCTCTGAAAACGGAATACAACTTCTACGAGTTTCTGCCATAGTATTTTTTGTTATTCCTGAAAATAGCGGATGTTAAAATCTTCAAATATCGCCGGATCCTGCCCCCTTTGCAAAAGCCCAGGTCGGGCGCTCCGGTCCCAGGGTGGTGTTAAATGATTACCAGGGTTGTCCACTCCTATTTCCATCCACTCCCGTTTGTCAATGCTATAAAAGAACCGAATGGTCTTTCTTCCCGTTACGATCATTTTTAAATGTACAGGCAAGTGCCGACGCAAAGTCGCCGACTGATGCTCTACCCTGGTTTTATCGTGGGTACTCCATACTACAACCTGGTTTCCCTGGGCCGCTATTCCTATCGCCTGATCCGCATCACCGTATAAAACCAGGCCTTTTGAAGAACTGTTGTAATTCAACACGGTAGTGGACAATTCATAATTATATTGTGCCGGCCTTAGGGTTAAAGCAGTGCCTGATGTATTCCCCGCTACTGCAATTCCGGATAAATGCAATTGCCCCTCTTTTATTTTGATATCCGGACGGGCATGTCTGAAGTCCCATTGCCAGGCAGCATTCAACCGTTCACCATTAAAGTCATCTGCAAATCCTTTAACCTCCTGTCCCGATATCCATTCAAAGCCCGGCCAGCCGGTGTCTTTGTTCCAGTGTACCCGGCTCAGCATGCCTTCTCTTCCAGTGAACACATCCGATTTTTTACTATACGAATGAAACATATAGTAATCGGCTCCTTTTTGATCGGAAACAATCGTACCATGCCCTGTACATTTCCAGTCATCAAAACTATTCACTACAGGATTGTTTGGATAGATAGTGTACGGTCCTTTTAGCGAAACAGACCTTGCAACATTTACATGATAGCTACATTGCACCCCACAGCAACCGCCGGCAGAATACAATAAATAGTAATAATCATTTCTTTTAATGATGCACTGACCTTCCAGCCCTTTCCTTTCGTCGTCCCTAAGCAACAGGAAAGGTTCCCCCACCGTACTCAAACCATCCGGTGACAATTCATATCCCAATAATTCGATAGGGCGATCGTCCAGACCATAGGCCTTAAAGCTAAGATACCACCTGTCTTTTTCTTCTGTAATAAATGCATCAATTGCCTCCTTCCCGTGTTCCACTACGATACCCCTATCTGTAAACCCTTTTTCAGGATCCTTAGAAGTTGCCACACCAATACAGGATATACCATCTGCCTTTTTTCTGGCGGTATAATAAACATAATAAGTTCCATTCCGGTAGAACAACTCGGGCGCCCAAAATGAAGCCGATGCCCATTCCGGCGTTTTATCAAAAATATAGCCTGCCTCTTTCCAATGAATCAGGTCTTCGGATTTGAAAAGCGGATAATGCGGCGCCCACTCAGAAGAAGTTCCGGTAGCATAGTAAGTGTTTCCCACGCGGATAACAGAGGGGTCAGCAAAATCTCCCGGAATAACAGGGTTGATCCGGCCGGTATCCTGGCCAAACCTTTCAATCAGGTTTTGCTGAAAACAGGTTACAGGCTTTAAAGCAAAACATTTATCAGGGAGGCTGAAAGCTATCAAGCCCAGCAAAGCAACAGCTATTCTCTTTTTCATATACTTAAAGTAATCGCTAATATAAAAATAAGTGGCGTAACTTATTTAATCCATTGAAAGTCGTTCAGCAAGTATCTTGCCGGAACTGCTTTACCCAGCCGTTTGAGTCTCAGCTTACCTTTTTCCATAAATATTTTAACTTTATTGAATGCGCCTTTTTCAAAATCGAAACTATGACCGTCGTCTTCGAAAAGCCAGGCAGGCCTCGGAGATGCACCATACAAACGGCATACGAGTTCGAACCTGGCCGCTTTGTTGATATAGGGCAACGGTTTACACAGGGGAAGAATGGCTCCTTCCTTTACAAAAAGCGGAATATCACTTAAACCTAAAGAGAGTCTGTATTTTTTACCTCCCTCGTACTTTTGATGGGTATTAAAATTATACCAGGTTCCCGCCGGCAGATAAATTTCCCGCTCATCACTATCGCCCACCACAGGCGCCGCCAGCAGATCCGCTCCAATCATGTATTCATCAGCAAGGTTAAACACGCTCTCATCATTGGGATAATCCATTACCAGGGCACGGAATACCGGTAACCCTGTTGTATAGTAATCATAAAAGGCATTGTACAAATAAGGAATCAGGCTCATTCTGAAATTTAGCAGCTGCCTGATAATAGCTTCGTTTGAATCCGCATCGGGCAATAGCTGGTTATTATTGTTCTTAACTTTATCAAATTGAAGCCAGGGTGGACTTTGCAGGTACCAGCTATTATATAAAGTTTGCGCCGACAATATAGCTGTCTGACTTCTTCTTACCAGCTCTTTGAATGAACCTGACTCTCTCACTTCGGGTGACCACAGCAAGCCACTAAAACCAGAATTGCTGATCATCTCTACATACTCCTGGTGATTATAGGTATCGCTATAGAGCACCGATGGATAAGATGACGCTATTGCATTGGAGGATCGTACATCCAAATAGGTCCGCTGGTTTTTTTGCCTGAAAATATCAAAAATGGTTCTCTGGTATAATAGGCCAAACAACTGGTGCATTTGCTCTCCATCAATGCCCGAAGGAAACTGCGAAAGCTCGGGAAAGCTCCAGCGGGCACTGCCAAACCGGAGATCAGAGTTATCGCATTCATCCATTTTAAACCCGGACACGCCAATATCCACTAGGTTCTGTTTGTGATAGGAGGCAAATGCATGCCGTGCCTTTTGATCGGCAAAATCCGGAACCAGCCCGCCAAATCCCAAATAGTCGCCCGAGTAGGGTAAAAGTGGCGCATATAGCGGGCTTTCCTGTTTTACAAAGGCATGTTCCCAAAGATTGATTTTATAGCCATCCCGCCCTAACATTTCTATCATTTCCTTTGGCCTTGGAAAGGCCGCCTCGTTCCATACAAAGGAACAGGGATAGGCTGCAGTTTGCCATCCGGGTTCCAGCCCTATTACGTCCACGGGTATCTGATGTTTTCTGAAATAACCTGCTGCGTTTAAAACATCTTTTTCTTTAAAATCTGCCTTTACCCTGTATTTGATGCCCAATCCCCACAAAGGAGGCAAAGTGCCTCCTCCAGAAAAAAGATTATAGCGCTGCACTGCGGAGCGCATATCATTGCCGCTAAATATATACACTTCTATTCCTTTTACATTGGGTATATCTACCAGTACATCACCTGCAGATTGTTGGCCGGATTTATAAAGATCATCGACCGATAACTTAAGAGGTGTACCCTGCCCTTCCTGATCGCTACCATTACTTTTGGGGCGGTTACCGCCACAGTAGAAAGTACAATACCGCGCCGTATTGATCAACACTGCATAGCCGCTATTAGATACATAATAAGGAAGCGGCGCATGCGTGTACCCCAGATTGTTTAACGGGTAATCATTTACTACCGGTACTTTTCGCAGGCCATTTTGATTAAACGATCCAATTTGCAGGCCAAACCCATAAAGCTGCTCACTATCTCCCAGTGGAATAGCTACTTTAACCCCGCGCTCATTTATCGTAATGCGAACATCTGACAGGCTAAATGGTAACCGGCCCTGTGGAAGCACTTGCAACGCCCCGGCAGACGGCTTAGATGCGGCAATACTAACGGGTGTAAAGGTAGCCGGGCTACCCGCCGTAATCTTAAAAATTCCGGGCAGCACTTCTTCTACCTGCTGCCCATGAATTGCAACGGACCAGTGAATTAAAATTACATAAAGAAATACCCTTTTTATATTCCATAAAGTTGAACGACTATTTGACATAAGTTATTGAAACATTATTGAAAAAGCTGTTGCATTTACTATTGATGTAGAGAAACCGAATAAGGTACTGCATCCATACCGGTACCCCGTTCTTTATTAGGCAAGGCACTCATCTCAAACTCTAAAACGCCTCCTTTTGCTATGTCTGCATAAGTAATCCAGTTTCGGTTGTGTACCTTATTGTTGAGCTTAGCAGATTGAATGTAGACGTTCTGCTCACTATTATTATTGGCTTTTATGACAAATTGCTTTCCGTTTTCAAGTGTAATCGTAATTTTTTGAAACATGGGACTTCCAATAACGTACTGATCTGTTCCGGGGCAGACGGCATATATCCCCATAGCACTTAGTACATACCAGGAAGAAGTCTCCCCCTGATCCTCGTCCCCCGGAAAACCATCCGGGCTTGCATTATATATCTTACGCATTATAGTGCGGAGCTGACGTTGTGACTTCCAGGGTTCACCAGAATAGTTATATAAATAGGCGGCATGCTGCACCGGTTCATTGCCATGTGCATACTGACCCAGACCCTGTATGATCATTTCTTTCATTTCATGAATTTCCCTACCATAGGAGCCATATTTTACCGTATTGGGCGCTGTAAAAAGGCTATCCAGTTTTGCATTAAATTTTTGACGTCCGCCCATTAATCGGATAAGGCCATTTATATCGTGAAAGACCGACCAGGACCATTGCCAGGGATTCCCTTCAGTAAACGGATCGCCCCATTCTACCGGGTCAAAATCCTTTGGTACCCAGTTCCCGTTTTTATCCCGGCCTCTTACAAACCCTACGGAAGAATCGTATACATTTTTATAGTTGAACATCTGGCGCGCAAAAACATCTTCATAAAATTTATTACCCGTGGCCTTCGCCAGATAATAGGCGCACCAGTCGTCATAAGCATATTCCAACGACTTGGCACCGCTTTCAGCTACTTCTTTATAGGGAATATATCCCAGACTAAACCAAAACTGGTGCCCTTCACGTCCGCTCGAACCTCCCCATGGCCCTTTGTTAGTAGCCTCGTGGTAATAGGCTTCCAGCGTTTTATGTGGATCAAAATTTCTGATCCCCTTGGCCCAGGCATCTGCCAGTAATGAAATAGCATGGTTGCCAATCATTACCCCTGACATACCCGGGTTGGACCAGGTGGGAAAGAACCCATACTGCTGCTGCGCATCTAACAATGACTGCATATAACGCCCCTGCATCGTGGGGTGCAAAATATTAGTTAAGGGAAACTGGGCGCGGAATGTATCCCAGAAACCATTATCGGTGTACATATAGCCGTTGTGAATTTTATCATCATACGGACTAAAATAATAAGGCGTCCCATCTTCTTTAAGATCATAAAATTTATGACTGAAGAGGTTGGCCCTGAACAAACAGGAATAAAAAGTAGCTTTGTCTTCTTCAGATCCGCCTTCCACTTTAACCCTGCCTAATAACCTATTCCAGGCCTGGTCAGCCGCCAGTTTTGTCTGTTCGAAATTTCTATGATCACCGAGTTCCTGCCTCATATTCAGCCTTGCCTGTTCAATACTGATATAAGATGAAGACACTTTAGCCTGCACTTTCACGCCCGGCCTGAACTGAATATATGCGCCGGATTGCTGCCCCGAATCTTCAACTGCTTTTTCATTGATCTTTTTTCCTTCCTCCCCCCAGGTCCCATATCCTGTAAAAGGTTGATCAAACTGAATGACAAAATGATTTTTAAAATTCTTTGGAATAAATGTACCGTTGGTAACATACCCTTCTATCTTCCGCTCATCCGGGAAAATCTTTACATACGAAAACCTGGTATATCCATCCAGTACCAAATAGGCATCCGCTCCCCTGGGAAAGGAAAACTTCAGATGAGCTGATCGCTCAGTGGGTGTTATTTCGGTGATTATATTGTTATCAAATTTGACCTGGTAATAAGACGGCCTGGCAATCTCATTGTCATGGCTGAATGGAACCGCACGTTCTTCTTCATTCACCTTTAATTTGCCCGTAACAGGCATTAAAGAAAATACACCGTAATCCCCCATCCAGGGACTGCATTGATGCACTTGCTGAAAGCCGCGGATCGTTGTAGCTTTATAGGTGTATTTCCATCCATCTCCGTTTTTTCCGGTTTGTGGCGACCAGGAATGAACCGGAAACGGAAGTGCTATGGTAGGATAAACGTTTCCATAGGACAGATCCCAACTGGAATTGGTTCCCTGCAAAGTATTCACGTATTCTACCAGTTGCTTCTGTGAATAGCCATTCGCAAAGATGCCTGCGGCGAGCAAACATGTTAAAACTATTTTCTTCCCCATTATTTTAATTGATTGAAAATTCAGAAACAGCCAGATTATTTTTTAAGAGACGCAACGCTTTGCTAATATGCTTTTCAACGGTGCTGATAGAAATGCCCATACAACCCGAGATATCCTTGTACGAAAGATCTTCACTGCGACTCAACAAAAAAGCTGTACGGCATTTGTCCGGAAGCATATTGATAGTCAGTTCAATATTCGAGGTGAGATCTTTTAATTCACAGTCCTGACCTGTATTGTAAGAAAGTGAGAACCCACGGTGCATATGTACGTGTTTATTATAGGCCTTTCGTACTCCTGAGGATCGGAATTCATTTAAAATTTTGAATTTCATAGATTTCATAAGATAAGCCTTTAGCGATACCTGGATCTCAATTTTTAACCTGCGGTTGAACAGGCTGAGAAATATTTCCTGTACAATATCCTCCGCCATTTGCCTGGACATGAGTATCCGCTCCGCTGCGGAAGTTAACAGGTCCTTGTAACGCCTGTAAATTTCATCAAAGGCCCGGTTCTCGCCGTTTTGAAACAAATGGAAAAGTTCTTCGTCCTGCAGGCTGCTATGGTAGTTTGCTACTTTAATCATGGCAATCGTTTTAAGTTGTTCAACAATCATTTTATAAAAGGCTTTACAATATTGCCGAACTTAAAAATGAATCAAGGGCATTTTTGTTTCATTTATCTCCTTATTTGTACCACCCTGGAACAAAACATCCAGCAGAACCAAAAATTTTCGTTGAAATCAATTATTTTGTTGTTTTATACGCTTGTCCAATTGCCGAGAATGAAAGGAAGAGTACTGATCATATTAACTGTTCTTCTAAGCCAGGTCTTCACCGGGATTTCCCAGCCCTTTTACTTCACGCACCACCAGGTGGATGACGGGCTGTCGAATAACGCTGTTTTATGCATGATGCAGGACAAACTGGGATTTATGTGGTTTGGCACGCGCGACGGACTGAATCGATTCGATGGGCTATCGTATAAAGTATTTAGAAACGACCCGGCTAATCCTCATACGATCGGCAGTAATGCCATTATTTGCCTTTCAGAAGCCGACAACAAAAAGATATGGGTCGGCACGGAAAAAGGGCTTTATATATTTGATGAGCTTACAGAAAAATTCACCCAATTTCCCAGCGCCGGCAACGGCGCTATTCAAGCGATCAAAGTAAAGGGCAATATGGTGTACTACATCACTTTGTATGTTCTTTACAGCTACAATACAAAAACTAATCAGGTCAAAGACCACCCTTATCCCAAAGAGGCTACCGCGTTTTCCATATTTGAAGACAACAGCGTTTGGATTGCCACGTCAGCGGGAATGGTGGCCAGGTATAACCCTTCCAGCGACGCATTCGACAATATGCACAATGTCTTCTCAAAATCTCAAAATCCCGTATCGAAAAGGATACAGTCCATTTGTGATGCCGGCGGGGGAAAGATTCTGGTAGGGACTTCGAACGAAGGCTTAAAAATACTTGATATCTACAGTAAAGATTATAGCAACCTGATTACTTACAATGCTGACAAAACAGATATAACCGTAATGGATATCTTGCGAACAGGTGATCAGCAATACTGGATTGCAACGCAGTCGGGTATCTATATTGTTGATCTTAATACTAATACATACAACCATATCAGCAAAAAATTTGAAGACCCCTACTCGCTATCCAATAATATTGTCCAGTCGCTTTATAAAGACAAACAGGGTGGCATCTGGGCAAGCACTTATTTTGGAGGAGTAAACTACTACTCTTCCAAACAGATGAACTTTAAAAAATATTTTCCTAAAAAAAGTGAAACCTCCATCAGCGGGTATGCGGTGGGTGAGATCCGCGGCGACAAAAACGGGATGCTTTGGATCGCGACGGAGGATGCGGGCCTTAACCGTTTCGACCCGGCCACAGGCCGGTTTACAAATTTTAATCCTGCCTTAAAAAGCGGAAGCGTTAGCTACTCAAATATTCAATGCCTGCTTGTTAACGGAGATTCTATCTGGGCGGGCACTTTCCTGCATGGCCTTGATCTTTTAAGTCTTGATGGTCATCGCATTAAAAATTACAATACCGTCAACTCCAATATTGGCAGCAATTTTTCAGATGCGCTTTTAAAAACATCAACCGGCCAAATTATTACCGGTACCGATAAAGGCCTCTATCTTTTTTCCAAATCCCGTAATAACTTTGTACCGGTTAATGCGCTACCTCAGGCTTTTTTTAGAGCCTTAGCGGAGGATAAAGAAGGTAATATATGGGCCGGAACCTATGGAAATGGTGTGTATAAATATAATCCTGCGACTCAAAAGTCGTATCATTATTCATTCTCTGTTGGCCATAATAAGAGCGTTGCCAGTAATATTATCAATTATATTCATTGCGACGAAAATAAAACGATATGGCTTGCTACGGAAGGCGGGCTGTGCCGGCTGGATCCCGGGACAGGTGCTTTAAAAATATATACAACCCGGCATCAGCTGCCTGCTAATGTGATTTACACTATTGTTGAAGATAAAAAGAAAAATTTCTGGATTAGTACATCGAAAGGACTGGCGAAATTCAACCCATCCAGCGGCAGTGTACAAACCTTTTCAAAATCAGACGGACTACTAACAGACCAGTTCAACTACCGGTCGGCCTACAAAAATAAAAATGGGAGCATTTACTTCGGGAGTGTAAAAGGAATGATCAGTTTTCACCCCGACTCGATAAGTGATTCCCAATTTCAATCGCCTGTTTACATCACCGGTTTCCAGGTGTACAATAAGGAACTTAACATTGGTGACGCGGCTTCTCCTTTGAAACAATCTATTTTATTTACATCCGATATCAAACTACCTTATAACCAATCTTCCTTCAGCATAGATTTTGCGGCTCTCGACTATAGCGCTCCCATTACATTGGAATATGCTTACAAGATGGAGGGTTTAGACAAGACCTGGAATCACCTGCCCAGCAACAGAAAAGTCTATTTTACAGAACTGCCATCGGGCAAATACAGCTTTATTGTTAAAAACGATAATAACACCGACGAATCAGGTGCGGCCAGATTAAATATTGAGATTATACCACCGCTATGGTTAACCTGGCAAGCCTATTTTGTTTATATCACCTTATCATTACTGCTGACTTATTTACTCATTATGTTTTTTGTAAACAGATCGCGGGAGCGTCATCAACGCAGGCTCGAAAAAATGGCGTTCGAGAAAGAAAAAGAGCATTATGAGGATAAAATAGACTTCTTTACCAACGTTGCACACGAAATAAAAACGCCATTAACCCTTATAAAAGGCCCTATGGAAAACATTATGGATGAAGTAGAGCATTCGCCTGTTATAATAAAAAACCTGGATTTGATGAGCCGCAATACGGACAGGCTGATGCATCTGGCTAACCAGATCCTCGACTTCAGGAAAATAGAACAAAATGGTTTTCATCTTACCTTTGAACGCATCGATGTCTCCGAAGTCATTCAAAACATATTCAACCGCTTTAAGCCTATTGCAGACGGCAACCATCTGCAATTCACGATGCAAATCGAAGATGAAATTTTTGCTTACGCCGACGAAGAAGCCCTTATTAAAATATTCAGCAATCTTTTTGACAATGCTGTAAAATATGCCTCAGCCAAAGTGCATATTACTTTACAACGCGGTACGGATAGCAACAGCTATATTACAGCCATTTTAAATGATGGTTTTATTATACCGTCTGAAGAAAAAGAAAAAATATTTGAAAGTTTCTACCGGGTTAAAGAAACCGCTAACCAGTCTGGAACGGGCATCGGATTAGCCCTGAGTCGCACCCTGGCAGAAATGCACAATGGTCGCCTTACACTCAATGCCGATATAAAAGATGTTAATTTGTTTATGCTTGAACTACCTGTTGATCCTAAAAACGGAAACCGCTTTTAATGATGAAACCTGTTATACTTTTAGTTGAAGACAATAAGGAAATATTGGAATTTATAGAAGCCAATCTTATAGACCAATACGAGATTAAGAAAACAACCAACGGTAAAGAAGCCCTGGAAATACTAAGAACCGGGCTCATTGATTTAATAGTAAGTGATGTAATGATGCCCGTTATGGATGGATTCGAATTCTGCGGCATCATAAAATCTGACCTGGAATTAAGCCATCTGCCCTGTATATTGCTTACGGCTAAAAACACCCTGCAGGCCAGGCTTCAGGGGCTTGAACTGGGGGCTGATGTATACATAGAAAAACCTTTTTCTCCCAGGCATCTTAAAATGCAGATAGCCAGCCTGCTCGCCAACCGGAACAAAATTAAAAACTACTTTGCCAACTCACCAGTGGTGCACCTGAAAACTATTGCATACACGAAAGCCGATGAGCGCTTTCTTGAAACTGTAAATCAAATTATCGAAGAACATTTGCAGGAACAGGAGCTGGATGTGGACCGGTTAGCCCGCTATATGAATATGAGTCGGACTACATTCTACCGGAAAATAAATGCCATTTCAAATCTTACACCGAACGACCTGATTAATATAACGAGGTTAAAAAAAGCTGCTGCTTTAATGGGCGATGGATTTAACATTAACGAAGCTTCCGATCTGGTAGGCTATAACTCGCCCAAAATCTTCAGTAAAAACTTTGAAAAACAGTTCGGCATGATGCCTTCTGAATATATACAGGAACATTTAAAAAGTAGAAAGGAGAACTGAGCCAAACGGTAATGCCTGCGCCCCCTGTTACTATTTTCAGTTCGTGCATATCGTCAATGCCTTCATTTAAAAGCAACAGAAAGCCCTTTTTGCTCCCGGTAACCATACTGTTTGAGCAACACCTCGGCACCATTGGCCAGCTGGCCGGCAGTTGCTTCAATAGTTATCCATTTTCTTTCCCCCGGCATTAACGTAAAAAAATTATCAGACATTATAACAGGCAAAATCCGGGCTTTTGTCTTCCGATCCACTAACCTGATCCGGTTCCCGAAGGCCACCGTTTTGGAATGGTTGGTAATCATCACAGTCAACCCTGCGCTATCAGCGGTTGCTTGCTTGTCTTTTAACTCTAATGATAGATTGGCTGATGGCAAATCATTCAGGGCTGTATAATCAAGTTCTTTCAATCCATTACGCCAATAAAAATTTTCTGCCAATACATCGCCCTTACCATCCTTCAACTCCAATTTTATAAAATGCAGTGCGGAAAGACGGCCTGATGTATTATCGTCAAAACCTGCTTTATCCAAATTCAATTTAAATGCTTCCGTTATATGACCCGCCTCCACATCTATATTTGCCGCGGCAGTATACGCAGGCAAAGCTTTACCCTGCAAGTCATAAATAGTTGCAGTTGCGGTAAGGTCCTTTAATTCTGACAAGGTGCCGTTGATCACTTTTACCATATTATTGGCAGCATTCCATTGAATATGCACAGGCTCGCAGGCTTTTTTGGCACCCCAGTAAGCTCCGGTAGCATCGTAATAGTAATCATAGGTTTGCCATACAAACGATGGATATGCCGATTGGCTCATCCATATGATCAGGCCCGCGGCATCATTCCACATTTTATCATTCCAGGCTTCGTACATTCCTTTCATTACTTCAATATTAAGGTACTGTGCCTTTTCACAAAATGCCTCCAGGCTATGGGATACGCCAAACTGCCGATCAACCGATGCCTTGTATTGTACAGGATTAGCATTGGATGCCTCTTTTCCAAAAAAATGCCGGTTCCAAACCGTTGAGTCAGCATTTTTCAGGGCTTCATCTGAGGGTAATGGCCACCATTGATTGGCAGGAATGAATTGCTTTACACTTTCAAAATTCGGAAAGGTGGCCATTCCTATTTCAGAACGCATGCCATAT
>JBQGCI010000274.1:0-3873 GCA_052038405.1 Acinetobacter pittii
CATAACAGCCAGGCCTATAACGCCTATATCTGATAATTCTGCCATTTTAACTTGATGGTTTAATCGTTAGGAAATTTTGATTTAAGAAACGAAGTGCCAAATTTAAACTGCTTCTGCTTTACAACCAATTAAATCTGTAGACTAGAACTCCCCCCGTCGCAAACCAGGTCTATTTTTTTTATATTCGTTTTAAATTGATCATTATGCGTGCACCTCAGCTATTGATGTTACTGGCACTTCTTATTGCCGGTTGTCAATCGAAGCAAATGGCCGACCTGCTTATTTTCAATGCCACCATTTATACGGTGGATTCGCAATTCAGTAAAGCCGAGGCAATGGCCATTCAAAACGGAAAGATCCTGGCTACCGGAACACGCGCTGAACTTGGAGCACACTACAACTTTAAAGACAGCCTGGATGTGGAAGGCAAATTTATTTATCCGGGCTTCATAGATGCGCACGCTCATTTTGCAGAATATGCCCGGTCGCTTACAGAGATCAACCTTTTTAATACCACGAGCTGGGAGCGCATTATAGAACGTATTGTACAGCACCAATCTCCAACAGAAGATACCCATGGCTGGATTGTGGGACGGGGTTGGGATCAAAATGACTGGCCCATAAAAGATTTTCCCAGTAACGAACTGCTTAATATCCGTTTTCCCGATCGCCCGGTTTACCTGGTTCGTATTGACGGGCACGCGGCTATTGCTAATAACAAAGCATTGGAACTGGCTGGTGTTAAAGCGGGCGACACGATTAGCGGCGGCGAATTTGTAATGCAAAACGGGAAGTTAACCGGGGTTTTGGTGGACAATGCGATGGATAGAGTAGCGGCCCGCATACCATCCCCCACAGATAAAGATTTTGAAAACTCGCTGCAGCTGGCCCAGCAAAACTGCTTTGCAACCGGGCTTACCACTATTCATGATTGCGGATTAAACTATGAGGTGGTCGAAAAGATACAATCTTTCCAGAAGAAAGGCTCCCTGAAAATGCGGTTGTTCGTTTTACTCAGCGATGCTCAAAAGAACTACGATTATTTAGCTTCAAGGGGATCCATTAAAACCGACCGGCTAAAGGTAAGTGGCTTTAAGTTGTACGGCGACGGAGCGCTAGGCTCAAGAGGCGCCTGCCTGCTAAACAATTATTCAGATCAACCAGGCTGGAAAGGATTTCTGTTAAGTAATGCGGCGCACTTCGATTCTATGGCAGCACTCATCATAAAAAACAAATGGCAGCTGTGTACCCATGCCATCGGCGATAGCGGCAATCGTGTCGTACTCAATATCTACGCCAAACACCTAAATGGCAAAAACGATCTTCGCTGGCGGATAGAGCATGCGCAGGTGGTAAACGAAAACGATCTTCATTACTTTAAAGACTATAATATTATACCATCCGTACAACCCACACATGCCACTTCGGATATGTATTGGGCCGGAGACCGGTTAGGAAAAGACCGGCTGAAAGGAGCTTATGCCTATCAACAACTCTTACAACAAAACGGCTGGATACCCTTAGGCACCGATTTCCCGGTTGAGGGCATCTCCCCTTTTAAAACTTTTTATGCGGCGGTCATTCGTCAAGATGAGAAAGGCTTTCCGGCAGGAGGATTTCAGATGGAAAATGCACTAAGTCGCGAGCAGGCTTTACGCGGTATGACGATATGGGCAGCCCGGTCGGCTTTTGAAGAGCTGGAAAAAGGAAGCCTGGAAGCCGGCAAACTAGCCGACTTTATTGTCCTCGACCAGGATATTATGACAGCGCCCGCACAAAGCCTGCTGAATACACGGGTGCTAAAAACTTTCCTCAACGGAGAAATGGTGTATAAAAATTGACATGGAAGTTCCTGTGTTACTGCGTTAACTCCTTTAATAATGTTGTAGCCCGTACCGGCTTAAAGGGTGTATACTTTTTTGCTTTCTGCTCTTCTATCCTGTCGGTAAATAAAATGCCAAACAGGTGATCGGTTTCATGCTGGAAGATAATTGCTGAAAAATCTTCCAGCACTTCCAAATGCTGCACTCCCTGGATGTCGGTGTAGGATACCATAATAGAAAAATTACGCACCACATCTCCCCGGCCCTCGAAAGAGAGGTCTCCTTCCGGTCCCTGGCAAAGGACGGAGGAGCGCCATACTATTTTAGGGTTAATATAAAACTCTAAAGGCTGTGCCGGCTTATCAAACCGTTGCACCCAAATAAGATTACGGTTGATACCAACCTGTGGCGCGGCTATCCCTACACCCCTGCGACTGCTGTCCAGTACCGACTTCAGCATCCTGTTCTTTAATAAGCTAAGTAGCGGATCATTATAGGCAATATCTTTTGACATAGCTTTTAAAGCTTTAGCCCCGGCGGGTTCGGTAAGAGGTGTTACCCTTAGCATAGAACTGGTATCGCCACCGAGGATGATCTTCCTTTCTGCGTCAGTGAAGCTTTGGGCACTGACACCCAGAAGTATCATTTGAAAGATCACACCAAAAAGAAATCTCAGATTATTCCGCATTTATACTGCTATTTATCATTCTCTAATGAGCTTCCAGCCAGTTCTCTCCCTGACCACATTCCGCAATCACCGGAACGCCGAAAGGCAGTGGCAGCGCGGCCTCCATGTTCTCCAGTATTAACGGTTTCAATTCATTTACCTCTTCGCGCAAAGTATCAAATATTAACTCATCGTGCACCTGCAGAATCATTTTACTCTTCATACCGGCTTTCTTCATAGCTGCATGTACTTTTTGCATGGCCAGTTTGATCATGTCGGCAGCAGTACCCTGTATCGGAGAATTAATGGCGTTTCGTTCCGCAAATCCCCTGACGGTAAAGTTGCCGGAGTTGATATCTTTTAGCCAACGCTTGCGACCCATCAATGTTTGCACATAGCCGTGCTCCCTTGCAAAATTGATGGTGTCATCCATATAACGCTGTATGCCTGAAAACTCTTTTTTATAACTGTCGATAATCGCTTTGGCCTCGGTACGGGAAATGCCCAGGTTATCTGCCAGTCCGAACGCGCCCTGACCATAAATGATACCAAAGTTGACGCTTTTAGCCTTATAACGCATTTCTTTGGTTACTTCTTCTACGGCCACATTAAATACCTGCGCCGCCGTTGCCGTGTGAATATCCACACCGCTTTTAAATGCTTTTACCATATTCTCATCGCCGCTGATTCCTGCCACAATTCTCAGCTCTATCTGCGAATAATCGGCCGATAACAATACATGATTGGCATCGCGCGGAACAAATGCCTTTCTTATTTCCTTACCCCGATCAGTTCTTACCGGTATGTTCTGCAGATTGGGATTATTGCTGGCCAGCCTGCCGGTAACGGCTACCGCTTGCCCGTATGTGGTATGCACGCGGCCTGTTCTGGGATTAATCAGCTGGGGTAATGCATCTACATAAGTAGATTTTAATTTGGTCAGCTCCCTGAAAGTAATGATCTCATCTGCTATTGCATGTCCCTTGGCAGCCAGCTTCAACAGAACATCTTCCCCGGTTTGGTATTGACCGGTTTTTGTTTTGCGGGCCGAAGCATCCAGCTTTAGCTTATCAAACAAAACTTCTCCCAGTTGTTTGGGCGAAGCCAGGTTAAAGCGAACACCTGCGATCTCAAATACTTTTTTTTCGGCCTCTATCGCATCTTTTTCCAGCTCCTGCGAGTACGCTTTTAAAAATCCTTCGTCAATTTTCACCCCTTCAAATTCCATATCAGTAAGTACGCGCAGCAACGGGTTTTCCACTTCATCAAAAACCCGTTGTACTTCTTTTTTTGCCAGGAGCGGTGTAAAAGTCTCCTTCAGCTGCAGGGTAATGTCCGCATCTTCGGCCGCATAATCGGTAATCTTTTCCAGTTCTACATCAC
>JBQGCI010000275.1:0-10991 GCA_052038405.1 Acinetobacter pittii
TTATTGATATTTCCTCTCAATAATAAATTCAACCAGGGGGTTATTTTTGCCGTAACATCCAGGTTGGCCAGCAGTGTATTTTCTCTTTGTGTTGTGTTTCGGTAATTGAGGTTAAAAAACAAGCCTGCAAGTCCATAAGGATTGTTCCTGTTTAAACCACCCTCTGGATCCAGATAGTTATCCATCCAATACTTGGTATCAAAATTTCTAGGGTTGAAATAAGCCAAAGCAAACAACGGATTATCAGCACTACCCTGAGTCATGGGATTTTTAGCAGCTGACATAGAGTAGTTCACGCTACCATCTATTGTCAGGAAATCGGATAACTTCTGCGTTACCCGTAATGCGAATGCATTTCTTTTCAGATCACTGTTGGGGATAATATACGTATTGTATAAGTTTGAGTAAGATGCCCTGAAGGTGGTTTGCTCCGTACCGCCCTGAACCGCTACGTTGGTATTAATAAATTTCCCGGTCTGAAAAGCATCCAGTATGTTGTTGGGCTGCGCATTCCAGCTGATCATTCTATCGTCGATATCTCTCACCTGTTGACCGTTAAATCGGGGGCCAAAGCTCCAGAAATAGTTGGCAGCGTCTACTTCAGGTACACCATCGGTGCCGTTCGCAAATGTCGGATTGATGCCCGCTCCAAACTCATTTTGCATTTTTGTTGCCTTAAAAGCCTTATCAAATAGCTGGCTGTGCGAAAAGTTAATGCCCAATCCCTTTTGCTTTCTTCCTTTTTTAGTAGTGATGATTAACACCCCGTTCTGAGCCTGAGATCCATACAAAGCACTTGCAGCAGAACCTTTTAGGACCGTTACACTTTCATAGTCGTCCGAATTCAAATTCTTCATTTGGTTTCCGAAATCCTGCGCTCCGCCCCAGCTATCGCCTCCCGTTGTTCCTGGTTCAAGTATAACCCCGTCGATTACTACCAGGGGTTGAGTGTTTGAAGTCAGGCTCGTATTACCCCTGATACGGATGCGGGATGATGACATAGGGCCACCGTTGCCCTGGTTAATGAAAACGCCTGCAACCTTTCCCTGCAATGCGTTCACGATGTTTGCATTACTTGCCCTGGTTATATCATCTCCTTTAACTTCAGTAATCGAATAGGCCAGCTTCCGGGTTTCTTTACGCGTACCGAAGCCGGTAACTATTACTTCCGTTAATGCGTCATTTGTGGTAGACAGGGACGCCGATAATGTATTGCTGTCGCCCACCTGGATGGTGCGTACCGCATATCCCACTGAACTGATCTCCAGTTCCGGGTTACCTTCTACAGATATGGAATATTCGCCCTGGTCATTGGCAACAACGGCCTGAACAGTCCCCTTGATTGTTACCGTGGCACCTGGTATAGGTTTGCCTTCAGCATCTGTAATGACTCCTGTAATGGTGCGCTTTACCTGAGCCAACAGACTGCTACAAGTAATTAGCAACAAAACAATGGTTGCAACTAATTTTCTTTTCTTCATATTTGTTGTTTTTGATTTGATAAAAGTTTATTCCTATGCCTGTGATACAAAACATATCTTTCCCCATATCACTTCGTGATAGTATCTGATTTTCCGGCAGTTGTTTTCACCAATATGGACTATAGCATGAATCGTTTGAATTGTTAAGTAAATGTAAACTATCTTTTATATAAAATAAAATACTTTTTAAAATTTTTTATTAACTTTTGTTAAAAGGGTATATTAAAGGATGAATATTCTATTTGCAATTATGAATGAAACTGTCTGGCGTTTTTGTACATCATGCAATCGCTTTTTCTGTCAACAGCTTGGGTAGCCGCTCGTAATTATCCATAATCAAAGCAGTAGCTCCCACCAGCTCAGCATTATAGCCCAGGGAAGAAATTTTTATTTCTGTATGTTCGGCAATCTTGGGGATACAATGTTCATTAATAGCCTGCTGAATAGGCGCTACCCAAACTTTTCCGGCCAGCGAGCCGATGCCGCTGATGACGATGAGCTCTGGATTTAATAAATGGATCAAGATGGCAACACCCCGGCCAATATTGTATGCTGCTTCAGAAATCAGGTCTATGGAAAATTTGTCTCCTCTATGGGCTGCCTCAATTATTTTTTTGGCAGACTCCTCGATGCGTTCTTTATTCAGCTCTTTTAAAATAGAAGGCTGCGTTAATTTTTTAAATTGGTGGATTCCTTTCTGGGCCACTACCATCATGGACGTTTCTGTTTCCAGGCAACCGTGCTTCCCGCAACTGCATATTTTATTATTATCAAACAGGGGAATATGACTGAATTCGCCCGCAAATCCTTCTTTTCCCCTGAATAATTTTCCGTCGGCAATAATGCCCAGGCCAATGCCCCAGCCAATATTGATCACCATTACATGCTGTTTGTTTTTAGCGGCTCCCCACTTCAGTTCGGCCAGTCCTACCAGGCTGGAGTCGTTATCGATCAGTGTTGGGATCTGCAGCGCATTTTGTATGGTATTAACGATAGAATCGTTATCAGTAGGTAGAAAAGTATGGTTAACGCCCTTTGCCACATCCACAAAACCAGGCATGCCGATACCAATGCCCGCAATTTTTGATACCGGTATGTTGGAATCGCGGATAAAAGTTCTCAGGTGTTCAATCAGTTCATCGAGGCTGTTAGGGTTATTGGCCAATACCAGGTCGAATTTTGTTACCTCACCAATGATATTGTTATCGTTCGAAATAAGCGCTACACGGGTTACCAGCTGATCCATGGCCACCGCTACCACATAAAAAACACCGGCTTTTATGCTATAGGTCTGAGGTCGCCTCCCGCCCGTTGAGGCCGCATACCCTTTTTCGATCACCATTTTCATGCTGATTAGCTCGCTCAGGTACTGTGTGGTCAGCGGTATGCTTTTACCGATCAGGTTACTCAAATCGGCACAGGACAACTGTTTATTAAAAAACAGGTGCTTTAAAATCTCTTTATAGAATTTCTGCTTTTTGGAAATGATGTTGGCAATCATGTTAACTGTTTTCGTTACGCAGTTGAATTCAATCAGGTTTTAAATATAGATACTTTTTTAATTTTTAGAAAAACTTTTTAAAAATTTTACTAAACATTTTATTAACAAAGATGGGTTAGGTAAGTCAGCTGATGGAAAGGCGCAGAAGCATTCAAGGCTTTATATTCAGTTTTCAGGCAAAACTTGTATGAGCTTCCGTCATCGTATGCGCTACATCGCATATATAATGGTACATCACGCATCCGGCATCAAATATCCGGTGTCCCACATCAACATCCGGCATCAATGAATTCTATCTCCCCGGAGCTCGAGGTCCTGCATAATTGCCGTTTCACGGTTCAGCCATTCGGCCCATCGGCTGCGAACTTTTTCTTTGGGCAAATAGGTTTCAGCCAGTTCAATAAATAAGGTATAATGCCCCGCTTCACTTTCCATAAAGCGGCGGTAAAACCGGGCCATATAGGCGTCGTTCAGCCCTTCGCTCAGGCGTTTGAAGCGCTCACAGCTACGGGCTTCAATCATTGCCATCATTAACAGATGGTCTAAAAAACGGTCTTCAGGTGAGCCGCCTTTTTGCTGAAATTCGATGAGCTGATTCACATACAAGTCTTTTCGCTGCTTACCTAATTTTAAACCTCTCTTATGTAACTCCTGTAATACCAAACGAAAATGTCCCCATTCTTCGGTTACAATAGGGGCCAGGGACTTTACCAGGTGTTCCCTGTCGCTGTATCTTTGTATTAAAGTGATGCAGGTGGTAGCCGCTTTCTGCTCGCAGTAAGCATGATCGGTAAGTATGGCCTCCAATGATATTTCGGCCAGGTTTACCCACCTTGGATCGGTAGGCAACTGAAGGCCCAATATGTTTTTGGTATCCTGGGATAAATTCATGAGGTAAAAATCGCTATAATATCAGAAATATCAAATTTCGAATCAGAAATATCAAATTATTCCTTACCTTTGCCGCCTTAAATTATAGGATACAAAAACAGGATGACCTTTTAAAAAAGACAGTATGCCACTTACAAAAGAAAGAAACGCACAGATTTTTGAACAATTTGGTGGAAGCGCCGCTAACACAGGTTCTATTGAGGGCCAGATTGCGCAGTTAACAGAGCGTATCAGCCAGATCAGTAAGCACTTACAGCAAAACAAAAAAGATTTCTCTACGCACCGCGGTTTGATGCAGCTGGTAGGTAAACGTAAAAGCCTCCTCAGCTATTTGCAAAAGCATAACCTTTCCGGTTACCGTGCTTTAATCGAGAAACTGGGCTTAAGAAAATAGTATTTTCCATCTTGTAAAGTTGGGAAAACGGTTCTATATCCTGGGTTTGATGCACTAATTTCAGACTTATTTATATATTTTGTATTCCCAACATCCGCTGTTGGGAATACGTGTTTTTACCTGCTTGCAATAGTTACCTGTTCCATTCATTCCGATGTACAACCTCAAGCCGTTCGCCTGAACGTTTTTGAATCACATCCATACGAATACAGTGTATTGCCGGCTTCACAATCAAATACTTACAAAATATTTTATGTTACAACAACCATTAAGAACCACCTTCAGTTTAGGCGATGGCCGCGAAGTGGCTATAGAAACGGGACGCCTTGCCCGCCAGGCGGACGGCTCGGTTACGGTAAGCGTAGGTAAAGCAGTACTGCTTGCTACCGTAGTTGCGAATAAAGAGCCTAAGGAGGGACAAAGCTTTTTCCCTTTAACTGTTGATTACCAGGAGAAATTTGCTTCGGCAGGTCGTATCCCCGGGTCTTTCTTCAAACGCGAAGGCCGTTTAAGTGATTACGAGGTATTGATCTCCCGCCTGATTGACCGTGCTTTAAGACCTTTATTTCCTGATGATTATTTCTGCGAGGTACAGGTGCTGGTTACATTAATCAGCAGCGATCCTGAGATTTTACCGGATGCATTGGCTTGTTTGGCTGCATCAGCTGCCCTGGCAGTATCTGATGTGCCTATCAAGGAAATCCTGAGCGAAGTGCGCGTAGCCCGTATTAACGGTGCTTTCAAAATAAATCCCACCCGCACAGAATTGGAAACTGCCGATATGGATTTCATTGTGGCAGCTACTGAAAAAAACCTGATGATGGTGGAAGGTGAATCGCAGGAATGCTCTGAGGCAGATCTGGTAGCTGCTTTAGGCGTTGCCCATGACGCGATCAGGGTTCAGATCAAAGCGCAGCAGGAGTTAAGAGACCTGAAAGGGGTTACCACCAAAAGAACCTATACGCTTCCTGCCATTAACGAAGCAGTGAAAGAACGCGTTTACGCATTTGCGAGCCCGAAGGTATATGAAATTGCCAAGAGCAAATCTGCCAAGCATGATCGTTCAGACCAGTTTAAAGCGGTGGAAGAAGAGCTGTTGGCTAAGCTGGTAGAAGAGTCCACTGAAGAGCTCCCGTTTACCGACGTGGAGAAAAAGCTGGCCATCAAATATTTTCACGATGTACAGTATGATGTGGTAAGGGATATGGTATTGAATGACCGTGTTCGCCTGGATGGAAGGCAGCTGGATGAAATCCGTCCTTTGGATATGGAGGTGGATGTATTGCCTTCTCCCCACGGTTCTGCGTTATTTACAAGAGGTGAAACACAGTCGCTTACTACTGTTACCTTAGGTACTGGTTTAGACGAATTGTTGATTGAAACAGCAGCTTCTTCCAAATATTCTAAATTCATCCTGCATTATAATTTCCCTCCGTTTTCAACAGGTGAGGTGAAAATGATGCGCGGACCTGGACGCCGGGAAGTAGGTCACGGTAACCTGGCTATGCGCTCGTTAAAGCAAATGATGCCGGCTGATTCCGAATTCGGATATACCGTTCGTGTAGTGAGCGATATCCTGGAGTCAAACGGTTCTTCTTCAATGGCTACCGTTTGTGCCGGTTCTTTGGCATTAATGGATGCGGGCGTACCTTTTCCAAAACATGTGGCAGGTATTGCTATGGGATTGATTACCAAGGAAGATAAGTTTTCTATCTTAAGTGATATTTTAGGTGATGAAGACCACCTGGGAGATATGGATTTCAAAGTAACCGGAACAAGGGAAGGTATTTGCGGTGTGCAGATGGACATTAAAGTAGACGGTTTGTCCATGGAAGTAATGACCCAGGCATTGGAGCAGGCGAAAGCAGGCAGGTTACATATCCTGGAATCGATGTATAAAGCGATACCGGAAGCCAGAGAAGAAGTAAAACCTCATGCACCACGTGTGGTTAAGATGTTTATTGATAAAGAATTTATTGGTGCAGTGATCGGGCCAGGCGGTAAAGTAATCCAGGAAATTCAACGTGAAACCGGAGCAACCATCAATATTGAGGAAGTAAACAATATGGGTGAGATCAGCATCTTTGGCGTAGAGAAGTCATCTGTATCCAAAGCTGAAGACTGGATCAAAGGCATTGTTGCCGTTCCGGTGGTAGGCGATGTTTATGATGCTACGGTGAAATCGGTAGTTGCTTTCGGAGCCTTTGTAGAATTTTTACCAGGCAAACAAGGTTTGGTTCACATCAGTGAAGTGAGCTGGAAGCGTTTGGAAACCCTGGAAGGATTGGTAAAAGAGGGAGATTCCATGAAAGTAAAACTGATTGGAACAGATCCTAAATCGGGCAAGTTTAAATTGTCAAGAAAAGCGTTAATTCCTAAGCCGGAAAGAAAACCGGAGCCAGGGGAGGAAAATTCCGCCGCTAATTAAGCTTTTACAGATTATTATCAGTAATTAGTAAACCTCCGCCCCGGGCGGAGGTTTTGTTTTTGTAAAAATTATCGCCATACATAATCCGCGTCCTCTTGTTTTGCGAGGTTAATAATAACGAATGCCGGCGCCGATCACGATATAAGTAGCAGCCGTTGTGCTGGTCAGTAAAACTGGAGTTCGCCAATGGAGGCGAAAGGCTCCCCATCCCAGGAGCTGGTAACAACAATGCTGGCATACTTTGCAGCAATAGGTTTGGGAAGCGGTATTAGCTGTAGCCCGTTTTTACAGGCAACCCGAAAGCGGCCGCTTAACTGAAGCTGGTTTTTAGCTGTTCCTGTGTAAAGTTCTATTTCTTTAACGGCCCGGCTCAATCCATGGCGCTGTTGAACGGCGATGCCCCTGATTTTTTGTTTTTGAGTAAATGACAGCTGAAAAACATGAGGCGGGCGCGCCTGTGTTACGCCCCATTGCGAATGCCAATAGGTACCGGGATCATTATCATTTAAGTTGCCGATGCCGCCGTCTTCTGCGAATTTTTCATCCGAACTAAAATTAGTGATGCGGTACTTTACCGGTTTTATTGGACTGCGGTTGTCATCAATCAGCGGGATGTTATCTTTAAATTCATAGGAATGATAAAAGTATTTCATATATCCATTGGCCTGTATAACCAGCATGCGTAATTCATAGGTGGTGCTATCTTTATATTTGAATTCGTCGACAGGCATTTCCATACGAAAGCTGCCATCCGGCGCCGGCTTTGTTGCCCAGGAAATGGCATTATAGTCCTGGCTCACGCCGCTGCCTTCATTATTGACATTGGGATCATTGTAAAACGCGATGCTGTTAATTTTTACGGGGGATTTAAAAATACCTTTGGCGATAATTGCTCTTTTTTCTTTATTGTAATACAGTTTAAAGTTTTCGATGGTGATACTGCTGCCGGTTTGTTGATTGTTGTATGGTTGCGGGTGGTTGAAAGTAGGATTCACATTGAGAATTGCACAATCTGCCGCTGTCAGAAATGTAGGAGATATTCCAAGGGTTCCATTGCCGGCATTCATCAATGCCATACCCTTTTCGGGTTGGGTGCCTTCAGACAGTTTTTGAGAATTATGGGGTAAGCCTAACCCATGGCCCAACTCATGAAGCATACCTCCAAACCAAACTGAGAATAAATAACCAGCTCTCGTGTTCTTACTTCCCATATATTTAATATCCAGGTCTTCATAATCCAGCGCAAAGCAATACGGGCTCATGCCGTAGTAAGGACCTCCGTGCGGCGTGCCGTCTTCTTTAAACGAATACCTGGGCAGTATTACCAGCGAATATTCGCTCCCCAGTTGGTCTTTGTGGTGTTCCTTATATGCTGCTATCTCTCTCAATACGTTGCTAAATCCACCTTCATAGGGATATTCATCTTTGTTTTTTGTTCCTTTAATGGTTACAATTTTGATACTTCCGGTAGTGGCTTCTTTTGTCAGATGAAATGTTTTGTTACCATACCCGTTTTGCGACATTTGTTTTTCGAACCATTTTTGTGCCCACAGTAACAAGGTGCTTAACCGTTTTTCGTACCCGGGAACCGGATCGAGATCTTTAGGTATAAAGTAGATGATATTGAGTGCATGGGGGTCGGCTTTTGTAT
Organism: Acinetobacter pittii; assembly: GCA_052038405.1. GTDB lineage: Bacteria > Bacteroidota > Bacteroidia > Chitinophagales > Chitinophagaceae > Niabella. Next base: position 8,347 of record JBQGCI010000275.1, read on the forward strand.
GGGAGTGTTGCGCCTGGATACAGGAAAGACAGGTAATGCAGGAGAGCAGGATGGTGATCATTTTCATTACTGAATATAAGGAATTTATAGATAACTGCTTTGAACATGATCATCCGTTTGCCCGGTGAATATGCTATAAAAAATAAATACCGGCGATTGCTGGGGGATACTTTATTTTTGGACTCATGTCGGATATACGAACCATAAATGTTACGCGCTACGTAACGCCTTTACGTGAAGGAGGCTCCCTGCCGGCGATAGCTGAAGGAGACGATGGCTTTTTATATGCTCTAAAATTCAGGGGAGCCGGCCAGGGAGTCAAGGCGCTGGTTTCTGAATTCATTGGTGGCGAAGTAGCCAGACAGCTGGGGCTGAAAGTTCCTGAAATAGTATTAGCGAATCTGGATGAAGCCTTTGGCCGGACAGAGCCGGATGAAGAGATACAGGATCTCTTAAAAGCCAGCCAGGGCTTGAACCTGGCTTTGCATTACCTGAGCGGGGCGATCACCTATGATCCGGCCTTAAGTAAAACAGATGCGTTACTGGCTTCCCAAATAGTATGGTTAGATGCTTTTTTAACGAATATGGATCGTACCGCCCGTAATACAAACATGCTGATATGGAACCGGGAGCTTTGGCTGATTGATCACGGTGCGAGCCTGTATTTTCATCATAACTGGCAGAACTGGGAAACCCAGATGAAAAGTTCTTTTCCACTGGTTAAGGATCATGTGCTGCTGAAGGAAGCCGCCTTATTGGCGGAAGCCGACCAGGTATGCAGGGGATTATTAAATGAAACAGTGATTGATGCCATACTCGCTGCATTGCCTGTTGAATGGCTGGCATACGAAGAAACAAACGGCATAGCCGGAGCAACCATAAAAGTGTACCGGGAGTTCCTCAACTTCAGGCTGCAACACAGCGGAATATTTTTAAAACAAGCCATTGATGCAAGATCAGCAGTTATATGAATACGCGGTGATACGGGTAGTGCCGCGTGTGGAGCGGGAGGAGTTTGTGAATGCCGGCATCATCCTGTTTTGTAAAAAAGCAAAATATGTAAACTGCCGGATCGTAGTACCCGTCGAGAAACTACATTGTTTCAGTCCCGGCCTCGATTTGGATTTCATCCGCCAAAACCTGGGAGCTTTTGAAAAAATCGCTTTGGGAGATCCGCTTAGCGCTTCTCCGATTGCGCAAATGGATGCGGCTGCGCGCTTCAGATGGCTCACGGCAACCCGGAGTACTGTTATACAGTGTTCGAAAGTTCATCCCGGGCTTACCGGCAACCTTGCCCGGGCCATGGAGAAGTTACTGGATGAAATAGTGTTGTAATCAGGCAGTTTTGTGACCGGGCCGTTTCAATAAGATACGGTAAATATATTTAATGATAATGATCCACCGGGCCGGGAAAAACAAGAGCTGGGCGCACAAAACGATCCAGGTATCGGCCTGGTGAATGGATGCGTACAATAGCAATGCTGCAGGAAAAAAAAGATCGGTAAAATCCAATAATAATATCTGGTAGGTTGAATGGTTGTGGAGGATAGGTATCGGCCTTTGTTTTAGCATTTTATACCTGAACACCATGAGAAGGAGGTAGGCCAGCATGGCTATGTAAACAAAGAGGCTCTGAAGCATTAATAGCATCGAAGCCAGCGCCGCCAGTTCGATCGTAAAAATGATCCATTCAACTTTTTTAAAGGAAGCCGGATTTCGGGAGGTTGCGAAAGTTTCAATTCCTGACTGAATGTCATTATCCCTGTCGGTGAACTGGTGCCAGAGAATGCCTCTTAGCCCACCGCAGGTAGCCCATACCGATACAGCCGTCAGCCAACCATAATTCATGGTTTGGCCCGACAGGTAGGAAAGGTGGCTCACCATCAAAAGACTGATAAAAATATGGGCGCCGCTGGCGTCTGCCAATACACCCCATATGCCCCTGTTTTTAAGACGGAATGGCGGAAAGCTGTACATGCTGAAGGCGATCCAGGGAAGGGCGTAAAATATGCAGGAAAGTAGATCGGGGTAGTAAAAGAAATAAATAAACGCGGCTCCCACAGACAGGCAGGCCAGGGGTAAAAGCCAGCGCATAAACCTGGGAAGCGCTGTCATTTTGTTGGTTTTCCCGGCTTTCCGGTCTACTTCAATGTCGCTTACATCGTTAATGATGCTTACATAAATAGCGCCTACCACCACGGAAAGCAGGATAATTGCGATATAGCCGTAATAGTCAAAAATATTTCGTTCGCCCAGTAAAAGTGTTGCGTAGCCAACAGCCAGGATAGGCGGTAATTTATAATCCCACCAATCATGTGATCTTACCAGTCGGGCGAGGTTCAGTGGCTTACTGCTTTTTGAGCTTTACTGTTTTTTTCTTCTTTTACCCGGTTAATTCCAAACATGATCACCTGCGGAATACTTCTGAATGTTTGCATAGAGTCCAGGTACAGAGATTTTACCAGGAGTTTTGCCGTTTTAATTATGTTGAATTCGCGGATCAGGTGGTGTTTGGCTAATTCCACAAGGCTATATACATGTTTGTTTCTTAAAGCTTTATATTGGTTGCTGTTCATCTGCGGTTTAAAATCGCGCATCATTTTCTCTACGTCGGCAATGTACAGGTGTTCCAGCACTTCCTTTCT
>JBQGCI010000276.1:0-4832 GCA_052038405.1 Acinetobacter pittii
CGGAGAAAAAATCCGAATAAGCAGATCTTCATGATCACAGATGGCAAACCTACCTGTTTGAAGATTGGTAAACGCTATTATAAAAACGCGTTCGGATTGGATCGCAAAGTAGTGAACCGGTGTATGAATCTCGCCGCACAGTGTAAGAAAAATAAAATACCCATTACCACTTTTATGATCGCAACCGATCCTTACCTGCAACGCTTTGTACAGGAATTTACAGAGATGAACCATGGCAAAGCTTACTTCGCTTCGCTGGACAATCTCGGAAGCTTTATCTTTAAAGACTTTGAAAGCGGAAAATCTAAAACCGTGATTTAAATTACAGCCACTAAGACAGGAAGACAGAAAAATCAGTAATTTTTCGCTTAGCGCCTTGGGGCCTTTGCGGTTAAATAAAAACAACAACATTAATGAACGCAAGCACACTCGGAGAACTGAAAAAATCCGGATACCAATCCAAATCGATAAAGGAAGAAATCAGACAAAACCTTATACTAAAATTAAAAGAAGGCGACACCACTTTTCCCGGGATTGTGGGTTATGAAGACTCAGTGGTTCCTGAAACAGAACGGGCTTTATTGAGTAAACATAATATTCTACTACTGGGTTTACGCGGTCAGGCTAAAACACGCATGGCACGCCAGATGACCGCCTTGCTGGATGAATACATTCCGTTTGTTGCGGGCAGTGAGATCAATGATGATCCGCTCAATCCTATTTCCAAATACGCAGTGGACCTGATCGCTGAAAAAGGAGATGATACGCCTATCGAATGGCTGCACAGGAGTCAGCGCTATGGCGAAAAACTGGCTACCCCTGATGTAAGTGTGGCCGATCTTATTGGTGACATCGACCCCATTAAAGCCGCTAACCTGAAATTAAGTTTTGCGGATGAACGGGTACTGCACTACGGTATTATTCCACGCAGCAACAGAAGTATTTTTGTTATTAATGAGCTACCCGATTTGCAGGCCCGTATACAGGTGTCTTTGTTTAATATACTGGAAGAAGGCGATATACAGATACGCGGGTTCAAATTAAGAATGCCGCTGGATATACTGTTTATATTTACCGCCAACCCTGAGGATTATACCAACAGGGGTTCTATCGTAACGCCGCTCAAAGACCGTATTCAAAGCCAGATACTAACACATTATCCGAAAACACTGGAACACGCGCTGGATATAACAGAGCAGGAGGCTTTCGTGCACGATGATGTGTTGGATAAAGTATTGATCAGTGACCTGGTAAAACGACTCATTGAGCAGGTGGCATTTGAAGCCCGCAGCAGTGAATTTGTAGATAAGAAAAGTGGTGTAAGTGCGCGCCTCACCATCTCGGCCCGTGAAAACGCAGTAAGCGCTGCGGAAAGAAGAGCACTGATCAATGGTGAAGCCACTACCCAGGTCTGGATATCGGATCTTGCGGGTATCATTCCTTCTATAACAGGTAAAGTTGAACTGGTATACGAGGGAGAGCAGGAAGGGCCTTACCAGGTAGCTATGAATCTGGTAGATAAAGCGATCCGATCGCAGTTTGTGAAGTATTTCCCGGATCCGGACCAATTGAAAAAACGCAGGAATACCGGTAAACCCTCAGCCCAACAGAAAGCTGATGAAAACCCTTACCGCTCTATCACCGCCTGGTTCGATAAAGGCAACCAGCTCAATATCCCCTTTAATACCAAGGACGACCAGAAGTTACAGCTATTGTATGCAGTGGACGGTTTGCATGCGCTGGTTAAAAAATTCTTCCCGGGCGCTACTGAAATGCAGTCGGGCTTGCTGATGGAATTCGTCTTGCATGGACTGGCCTCCTACTCGGCTATCAGCAAAAAAATGTTTGAAAATAAAATAGAATTTAAAGACCTTTTCGGAAGTATGATGAATATGGGCGCAGATGAACAGGGTGAAGAAATGGATTTTGATGATGAGCATTAATTGTACTTCATTCAATATTTAATTCGAAACGAATATTGCTACTATTACATTAAAAGGCATCCTCCAACCGGGATGTCTTTTTAAATGAAAATATTTATTACCAGTTAATTCAGAGATGGATCAGAAAAAGTATCTCCCTGTGAAATATCCCCGGTTTCAAAACCCTTTTTAAACCAGTACATGCGTTGAGCAGAGGTTCCGTGCGTAAAGGCATCGGGCATTACCGTTCCGCTACTTTGCTTCTGCAACCGGTCGTCGCCAATGGCGTTCGCCGCATTTAAAGCTTCTTCAATGTCGCCTCCTTCCAGTATATCTTTTGTTTTTTGCGCGTGATGCGCCCAAACACCAGCCAGGAAATCCGCCTGTAACTCCATTTTTACCGAATATTTGTTGAACTCCCTTTCACTCAATCTGCTACGTAATTGCTGTAATTTGTCGGCAGTGCCACTCAAGTTCTGAATATGGTGACCCACCTCATGGGCTATCACATAAGCCATGGCAAAATCACCCGATGCTCCGAGTTTGGTACGCATATCATCGTAAAAAGAAAGATCTATATAGAGCTTATTGTCGCCGGGGCAGTAAAAAGGCCCGGATGCTGCGCTTCCGTAACCGCAGGCCGTTTCAGTTTTTCCCCAGTATAATACCATACCAGGCTGCACATAGCTTTGACCTGCCTTTGAAAAAAGGGCGCCCCAGACATCTTCGGTATCGGCCAACACCACTTTGGTGAAGGTGGCCAGGTCTTTTTCTTTTTCCATGCGTGCTTCTACCTGCGCAGAAGATGCGCCGTCATTCATTTGAGGCAGCGCCGGTGGTTCTCCACTACCGCCTAAAAAGCTATACAGCAGGTAGATGATCAGGCCTACAACACCCCCTCCTACGGCCATACCTCCTCCAGACATACCACGCCTGTCTTCAACATTTCCACTTTCGCGTCTTCCTCTCCATTTCATAATATTCGCTTTATATATGATAATCTTAAATTAAAATATCGTGCCATTATATAAACCGCTCACCGGACCAATCTCTATATTCCCAGCTCCCGCAACGAACCTTACATAAAAGTGGGGATTCCATGAGACCTGAGCGTCTTAAAAAATAGTTTGTCTATGCTGTTTGTGACCGGGGCTGGAATGATTTCTAATACCTCCTGTGTGCTTTATGTTATTTTACTTCAATTGCAGCAATGACGGGCAGGTGATCGGATAGATCAGTTATGGGCACCTGATGTTGCTTGATGCGTCGAAGGTTTTTTTTCCTCACCAAAATATAATCGATCTTTTTAGTGGCCGCAGGTGCAGGATAGGTCATTATTTGCTCAGGGTCTGTTCCGGTAAAATAAGATTGGAGGTATTGAATTTCCGGGCTCCCGGGGATTGCATTTAAGTCGCCGGTCAATATTACAGGATAAGGATCTGTCCCCAGGTAATTCACCGCCTCGCACGCCTGAACCATCCGGGAAGAATCATCCAGTGCAAAATGAGCGGAAGCAAACCTGATCCTTTTTTTCTTCGGCAAACTGATCAATGCACTGATCATTGCTGTAGACGGAGTCTTGCCTTTCAATAAGCTCATTCTTTTATTGTTCACCTGTATAAGGGGATAACGTGATAAAATGCCCATTCCGTATGCCCCTCCCTGGTAAGCGTAATGCCGCACAAAAGCATAGTACATTCCGGTTATTCGCCCCAACTCTTTCATTTGATCAACACTCTCAGACCTTATACATACACTATCCACCTCCTGCAAACCAATGATATCTGCACCGGATGCTTTGATAAACGCGCCCATGGCAGCTAACTGATCTTTTTCATCTTTATCGGCGCCATGATGAATATTGTAGCTCATCACGGTAATGCTTTGCGCAGGTAAATCAAAACCAGGAAACGACAGTATAGAAAATAGCAGGTATTTTACAGAACGCATATCTTAAAGGTTTAGCCATTCAAAATCTTCCGACTTCGGCATTGTATCATAGGTATTCACTACCAGCCCGGGGGGCGTAGTGAGCTTTCGCTTAACGGTATCCATCCATGCACCGTCCAGGTTCAAAATCGCTGCTGTAACGTCTCCGTTTTTAACGATCGTATGCCGCATAGAAAAACGGCTGAAGTCTTTCCTGGCTTTTGTTAGCTCTATATTGATCGTAACCTGGTCTTCCTGTCTTATTTCCCGCCTGAAAACACATTCTTCCCTGAAAAGAACAGGTCCGATCTGTAACTCATGCATTTTAGTTGCAGAGAGGCCGTGCTCCAATAAAAATTCGATCCGGCAATAAGCGCCCCAGTCATAGTAAACACTATGACGCAAATGGGCGTTGGCATCCAGATCGGACCACCTTATCTCTAATTGTTTGATAAATGCTGCCATGAATACTCATTTTAAACTTATAAAAACTGCGTTTATCAGTTCCGTAACAATGATACGACTATTTTTGCACCTCCCCGAAGGAACCAGAAGGGAAAGGGGAAGCGCTGGACGTTAACAAAAACCGGGCTTTTATATAAGTAACAAAAAAATGCAAAAAGAATGAAACAGATCGCAACCATAGTTTTGACAGGATTAGTGGCAATAAGCGCCAATGCCCAAACAAAAGCCAAACCCAAAGCAGCCCCGGTGCCTGTCAAAAAAACGATAGCCCCGCCGGTAGTTACTAGCCAGTCTACCCCTTTAAGAAACCTGGCTGATTCTGCAAGTTATGCCATCGGCCAAAACCTGGCCCAGTCCATTACGAAAGACCTGAAAAACCTGAACAAGCCCGCTTTTTTGGAAGCGATCAAAACTGTGTTCGACGGCAAAGATGCAAAGTTTGCCGAAGATGATATCCGCTCTATACTAACCACATTTTCCCAACAGGAGCAACAAAAGGAGCATCAAGAAGTTATT
>JBQGCI010000277.1:0-3524 GCA_052038405.1 Acinetobacter pittii
AAAACCTTTGGGTGTAAGCTGGTTGGAAGGAGCTTAGGCATTGGCATTGGAATTAATGTCGAATGTAAAAATATGGCTGTTGCGGATAGCTGGTTCTACTTCTTCTATATCTTCTTTTACATGGCCTACTCTAAAGAAATCAAACTTCAGTTTATCTAAGGTTTGTAACATACCGGGATGTACGAGGTAACTTTGAAAACCCAGGTGGTTATAATGTTTTACATAATTAGGTTCGCCTGTAAATATTTCCATCAGGAAATTATCGTTTCTGAAAGGCGATTCCATATCCAGGTCTATAACAGCATCAACACCGGTTATTTCAACTAATTGTTTATTATTTCTGGATGCATTGTATTGGGCTAATGTCAGATCCTGAGAGCCGCCTATAACAATAACCGTTTTGTGAAGCAATTGCAATTCTTCTATTACCGTTTGCAGGGCAGCTAATGTATCATTGTAAGTAGCGCCCTGTTTGATATTACCAATGTCGGCTATTTTTATATTTTCATGCCAGTAAAAAAGATTGTATAAATTTTTTCTTACCAGCTCAGGAGCGTTGCTGGCCGGTCCTAAGTATCCTCTTCCCCTTTGTTCACCACAGCCCACCAGAATAATATCGGCATTATCAATATCAGGAAAGGATTCTGTATAAATGTCAATCGTATTGCCCAACTGACCAGGTTTGTAAGAGTCGTCACCAATAATATCGGTGATATTTATTTCGTTTAAAAAATCAACTATAGACATGGGCGCAATATAGCTTATTTTAATAGTGGTTCATGAATCAGGTAATTAAAAGGAATTGCAAAAGAATAATTACTTTACTTTGCAGGCATACTAAACAATGGATATGATGAAACTTCTTGAGAATAAAGTTGCGATTGTAACCGGGGCTGCCAGGGGAATAGGCGAGGCTATAGCTATTAAGTTTGCAGAACAGGGTGCGCATGTAGCGTTTACTTATGTAAGTGATAGCAGCGCGGAAAAAGCAAAAGCACTTGAAGAGAAGTTAGAGGCATTAGGCGTAAAAGCCAAAGCCTATAAAAGTAATGCCGGCGATTTTGAACAATGTGAAGTTTTCGTAAATGATGTATTGAAGGAATTTGGCGCGATTGATATATGCGTGAATAACGCTGGTATCTCTAAAGATAACCTGCTGCTTCGGATGACACAGGATCAGTGGAACGATGTTTTAAATATCAACCTGAACAGTGTTTTTTATATGACCAAACAGGTAATCAAACCTATGATGAAGGCAAAGAGCGGGAGCATTATTAATATGAGCTCTGTAATTGGTATGATGGGTAATGCGGGCCAGGCGAGCTATGCGGCCAGCAAGGCAGGTATCATAGGTTTCACTAAAAGTGTAGCTAAAGAATTAGGAAGCCGTAATATTCGCTGCAATGCTATAGCACCTGGTTTTGTAGAAACGGATATGACCAGTTACCTGAATGATAATGCAGGAGCAGAAAAATACCTGGCTGATATTCCCTTAAATCGTTTTGCTAAAGCCGGGGATATTGCCAACGTTACTTTATTCCTTGCATCTGATATGAGTAATTATATCACCGGACAAACGATCAGCGCCTGTGGAGGCCTTAATATTTAAACCCCTGATATTTGAAGAGGTTTTTTAAATATTTATTTTTTTCATTATATGTTTTTTGCGGCCCTTTCGGGGCTTTAGCCCAAACCCAGTATGATTATCACCTGGAGGCTGCACGGGCAACCGGTATACCACCGATAAAGAATCAGGCCCATGTAACGTCCCTGGTCAGTAAAAAGAAGCTGGTGCTTATTTTTGCAGGTAGGGGATATACCATTGCCAAGCTTACGCATAGCCGGCCGTATTTAAATCCCCGTTCTTATAAAGCATTGAAGGAAATTGGCGCTTCTTTTTACAGGAGGAGCAGAAACAAAACTTTCACTGTTACTTCGGTTACCAGAACCTTGTATGATCAGAAGCGCCTGGCTCGGGTAAACAGTAATGCGGTCACCAGCAAATTGAGTTCTCATAATTACGGCTGCTCTTTTGATATTTCCTACATCCGGTTCAACCGGAAAAAGGCGCCTAACGCAAGATTGGAAAAAGCATTGCAGGATATACTTACCCAGATGCAACGTCAGGGTAAAATTTATTTCATTAAAGAGTATCGTGAAAAATGCTTCCATGTAACAGTGAGGTAGATAATTGAATTAATTGTAACCTTTTTATTGATAATCTTTACCTTTAAGAAGATTTTTTATTTATCATTTTCAGCTTCATGCTGCTCCGACATCTTCATTTTCTAAAGCTGGTTTTTCTGCATAGCCTTACCGCTTTTGGCGGCCCGCAGGCGCATTTGGCTATGATGATGAAAACCTTTGTAAAGAAAACTCCTTACGTTACTGAACAGGAGTTGATGGAGTACAATGCATTTTGCCAACTTTTGCCCGGAGCTTCGTCTACTCAAACCTTAACGCTGATCGGATATAAAAGAGGTGGTCCCATACTGGCGGCGCTGACATTATTGGTTTGGATATTTCCGGCCTGCTCCATTATGTGTGGATTGTCTTTTTTTGTGGAATATATAGAGGGTACAACGCAGCACTTCGATATTTTTAAATTTATTGTGCCAATGGCTACGGGCTTTCTCATTTTTGCCTGTATTAGTTCGCTACCTTACTCGGTAAAGAATCTGGTTACTTCGCTGATAGCTGTTGGTTGCGGGCTGGCTACTTTCCTGTTCTTTGGTAAGCCCTTTTTCGTGCCTATTCTCATCCTGTTAGGTGGATTTATCACCAATCTGAGTAGTAAGCGTATACCTCAGGTAGAAGTAAAGCCTGGTAAAATAAGGTGGTGGAACATCTGGTTGTTTGCTATCGTTTTCATTGCCGCAGGTGTGTTAAGTGAGGCAGCGCGGAAGAATGACTGGGCCAACAGGAAGCCAGTGAACTTATTCGAGAACTCATATCGCATGGGAAGCCTGGTTTTTGGAGGGGGGAATGTATTAATGCCTATTATGTACGAACAATACAGCGTACGGCCCGATGCGGTAAAGAACAGAAATCCTAACGCTATCCATATCGATAAAAAGGATATGCTGACAGGGATCGGGATTGTTAGGGCTGTTCCAGGTCCGGTATTTTCTATTGCTTCGTATAGTGGTGGATTAGCCTTAAAGGATATGGGCCCTGCGATGCAATTGCTGGGAGGTTTGATAGGTATGGTAGGTATCTTTCTACCCAGCGCTTTGCTCGTGCTTTTTTTCTTCCCCATATGGAATCGATTGAAAAAGTACTCTGTTATTTACCGTTCTTTAGAGGGGATCAATGCGTCTGTACTGGGCATAATGGTAGGGTCTACCGCGTATATTTTAAAAGATATTACTCTTTTTGACGGCACCAGCCACGGTTTTATTAATATAGGAATAGTGGGAGGTACAGCTTTGGTATTGATGTTTACCAAAATACCAGCTCCTTTTGTAGTGGCTATTTGTGTCGCTCTGGGTTATTTTCTAAAATAACCGCCCATTTCAATTTCT
>JBQGCI010000278.1:0-1572 GCA_052038405.1 Acinetobacter pittii
TTTCTCTGCCATAGTATCGAACGCCCAAGTGAAACCACTGGTATCTACCACCCAATTCGATACCGCTATAGCTGTGTTCAATATGGGTAGCTTTCATATGGGCTTTACTACAGATGCCAGCAAAACAGAATTTGATGAACATGATGTAAACAATGTAAAACAGGTACATGATATAGCACTCAAAATAGCTGCCTTTAAGCCAACAGTTATATTAGTGGAAACTACTCCCGGTTTTAATGAACGGTTGCAGGCTGAATATCAGCAATACCTCAAAACGCCCGGCATGAAGTTTAGCGATCCATCGGAAATTGAGTTGTTAGCTTATGAAATTGGCAGGTTAAGTAAAACGAGCCGTATTTTTGGTGTCGATCATAAAGAAGATTATGATTATATGATCGGAAATAAAGTGACGAATAGCCCTGATGCCAAAACACCCAGGGCTTATATGCAGCTGGTGAATAAATATGGGGAGCTATATCCTGAAGAGAAGATGACCGTATTAGATCACCTCAAAATCTGTAATCATCCCCAATATCTTGATATGCTGATGAACGTTAATGCTGACATGCTCACACATATATCATCGCCGGGAAAATGGGAAGGTGCGGAGGAGGCTGCTAAATTTTATCACCGCAACCTGGTAATGTATTCCAATATTAACCAGGTGCCGCTTACTAAAGACGACCGGGTATTTATATTAATGGGCGCTACGCACACGGCGTTTTTTAATATGTGGTTTCAGCGAAGTCCTAAATATAAGCTCGTAAACGTTTTTGATTATTTGAAATGATACCCTTTCGGAGCAGATTTGTTACAGGTATTTTGATTCGTTGATTTGAACCCTCTATTTTTGGTGTTCCGTACCAAAAAATAGAAACTAATATGCACGCAGGCAGACGATTTACAGCGGTCGAGTTTATGAAATGGACCATCAGGGACACTTATTGGATGTTGTTCCTGGCCACGGTACCTACCTTATTATACTTTCTGGGTTTAAAATTTTTGACATTACCCTGGCAACCGACCGCTATTGTGGGCACGGCAGTAGCTTTTATTGTAGGGTTTAAAAACAATGCCAGCTATAACAGGCTATGGGAAGCGCGCCAGATTTATGGTAGTATTATCAACGATAGCCGCAGCTTTGCTTATACGCTGCGCGATGCATTGGGAGGTAAGCAGTCGCTCGTTGTCAAACGGATGTTCTACCGGCATTTTGGTTGGCTTACGGCTTTGCGTTTTCAGCTACGGGAGCCAAGGGCTTGGGAAAATATGAGTGATAAACGTAATGAAAATTTCAGATCATCACATTATGAGATTCCTGAAACATTAACCAGGGTTGATATAGAGCTGGCGAAATACCTGGGCCAGGAAGAATTAAGTTATGTTCTTTCCAAAAAGAACCGGGCTACGCAATTAACCGCCATACAATCGGAGGAGTTAGCTGCCTTAAGAAAGGACGGACTGATCAATGATTTTCAATGGACGCAGCTACAACAGGGCCTCATGAAATTTACCGACAACCAGGGGAAGGCTGAACGGATTAAAAACTTCCCTTATCCCCGTAATTTTTCG
>JBQGCI010000279.1:0-1956 GCA_052038405.1 Acinetobacter pittii
CTTTAAGTACAATATAAGCGCACACCAGCATACCGCGTTCTTCATCGGGGATACCTACCACTGCGCACTCTGCTACTTCGTTATGGGTTAGCAGTACACTTTCTACCTCAATCGCTGCAATATTGTAGCCTGACGAAATAATCATATCATCACCACGTGCTACAAACCAAAAGTAACCGTCCTCATCCCTGCGGAAAATATCACCGGTAATATTCCATCCATTCTCAACATATTCTTTTTGCTTTTCCGGGCTATTAAGGTACTTACAGCCGGTAATTCCACGAACAGCCAGCCTGCCCGGAGTTCCGTCTGCAACTTCATTACCGCTGTTGTCAATAATACGAGCTTCATAACCACGAATAGCTTTGCCTGTTGCGCCTTTGCGCATATTTTCCTCGTTAGAGGATATAAATATATGGAGTATTTCGGTAGAGCCTATACCATCAATAATTTTTAACCCCGTAGCATCATACCAGTCTTCCCAAACTTTAAGAGGAAGGGTTTCACCTGCGGAAACGCATTTGCGAAGCGAAGAAATATCATACTCTTTTACTTTAGACGTAAGCACCCGCCACGCTGTAGGCGCAGTAAAACAAACCGATATTTTATGATCCTGAATGGCCTGTAATAATAATTCTGGCGTAGGCTTTTCAATCAGAAATGTTGAAGCCCCGTAGTAAAAGGGAAACAATACCAGCCCGCCTAATCCGAATGTAAAGCCAAGAGGAGGACTGCCTGTAAATATATCATCAGCGGTAGGCTGGAGCGAATATTTAGGAAATGCTTCGCATATCAGCAATATATCTTTATGGTAGTGAGATGTCATTTTAGGTTTGCCGGTAGTACCCGATGTAAAACCTATAATCGCAAGTGAATCAGCTTTTGAAGCATAGTTTTCAAAATACTTAGGCTTATTGGCCATAAGCGTCTCCAGTTTTGAAATGCCCTGCCCTGAGCCATCAAAAGTAATGGTATGCTTAAGGTATGGTGACTTAACAGCCATTAGTGCTTCTTCAAGCCTGTAATCGCAAAAAGCATGGCTTATTTCGGCACTTTCAATCATTACCGATAACTCTTTTTCGCGAAGTAAAGGCATAGTGGCTACAACTATCCCGCCTGCTTTTAAAATCCCGAACCAACATGCTACATACATAGGATTATTGGCTGAACGGATAAGAACTCGGTTGCCGGGAACAAAATCAAGATTTTCTTTCAGTACATGGGCAATCTGGTTCGCTTTTTCATACAATTCCCGGTATGTCCAGGTGCTGTCAAAAGTACGGATAGCTATTTTATTGACGTTACCTTGGTTTACATGACAATCCAATAAACGGCCTACACAGTTAAGGTTTTCCGGAAACTCAAAATCAGGATGATCGGCAAAGCATTCTGCCATAAGCGAAGGATGGGGCAGAAGGTCATGCGCAAAATTATCTTCGTAATGTTTCATGGCAGTAACTTTTACTTTTTATGTGTTAACGGTTTTAATGCTTTTTTCATCCCTTCAATCATTTTCCGTTGGCCGTTAACATAAGGGTAATGATGCGATGCAGCAGCCATGTACTGTTTAGGTATACCTACAGCATCCAGGTCATTAGCATTATAGAGCTCATAGGCCTGCGCATTGCGCACAAATGACGGATCCAGCAACAGGGTTTTACCCAGTGCGACCAAATCAGCACGGCCATTTAGCAGGATGGTATTGATCTGGTCTATATCCTGTATGTATCCTGCAGTTATAGTTGGAACGTTAACCGTGTTCCTTACCTTATCGCTAAAAGGTGTCTGCCACATTCTTCCTACGGCCGGTTTCTGATTTTCGACAGTCAGCCCGGTAGAAACGTTGATAATATCAGCTCCTGCTTTTTTAAAGGCTTCAACAATTGTAATTACATCTTCCTGTGTTATTCCGCCCTCAGCCCAATCCGATGCAGATATGCGTACACTCATGGGCTT
>JBQGCI010000280.1:0-3450 GCA_052038405.1 Acinetobacter pittii
GGGCAAGAAATATAATACCTTGACCAACGAAGCAGGAGAATATGTTTTTTATCTGCCTATCGGTTTTTACAGGCTGACGGTCGAAACAGAAGGAATGCCTTTTGTCATTGAAAATTCGAATTGCGAAGTAGAAATAAAAGCCGAAGGATTGATTGAGCTACCAGCCTTGCGCTACCGGGATCAGAGACGCAAAGTCGGTGTTAAAAGATTTTAGGGAGCGACAAAGCTGTAGACGATGTTCGCGGTATATGTGCCTGCCGGTTTGCCCAGGAGATTGCTGGTCTGCGATGCTGGGATGCTGTATTGCATATCGAGCGTTCGATCGATGATAGGATCGGCATTTTGGATAAGCTGTTGGGCTGTTGTGGATAGCGTAACTGTATTTACTCCAGTTTGCCCAGTCATTGGACCGATACGCAATACACTTAACGGGATGCTATTGACCCCCGAGGTGAAACTAGAAGAAGTGGCGCGTACATACAAGTTGTAAGGTGTGGTCTTACTAAGCTTTAAGTGGGTAGCCATATTCGTACTGACACCGTTAATATAATTACTCGTCGTATTAAAAGGAAGATTAACGGATTGCTGATTTGCGATTATTTCTCCGAGGTCGCTGACCAAAATATTCAAGCTGCCAGAAGCCTGAGCCTGTACTGGAGCTGTAGGATAGGCCGAGGATAATTTGTTCCAAGTGTAGGTGAGAGGAACTGTATAGGTTCCAGCTTGTTTAAAGTTATTTTTTAGAGATGTGTTGCTAATGGTGTACGTGTGTGTGATTGAGCTGCTGTTATTGGTAGGAACAGCTATTCCGGCAGCGCTTGTAAGTGCCTGATCGCTGGTTGACAAATTTGTTGCTGTTGCTGTTCCGACTCCGCTGAGTGCGGCACTCACTGTTGAGACGAGTGGAACAGAAGAGGCGTTGTAGGGAAAGGTTGTGTTAAAACTAAATTGGGCGCTCCCAGTCCTGACACTAGGAATATAAGGTACGGTACTTGATATCAGTATAATTTGATCGGCAGTGATTCCATTAGCAGAACGATAAAAATTAAGATTGTTTACCAAAATAGTTGTTGTTCCTATGTTACCCGGAGGACTGATAAATCCGGGTATGTTGATGGAGAGCGAGAAGCTGGAGGGAGAGATTGATCCCGCCAATAGGCCTTGCGTGTAAAAGCTGACAGCATCAGTGAATACACCTGCAGTCCAAGTCTGCCCTGCCGTAGCAATGCGTGCATTTGCGGCTATTGCACCGGAAGCAACACTTGCCAACGCCGTATAAAGTAAACCGCCGCCGGGTGATAGGGGAATTTCATTGTTTCCGGTTAAGCCAAGTAATACAAGGCTACCAATACTCGAAAGTTTCATATGCACTGCACCGACTGGAAGACTCCCACTAGTGGTGCTGTTAAAAATAGCGGTATTGGATTTTACTGAAAAAGAAGGAAGTAAGGTAATTACACTGGTATATGTACCTGCGTTGATCGCTGTATTATAGTCAGTTCTAGCCTGTATATTGGCTTGGGGCAGCGTGATAGATGTCGTCTGTCCGTAAGTAATATGTCCATATAGGCTAAATAAGCCTAGGAAATATACCACAAAATTCCACTTAATATGTAATTTCTTTTTCTGCAATTTTCAAATCATATTGGTTACCGGCATCTAATATTGCAACGGCAAGATAATTTCCCGCAACAAGTTTCTCTGGAAGTTCGATTTGCACCCATTGATCCGATTGGGGGAGCATCGCAATAGCGACAGTTTTAACGGGTATTTCTTCGCCTGTCTCTGTATTGGTCAGCTCAAAGCGTACATAGACATCTTTATTAATCTGTCCTGTGTTCTTAACGTGTATATCCATCCGGCGCACCGGCTGACCTGTCTGATTGGGAGTTACATATCTGTCCTCGAAAGCAAGGAATTCCAGATCCCCGGGGTTTAATCCTAAAGGGGTATGGTAAATTTGGATGCCTACTTCGATTAGTACATTCATATGAAGACCATTTTGGAGCACAGCTTTCTGTTCCTTCACCTGTGTAAAGAAAAGCATCGTGTTGGTTAGTTGCAGGGAGGCGTTTTTTTTGGGGATAGTCATAGAAAGATTTACCGATTTGGTCTCTCCTGGAGCCAAGCGTACCGTGTTTTCCGATAGCGTAAGCCAAGCCGCATTTGATTGCGGTTTTTGTCCTTCAGAATAATATTTTTTGACCCCAAGCGAATCGCGATCCCAATCTTTAAGATTAGCGACAAAAGAAAGTTCCGTGTTCGAAGTGTTGCTAAATGTAATGATCTGAGAAACTGTCTGGCCTGGATCGCCAGTAAAAAAAATGCGGGATGGAGAAATTGAAATACCCTGTCCATAGATCAGGGTATTATAGATACAAATGACGAATAGTGTAAAATAATATCTCACGGATAAAGCTATCTTTCCAGTTAAAGTTGTGTCGCGGTATAAGTGACTGTTGTGCTATAGGCTGATGCACCAAGATTTAAAAGCGATGAGGGATCTGTTATGGTATAATCCACAGTATAGCTTGCTCCCGTGGTGGCCGTTGAGCCATTGACTAAAGCGGCAGGGGTTGTACTTAATGGTACATTCGCTTCTGGAGTACCCCCATTCGCTGAAGCAGAAGGTACATTCACCGTCACAATATCCAAAGCGGGGCCCCCTGCAGGCGTAAATGCGGCTGTTGCCGCAACAGTGAGGTTATACGGTTTATTGCTTACGACCGTAAAATGCCCCGCTTTCTCAACAGTTTTTGAAGCAGTGTAATCAGCCGCAGTTGTATACGTAAAGTTAACAGTTGGGGTTGCACCTAAAGTGATTGAAATGGCATCTGTCAAGTTGATATTTACAGTAACAGGTTGAGAGGTTGCTGTCACTTGGGCTTTGGCTTGATTCCCAAAACATATTGCTGCAAATGCAATGAGCGGTATAAATAGGTTCTTTTTCATAATTTACTCTATTTTATTGGATTAAACTCTAGTAAAGTTAATCAGCAACTGCGCTAAATGCAATGAGTATAAGTCACATGATGATGTTATAAAGTTGAGTAGATGGGAGAAACCGCGTATATTTGCAGCCAAATGTTGGAGTCCAAAAGAATTTATCAAATCGATCTGTTTCGATTTATTGCAGCATCAGCAGTAGTTTTTTATCATTATATGTATCGTGGGGCTGCTGCTGGAAATATGTCTCTTTTACGTTTTGATGGTGTTGGTGACTATTTCAAATATGGCTATCTGGGCGTCGACCTATTTTTTATCATCAGCGGTTTTGTAATCGCTTTCTCTATCAAGCATCTATCGTTACGTAAATTCTGCTATTCTCGATTTAAGCGCTTGTATCCGATGTATTGGATTTGCTTGCTGCTGACCTTTGTGATTACCTATTTTTTTGGCGCACCGCGTTATCATGTAACTTTTAGTCAGCTACTGGCCAATCTGACGATG
>JBQGCI010000281.1:0-2619 GCA_052038405.1 Acinetobacter pittii
GGCCCTAACGGAGCAGGAAAATCTACTTTTTTAAAGATATTAAGCGGTGAAATAGAACCCAATAAAGGTACTATTACCATCACGCCCGGCGAGCGTATGGCGGTATTGAAGCAAAACCAGTTTGAATTTGACGAGCAAACAGTTTTGAATACGGTATTAATGGGACATAAGAAAATGTGGGATACCGTGCAAAAAAGGGATGCTATTTACGCCAATCCGGACGCTACGGAAGATGATTACATGAAGGCCTCAGAACTGGAAGCAGAATATGGAGAAATGGGCGGTTATGAAAGTGAGAGTGATGCCGCTTCATTTCTGAATGGTCTGGGCGTAACCGATGAGATGCACCAGATGCTAATGAAGGATATTCCTTCTAATATGAAAGTAAGAGTGCTTTTGGCGCAGTCTTTATTTGGCAACCCCGATATTCTTCTTTTGGACGAGCCTACCAATGGCCTGGATATAGAAACCATTGGCTGGTTGGAGAATTTCCTGGCAGACTATGAAAATATTGTATTGGTGGTGAGCCACGACCGGCACTTCCTGGATGCGGTTTGTACGCACGTGGCCGATGTAGACAGGCAGAAAATAAAGGTCTTTACAGGTAACTATTCGTTCTGGTATGAAAGTTCGCAGTTAATGGCGCGCCAGATAGCAGACAAGAACAAGAAGATGGAAGAAAAGCGTAAAGACCTCCTGGACTTTATCGCCCGGTTTAGCGCCAATGCCTCTAAAAGTAAGCAGGCAACCAGCCGTAAAAAGGCTTTGGAGAAATTGAATTTTGAAGAGATCGAGCCTAGCTACAGAAAATATCCCGGCATTATCTTCCAGCCGCTGCGCGAAGTAGGTAACCAGATATTAAACGTAGAAAAATTAAAAGCGTCGACAGAGGATCGGGTTTTATTCAATGATGTAACATTTAGCGTTAACAAAGGGGATAAGATAGCCTTTATTTCAAAAGATCCGCTTGCCGTTACCCAGTTCTTCCAGATCGTTAATGGTGAAGAGCAGGCTGATTCGGGTTCTTACGAGTGGTGAACAACTGTGACTTCAGCTTACCTGCCGATCGAAAACAGCAAGTTTTTTACGGAGGGCCTCAGCCTGATGGATTGGTTGCGTCAATACGTACCTCCGCATGTAACAGATGTGGATGAACCATTCTTGCGTAGCTTTTTAGGCAAAATGCTTTTTAGCGGTGAAGATGTAATGAAGAAAACGAATGTACTGAGCGGCGGCGAAAAAGTAAGATGTATGCTTAGCAAAATGATGCTGCAAAATCCGAACGTGATCGTGTTGGATCAACCTACCAACCACCTCGACCTGGAAAGTATACAGAGCTTCAACGAACAATGTACAGCCTACAGCGGTGTGGTATTGTTAACCAGCCATGACCATACCTTTATGCAAACAGTGGCCAACCGGATCATTGAGTTAACGCCAAAGGGTATTATCGACCGCCTGATGACCTTTGACGAATACCTGGCAGACGACAGGGTGAAAGCACTGAGAGAGGACATGTATAAATAAAGCAATTATAGCAGAGGCGGGTTATCCCGCCTCTTTCTTTATACCTGCCGTTCATCACAATTCTACAGCACGAAAGATCGTTTTTACTACTTTCATCCGGCTATATACAGATTTTTTCGTTTTACATTAAGAATACATTATGACAAAAAGGTTTCTATTTTCTATGGCTCTGTTTTTTGCAGCAGCAGGCCTGGCGCATGCACAGGATGACCTGATAAAAAAAATAAGTGATAATAAAACCCAGGGCAAGGCCGGCTATACTTTTAGCAGGAAGATTGACCTGGCAACGACGCCCATCGAAAACCAGGGGTCTTCAGGAACCTGCTGGAGTTATTCCACTAATTCTTTTCTTGAATCGGAGATGATTAAAGCGGGAAAAACTCCGGTGCCGCTGGCGAAGATTTATACCGCAAGATGCTCTTACATAGATAAGGCAGACAATTTTGTAAGAATGAATGGTGCCGTAAGTTGGGGCGACGGGGGAGAACCGCATGATGTAGTAAACATGTATGCCAAATATGGAATCTTACCCTATGACAACTACACGGGCCTCGTCAATGGCGCCACAAAAAACAATTTCAATGCCATGCAAACCGGTTTGAAGGCCATGCTCGATTCCGTTGTTAAGAACCCAACCGGTACGGTTGACCTTGCCTGGAAGGATCGTTTTAAAGATTCATTAGATAAGTACCTGGGAGCTGTACCTCAGCAATTTGAGTACAAGGGTAAACAATATACGCCGCTCAGTTTTGCAAGGGAAGTGGTGGGGTTGAACCCTGATGATTATATAGAGTTTATTTCCCAGAATAATACCCCATACTGGCAGAAGGCTATGATGATGGTGCCCGATAACTGGGCTTTTCAATGGGATTGGAATATTCCTGC
Source organism: Acinetobacter pittii (assembly GCA_052038405.1). Lineage (GTDB taxonomy): Bacteria > Bacteroidota > Bacteroidia > Chitinophagales > Chitinophagaceae > Niabella. The sequence continues at coordinate 2,413 of JBQGCI010000281.1, forward strand.
TTACGAATTCACGAATATCATCGACCACGCGTTGAAATCGGGTTATACAGTAGCATGGGGTACTGATGTGTCGGAGCCATTTTTTAGCTGGCCCAACGGTGTAGCTTTTGTTCCTCAGAATCCCGAAAGCTATAAAGGTGGATTAACCGACGAGCAAAAAAAAGAGTTGTTCAATGGTCCTAAACCGGAACCTGAAATTACTGCCGA
>JBQGCI010000282.1:0-6353 GCA_052038405.1 Acinetobacter pittii
TGCCAGCCTCTTCATTCCGAACAGACGATTGGCCTTATTAAAAGTAAACGCAATTTTAAAGAATATACAGTATGAGATATTTTTGGCTGATCCTTTTTAGTTCACTCATTCATACGGGTGTTGCCTCCCAAACAACACCACAACAATTAAAAGTGGAACATCTGGAGAACCCACTGGGTATAGACGCTCCCCGGCCGCGTTTTAGCTGGAAGCTGGATAATAAGCGGAAGGGGACCGTACAAACAGCTTATCAGCTGGTTATTGGCACGTCGAAACGAGAGGTGGAGCAAGGTAGTGGTAATATGTGGCAAACCGAAAAGATTTCGGGAGCCGAAAATCTGAAAGTTTATGAGGGTAAACCGCTGCAGCCTTTGACCACCTATTTCTGGAAGGTGATCGTGTGGGACCAACTACATAAAACCGGGGTAAGTAGTACTATCTCCCGGTTTGAAACAGGGATGATGGGCAGTCGCTGGCAAGGTGCCTGGATCAATGATAACCTTGACGAAACCGTAAAGCCGGCACCCTATTTCAGAAAAGAATTTAAGACAAGAGGAGCCGTTAAGCAAGCCCGTGTTTACATAACGGCAGCCGGTTTGTTTGAGCTTTCGATAAACGGGGAACGTATCAGCGATCAAAGGCTCGATCCTGTTTACACCCGCTACGACCGGCGCAATACCTATCTCACTTTTGATGTTACCGATAAGATATCCCGCAGTAATGCAATAGGGGTCATGCTCGGTAATGGCTGGTATAACCATCAATCGACCGCAGTATGGGATTTCCATAAGGCTCACTGGCGCGGCCGTCCATCTTTTTGTCTCGACCTGAAGATAACCTATGCAGACGGTACCAATGAAACGGTAAGCTCCGGTACTGACTGGAAGACTTCATTGGGGCCGGTGATTTTTAACAGCATTTATACCGGAGAACATTATGACGCCCGATTGGAATTACCGGGTTGGGATAAGCCCGGCTTTATCGACAGTGCCTGGTCTGCTGCTACCATCAAGCCAGCCCCATCAGCCCATATAGTGGCGCAGGCCATGCATCCTATAAGGGATAACCAGAACTTGAATGCCCAACTGTTAAAGCAAACCCTTGATACCAGCTTTATTTTTGATGCCGGGCAGAATATATCAGGAGTAAGCCAGGTTTCCGTTAAAGGAAAAGCCGGTACAATTGTTAGAATAAAGCATGCCGAATTGCTGGGGAAAGATGGCCATGTTGATCTTTCGAATATCGACTATCATTATCGCCCAACCGATGATACAGACCCCTTTCAGACAGATATTTTTATTTTAAAGGGGGACGGTACGGAAACTTTCAGGGCCCGCTTTAATTATAAAGGCTTTCGATACATCGAAATTTCAAGCAACCAGCCTGTGATGATCAGGAATGGCGACGTAAAAGCCTACTTCATGCATAGCGACGTGCCGGCGGTAGGGAACATATATTCCTCAAATAATACCCTCAATAAAATATGGCAGGCAACTAATAATTCCTATTTATCGAATCTATTTGGCTATCCTACCGATTGCCCTCAAAGGGAAAAAAACGGCTGGACAGGTGATGCGCATATTGCAATCGAAACCGGCCTGTACAATTTTGATGGAATTACTGTTTATGAAAAATGGCTGGCCGACCACCGGGATGAGCAGCAGCCGAACGGCGTGCTACCCGCAATTATTCCGACTGCAGGATGGGGGTACAGCTGGGCCAATGGACCCGACTGGACCAGTACGATTGCTATCATTCCCTGGCAGGTTTACTTGTTTTACGGAGACGATAAAATTCTCAGGGATAACTATGATGCTATCAAAAAATATGTCAACTACATTACATCCATCAGTCCTGATCATCTAACCACCTGGGGCCTGGGTGATTGGGTGCCCGTAAAAACCACTTCGGTAGTGGAACTTACTTCGTCTATTTACTATTATACTGACGTTAAAATATTGTCTGACATAGCGCAGCTGTTAAACCGGCAGGAGGATTACCGGTTGTATCAGGAACTGGCAGAGAAAATAAAAGTTGCTATCAACAGAAAATATCTTGATTATAATACCGGGATATATGCAAACGGTACTCAAACCGAGCTAAGCGCTCCCTTATACTGGGGGATAGTGCCGGAAGACCTAAAAAGCCGGGTGGCTGCACAATTAGCACAACGCGTGATGGCGGATGGGTATCAACTGGATGTAGGCCTCTTGGGTTCAAAAACGATTTTAAATGCGCTCAGTGAGAACGGATATGCTAATGAAGCCTATCAAATGGCGTCCAGCGAAACCTATCCCTCATGGGGGTGGTGGATCCGAAACGGGGCAACCACACTTTTTGAAAACTGGAATCCAAATTCGATAAAAGATAACTCTCAAAACCATATCATGTTCGGGGAAATTGGCGCCTGGTATTATAAAGCACTGGCGGGTATCAGGCCGGATAGCAAAGCACCGGGCTTTAAAAATGTGTTGCTGGCTCCACATTTTGTAAAAGGACTGGATCACTTTGAGGCGAGCTATAACAGTGTAAGAGGTGTAGTGCGCTCCTCCTGGAAAAGAGAAAGGGACGGGATAGTGTGTAAGGTGGAGATCCCTGCGGGAAGTACGGCTACTTTTAAAATGCCTGACGGCTTTGCCATTACCGGTTCCCGGCATGCAGATGCTACAGGCGATACCTCTTTAATCGGGCTTGAAGCAGGTAGCCATTTGTTCAGGATCAGTACCCTGCGTTAGTTTTTTAATTCAAAATTCTGTATATAATGAAGTATCTGAAGTTTATAATGTTTTGTACCGGATGGCTGTTTTTATCTGCCCTTTCCTTTGCGCAAGTCAAGAAAAATACAGCCTTTGATGTGGACGAGCAACTGAACTATTGTTTGGCCCAGGCCCGAAAGACCTTAAAAGAAATTCCCAATGATGGCACCATACCCCGCATGATCGTGGGCGACGCTAAAGAATGGAAGATGGTAAAGCCCGCAGACTGGACGAGTGGTTTCTTTCCCGGAATATTATGGTACCTGTATGAGTATAGCAAAGACACTGCCTGGAGAAGAGCAGCTGAAAAATATACCGGCTTCCTGAAGCCACTTTCAGAGCAACCGGCTTTCGATCACGACCTCGGTTTTCAGGTATTTTGCAGTTACGGCAATGGATACAGGCTAACCCGGGATCCGTCCTACCGGCAGGTGATCAATCGCACAGCTGACACACTGGCCACATTGTTTAATGCTAAAATCGGCACCATCCTTTCATGGCCTTTCAGGGTAGCCGAGTTGGGCGGGCACAACACGATCATCGACAATATGATGAACCTGGAAATGTTATTGTGGTCGTGTAAAGACCGCAACAAAGCCGGCCTTTGTGCGATTGCTACCAGCCATGCCGATGTAACAATGAAACATCATTTCAGACCTGACCATTCGTCTTATCACGTGGCAGTTTACAATGAAGACGGCTCTTTCAAAAAGGGTATCACCTACCAGGGGGAGTCCGATCAGTCCATGTGGGCCAGGGGGCAGTCCTGGGCGATTTACGGGTATACTATGATGTACAAAGAAACCCGGCAGCGCCGGTATCTTGATTTTGCCCGGCAGGTAGCTGATGCCTATTTAAAAAGATTACCCCAGGACCTGATCCCTTATTGGGATTTTGATGCGCCTGCTATCCCAAATGATACCCGCGATGCCTCTGCAGCCGCCATCACAGCCGCCGCTTTTTTGGATCTTTCGCGTTTTGTCAGTGGGCGTAAAGGACGGGAATACCTAAGCCTTGCTAAAGCAATGCTTATTGAATTATCTACAGAGCGTTATCAGAGCCGCAGTAAGAATGCTGCATTCCTGCTGCATTCAAGAGGTTCAAAAAATAATGAAATTGATATAGCTATTACATACGCCGACTACTATTACCTGGAGGCATTGTTGCGGTTAAAGAAAATCAATAAATAACAAATGGATCATTCCCTGCTTCGAAATCGTGGTTGGCTTTTGCTGGTTGTATCCGTTTTAACGGCTACCACGCTGTTTGCACAAACGGGTAAGCTGATCATGGGGCGCCTGCAGGCACAAACGGTAGTAATGCACAACAAGGAAACCGTAGTATTCAGCTGGACCTTGGAATCGAAGGCACGTGCTGTTACACAAACAGCCTATGCGATACAGGTAGCTTCTGATTCCAATAAGTTGATGCGGGGAGCAGCGGACGTTTGGCAGTGCACTCAAACAGCGTCTGATCGGCAAACCGGCATTGCCTGCCGCAGCGATAAACTTAAACCCGGTTCGAAATATTATTGGCGGGCGAGGGTATGGGATGGAACAGGCAGACCTTCCCCGTGGAGTGCTGCACATATTTTTTTAACCGGGCTTGACCAGGCAGCTGGTTTAAGGGGCAAATGGATTATGGCGCCGCCAGGCATGGATGCTTCATTGCCTTTGCTGAGGAAAGTGTGGCGGCTTCAGAAGCAGGTGCGTTCGGCTGTTATCAGCATATCTGCACCCGGGTATTTCGAGCTGCACCTGAACGGCAGAAAAATAGGAAATGAAGTATTGCAACCTGCGCAAACCAATTATGAGGCCTATGCCCTGTATGTCAGCTATGATATCACGGGCTATTTAAAAAAGGGAGGGAATGTGCTGGGCGTTATGCTGGGAAACGGCTGGTTTAACCAAAACAAGGTGTGGCAAAAGGGTGGTTACTCATACGGGCGGCCGGTGTTGTATGTACAACTACATCTACACAATATGGATGGATCAGAAGAGATCCTCGTGTCAGATGAATCCTGGAGTTGCTTCCCGGGGCCCATCGTGGGCAGCAATGTTTACGAGGGAGAATATTATGATGCCCGTAAAGAGGTGCCATACTGGAGCAGTTACCCAGCGGCCCTGCATCAATGGCGAACCGCAGTATTGGCTGATAAAGCACCACCAGCCTTGCGTCGGCAAACTATTATTTCCGAACGCCGTATAGAAGAACTAAGACCTGTGAAAGTGCATTCCGATACAACAGGCCGTTACATTTTTGATTTTGGTCAGAACTTTTCAGGATGGGTGCGCCTGAAGATTACCGGGCAGCGCGGACAAACTATAAAGATGCGCTTTAGCGAAGAGCTGGGAAAAAACGGCTTACCGGATCTGTCGAGTACCGGAAGCTTTGCAACAGGAATAGAACAATCGATGGCATATACCTGTAAGGGAGGTAAAACAGAGATATGGGAGCCCCGCTTTTCCTATCACGGCTTTCGGTATGTGGAAGTAACAGGCGAAATGAAGCCCGCAAAGCCCGAAGAACTCCTTACGGCAATAGTAGTACATAACGACCTGGAGCCGGCAGGTGATTTCGAATGTGCTGATGAACAGGTCAACCGTTTACATCAAATGGCGAAGTGGACCCTCAGGAGCAACTTGCATGGCCTGCCAACCGACTGTCCTGCCAGGGAAAAATGTGGATGGTTGGGAGATGCGCACACTATTACACCCATGTCGGTATATAATTATGATATGCAGGCGTTCTGGATCAAATATCTCCACGATGTCCGGTCATCATCACAACCTGTAGTAAACTCAAGGTTCAATAACAAAAACCAGGGGGTTGCTTCAAGAACCGGTTTAAAGCCCGAAGGCGTGCCGTTTATGATTGCGCCCGGAAAGCGCACCGGTGGTGCAGCTTCTATTGATTGGGGCACAGCTGTTGTACAGATACCCTGGTTCCTGTATTTATATTACGGCGATACTACCGTGCTTAAAGAGTTTTATCCCGATATGCAGCAGTGGATACAATATTGCCGGGACTCGCTGGTGCACGATAATATAGTTTATGAAGGACTGGGCGATTGGTGCCCGCCAACCGGACGTATCGATTGCCCGGTACCATTAAGCTCAACCGCATTTCATTACAGGGATCTGGAATTAATGGCAAGGATTGCTATAATCCTGCAGTTAGCCGACGATGGTCGTTTGTACGATAGTTTAAGAACATCGGTCAAAAAGGCGTTTTATAATCAGTTTTATAATACTTCTAAAGCGACATTCGGTAACATTACAGCAAATGCATTGGCATTGGACTTTGGCTTGAGCCATGAAAATAATCAACAGACCTTATCGGATTCTATTGCTCATTACATTCGTAACGAAAAAAAAACCTTTTTAAATGTAGGTATCTTCGGACTGTCTCGCGTTTTCCCTGCGTTAGCGAGCGGAAAAAATGATAAAGCCATTTACGACGTTCTTACCAAGAAAGGATTCAATAGTTTCGCACATATGTGGACTGGTTATGGAGCCACTACACTGTGGGAAGTGCTTCCAACAGGAAGTTATTACGAATCGGGTAACCGGTGGGCTCCCAGGCAATCTCATAATC
>JBQGCI010000283.1:0-9841 GCA_052038405.1 Acinetobacter pittii
TCAAAAACTCCTCATAATTCTGCAAGGGGAAATACCAGTGCTTTGTCTTTTTCTTAACCGGTATCGCATCGCTCAAAGCACTACGTGGGTCAATCAGCTGTTCGGGCGATAAAGAGCTGCCGCATTTTTCACACTGGTCGCCATAAGCATTACCATTACCGCAAACAGGGCAGGTACCGACAATATAACGATCGGCTAAAAAAGTATTCGTTTTCTCATCGTAATATTGCTCACTCTCTTTTTCTTCAAACAAGCCGGCATCGTACAGCTTTTTAAAGAAAGCAGCGGCCGTTTCATGATGTACCGGACTTGAAGTTCTTGAGTAAATATCGAAAGAAATACCCATTTGCTCAAAGCTGCGTTTGATCTGCTCGTGGTACCGGTCTACAATTTGTTGAGGAGACACTCCTTCTTTCATGGCGCGAATGGTGATAGGCACGCCATGTTCGTCACTGCCGCCTATAAATTTTACATCCTTATTTTGCGCACGCAGAAATCTTACGTAAATATCCGCAGGAATATAGCAGCCCGCCAAATGCCCGATATGTATAGGACCGTTAGCATAGGGTAACGCCGCTGTAACCAGCACTCTTTTAAATTCGCTCATAACCTTCTTTAATACTTATAATTAGCCTGCAAAAGTAATTATTATTAGGCAAGCTGACGAATCGGGTTCCATAGATCTGCACGGTTTAGGGAGATCAACAGCATTAGCGTTCATGTAATGGAGTGGCCTTTTTTACTTTCAACGCCCGTTTGAACGCAATTTTCAACTATTGTCTAACATTAATATTATCCACAAATTCCTGTTAATCGGGGCCTGGCTCGTAAATTTGCTCCCCTGATAATACAAAAAAAATTATATAAGTATATGCCTCTCATCAAAAGTATATCTGGTATCCGTGGTACCATCGGCGGTAAAACCGGCGACACTTTATCACCGGTTGACGTGGTAAAATTTACCGCCGCTTACGGAGCCATTCTTCAGAAGAATGCAGGAAAAGATAAAAACATTAAAGTGGTCATTGGCCGCGACGGACGCATCAGTGGGGCAATGGTCAGCAGCCTGGTACAGTCTACCCTTTCCGCTATGGGAATTGACGTAGTGGATCTCGACCTGAGCACCACCCCTACAGTTGAGATCGCTGTTCCGCTGGAAGGCGCTGAAGGAGGCATTATTTTAACCGCCAGCCATAATCCCAAAGAATGGAATGCCTTAAAACTGTTAAATGAAAAGGGAGAATTTATTTCTGCAGCAACCGGACAGGAGCTCCTGCGCATTGCCGAAGCGGAGGATTTCAATTTTGTTCCGGTAGACAAATTGGGCAAAATAAAAAAAGATGATACTTATATGCAGCAGCATATTAATGCGATCTTAAATTATCCCCTCGTAAATAGAGAAGCTATTGCTGCTAAAAATTTTAAAGTAGTAGTAGACGCTATCAATTCTACCGGCGCCACATTCGTTCCGGCGCTATTGAATGCATTGGGCGTTGAAAATATAATTGTACTCAATAAAGAGGTAACAGGCAATTTCGCACATAACCCCGAGCCGCTGCCGAACCACTTAACCGGGCTGAGCAGCACGGTTATTAAAGAAAAGGCGGATTTAGGTATTGCGGTAGATCCGGATGTAGACCGCCTTTGCTTTGTTTGCGAAGATGGCAGTATGTTTGGCGAAGAGTATACACTGGTGGCGGTAGCCGACTATGTACTATCGCTGCGCCCCGGCAATACGGTTAGCAATATGAGCAGTACCAAAGCGCTCAAAGAGGTAACCCTGAAAAGAGGCGGCTCCTACGCACCTTCGGCTGTTGGTGAAGTGAACGTGGTAACGAAAATGAAGGAAACCAACGCGGTGATCGGCGGAGAAGGCAATGGCGGCATTATCGTACCCGACTTCCACTATGGCCGCGACGCTTTGATAGGTATCGCCCTGTTCCTGTCTCACCTGGCCAACCAAAAAGGAAGCATTGGCTCTCTGCGCCGTCAATACCCCGACTATTTTATCAGCAAAAACAAAATTGAGCTGGACAGCAGCATTGATGTAGCCACTATCTTTAAAAGTATTAAAAAGAAATATGCAAAAAATCCGATCAATGATGAAGATGGATTAAAAATAGAATTTGATAACGACTGGGTGCATTTACGCACATCGAATACAGAACCCATCATCAGGATCTACTCGGAAAGTGATTTTGAAAGCAAAGCCAATCACATTGCCCATAAACTGATGGAAGATATTAAAGAAGAGATTCAATAAGGTATTTACCGCTTATAAATAAGCCCGGCCCTGCAGCCGGGCTTATTTATAAGCAATATGTTCATGGCGTGGCACTGTATTTGCCCAACCAAGGTTGTACTAAACCTTTTATCTATGACAACATTTAATGACTCCGATATACATGATTCGGAAAAAGACAGAGAGAAATTAAAGCCCGAAGAGACTACTATTGATTTACCGGATATTGAAGATATACCCGGACAGGAAAACGTAAAGCCACCCGAAATCAACCAGGAAGAAGACCTCACCATAGCGTCAGATGACGAAGAAGGAGTGGGTATCTTAGACGAAGATACCGATGAGGAAGCAGCAGCGCCTAACGACGACACGAATGTTACGCGGCAGGAACGGGAATTGCTGAAGGATGCAGAAAGTCTTGATAACGTAGATGATGAGGACCTGAAAAGAGCCAGGTTGGATGACCGGGATTTTGAAGGTGAAAAGCTGAATGAGCGAACCACGCAGGATGGAAAAGACCTTGACGTGCCGGGACAGGAGGAAGATGACAATAACGAGGATATCGGTGAGGAAGATGAAGAGAATAATGAGTATAGCCTCGGAGACAACCAGTAATTCTTTAATCTTATTTAGTGTAAAGTTCTTCCCCGGAGGAACTTTTTTTATACACTATCGACATCTGTTAAACATTTACAGAATTTATCCTGTTTGTATATAACTCATTAACATTTAAAACAAACAGTAATGAAAGCAGTAGGATTTAAAACCTCTCTCCCTATAACTGAAGCAGAAAGCTTTATTGATTTTGAGACAATACCGCCCCGACCTACCGGCCATGAGATACTGGTGCAAGTAAAAGCAGCGGGTGTAAATCCGGTTGATTTTAAAGTACGGCAGAACAGCGCCAAAGAAAAAACACTGGACACACCCAAAATAATAGGGTGGGACGCCGCAGGAATTGTGGAAGAAGTGGGTGAAGCTGTAACATTATTCAAAAAAGGAGATGAAGTATATTACGCAGGCGACATCACAAAAAGCGGCTCCAATTCAGAGTTGCAGCTGGTGGATGAGCGCATTGCGGGTAAAAAGCCGGCGAACCTGACATTTAGCGAAGCCGCTGCTATGCCGCTTACTACCTTAACCGCATGGGAAATGATATTTGACCGGATGCGTATTAACGGAAAAGACAGCGGAAAAACGATCCTGATCATTGGTGGTGCCGGCGGCGTTGGTTCTATCGCTATTCAAATAGCCAAAAAAATAGCGGGGCTAACCGTGCTGGCTACCGCATCAAGACCCGAATCGGCCGAATGGTGTAAAAAGCAGGGAGCAGATTATGTGGTCAATCATCGCGACCTGGTAAATGAAGTGCGGGCGGCAGGATTTCAGCAGGTAGATTTCATATTGGACTTTGTCGATATCAACCAGTATTGGGATGCCTTCGCTGAACTGATTCGCCCCCAGGGCGCCATAGGCTCTATCAGCGACCCGGCACAGCCTGTAAATCTCCGCCAGCTTAAATCCAAAAGTGTGAGTTTTCACTGGGAACTGATGTTTACCCGTTCTATGTTTCAGACGGAGGACATGGCAGCACAGCATCGTATTCTGAATACAGCTGCGGAACTCTTTGCTGATGGCACCTTACAGCCTACTTTATCCACCACGCTACATGGGCTGTCTGCTGAAAATCTCAAAGTGGCCCATCGTCAACTGGAAACTGGCAGCTCTATTGGAAAAATCGCAATTCAATACTAATGATAATCAATTGTTTGCATAATAAAGCCAACAAGGGCAGGCACCTATCATAAGATTCATACAAAATTTGTATCTTTGCAGCCCCTTAGCAAAAAGCTGGGGATATTTTATTTTTTTAACCAAATTTCAGGGTAATGAACAATTATGAATTGATGGTGATTTTTACCCCGGTTTTAAGCGAAGATGAGTTTAAAGCTGCTCAGAAAAAGTTTGCCGGTATGGTAACTGAAGCAGGTGGCTCTATCGTTCACGAAAATCCATGGGGATTGAAATCACTGGCGTATCCGATCCAGAAAAAAACCACTGGTTTATACTGGGTATTGGAATATACTGCGCCATCCGACTTCAATGAGAGGCTGAAAATACAGCTGCTCCGCGACGAATCAGTACTTCGTCATTTATGCACTAAACTCGACAAATACGCCGTTGAGTATAATGCTAAAAAAGCTAAAGGCGTGAAAACAGGAACCGAAAAAGCAGTGGAGGCTTAATATTATGGCAAAGAATGAAATCAAATACCTGACGGCCATTAAGACTGACAAGCGCGTAAAAAAATTCTGCCGCTTTAAAAAATATGGCATCCGCTATGTTGACTACAAAGACATAGAGTTCCTGAAAAAGTTCCTGAACGAGCAGGGTAAATTATTACCACGCCGTTTAACTGGTAACAGCTTAAAATTCCAGCGCAGGGTTTCTGATGCTGTAAAAAAAGCACGCCAGATGGCTCTTTTACCTTACGTAACAGATCTTTTGAAATAGAAAACGGCAAGTAGAAAATAGTAAGTAGCCAGTAGGATGTCCTGCTCACTACCAGCTATACCCCTGCTAGCTTAACATTAGTAACCTTCCCTAACCCACAACTGGTGGAGACAGTCACAATCATCGATTGGGCAAAAGGGAACTAAATAAACATACAATGGAAGTAATTTTAATACAGGATGTAGACAATTTGGGAGGTGTTAACGAAGTTGTAACCGTAAAAAATGGTTATGCACGCAACTTTTTATTACCTCGCAAATTAGCGGTCGAAAACAGCGCCGGCAACAAAAAACAGCTGGAAGAAAGACTGAAACAAGCGAAGAAAAAAGAAGATGCCATGTTAGCTGCAATTAACGATGTTATCAGCAAATTAAGCGCCTCTCCTCTTAAAATCGGAGCTAAAACCGGTACATCTGGTAAAATTTTCGGTAGTGTAACGAACCTTCAGATCAGCAGAGCCATCCGCGAGCAAAAAGGTTATGAAATCGACCGTAAAAAAATTCACATCAATGAAGAAGTGAAAGAATTAGGCACGCATAAAGCGACTATCGATTTCGGAAATGGTCATTCCACCGAACTTGATTTTGAAGTAATTGCCGAATAATTTCCCTTTTTCCAAAGCAGTTTACAGCGCCCGGCCTCAAGGCCGGGCGTTTTTAGTAACCATTTGATAAAATAAATTTATTGGCAATAAGGAAAAATTACCAGTATATTTGTATTAGTTATTATGGTGTATATTCAGTATAAAGGTTCCATGTTACATAAATGTTCATTGATCTTGGTTACTGTTTCTCACTTTCTTTAAATTTCTTAAAACAAAAAAAATGAACATTTACGTTGGTAACTTAAGCTGGAATTTAAAAGACCAGGACTTACAGAATTTATTCAGCTCGCACGGAGAAGTAACTTCTGCTAAAATCGTTTTAGACAAATTCACAAACCGTAGCAAAGGCTTTGGTTTCGTAGAAATGGCTAACGATGACGAAGCACAATCGGCCATCAATGCTTTAAACGGCACTGAAGTTGACGGTAGAAATATCGTAGTAAACGAAAGCCGTCCAAAAGAAGGTGGCAGCAGCAATGGCGGTGGCTACAAAAAAAGAAGCTTCGGCGGCGGCGGTAACAGCGGCAGCGGCGGATATAGAAAAAGCAGCGGCGGATATGGCGGCGGCGGATATCGCGACCGTAGCAGCGACTATAACAAAGACTATTAATAAGCATATTAATACCAGATTATCAAAAGTTTGCATATTCTTATGCAAACTTTTTTGTTTACACCCTGGTGAGAGCCGTTGGTACCTGAAAAGTAGCCGTTTGTCGATATACCTCAATCCTGGTACTTAACTAATAAGGAAATAGATTAGATTTGCGCCGTTAAACAAATCAAATATTATGAAAATTAAATTGACACTCGGACTGGTTTTTCTTTCTCTAAGCTCGGCTATTTTTGCTCAAAGCACTTATAAGCAATCGATAGGTCTTAGACTGGGCAACGGTTATTATGACATTGTTTCTGCGGCCTACAAGACTTTTCTAAATGATGCTTCTGCACTCGAATTTAATTTGGGCGTCCGTCCCGAAAAATTCGGTAAAACGAGGTGGACGAATGTGGCGGCCTCAGGGGCCTACCAGCATCATTTTGATATCAAACCGGTTCCTGGGCTGAAATGGTTTGTAGGCGGTGGTGTTGTTCTGTCTAATACCTTCTCAAATGATAAATATTATAAAGGTTTTGGTGTGGGCCTGTTTCCAACTGGCGGAGCCGACTACAAGTTCAACAAAATACCCTTGGCAGTATCTGCCGATGTTCGCCCAACATTCAATATAGTGGAGCCATTCGATTATAACGGGTACAACAACTTTTATCCTAACGTGGGTGTATCTGCAAGATATACGTTCTAAGCCACCTACTGTATTATAAGAAAATCGCCCTCCACGAGGGCGATTTTTTTATGTACTTGACGTATGTAGCGTAACCAATAGGATTGGCCTGTTTGTTGCGTTACATGCGTTATAAAGCGAAAAAATATGAAAGCCCCTTTCAACCGTTTTACAGCCGTTATCCTGATCGTATTAATCGTTTTAATAACGGCATGTGCACCGCCGCGGCGACCACAAAGACCTAAACCGCCTAAACGGCCGTTTACCCAGCATCAATCCATACCATCACCTGGTGATAAATGGAAAGAAGCGTACGATACCAGAGCCATATACCAGGAGTTGGTGTAGTAGCTTCCCATCAGGCATCCCTCACAAGGCAGCTATTAACATTTTCCATTTTTTGTTATCGCCTGTTCGTTATACACTTATGCCATTTCCTTTATTAGGGGGAATGCGCTGATAATGCGATTATTAAATCATAAAAAAATGTGAAAATTAACAAAATAAATAACAATCGTTTGCATGATATGATTTATTTCGTAATTTTGAATTGAATTTTCATAGGATAAGGTTTAATGGTTAATGGTTTTTGATGAAGTCCCCAACATCTCTAATGTTGGGGATTTTTTTTGCTCCCAGCCATTGGCGAAAATAAGCAGAGGTCTTACAGCGACTCCGGTCAGTCGCCGGGCTACTTTAAATAAGGAAATCGTCCTATCCTAAATGTCCTGTTCAAACTCATCCTGGCCAGATCGTTGGTGGCATAATAGGTTGATGCCGGCGCAAATACTCCGTGGTAGCAGTATTAGAAGCAGATCTGTTTCCTACATCATCCTGCGAGCTGCATAACACAGTTTACTACCCTGTGAAAGTGGTAAAGTTATCCGAGATTAGTGACTAGCCTGCCGGTTATTCATCAAGTGTTACTTTTTTTTGATGAACCCGTAATTTATATCCGACACCAATTTTCAGTGCCACATTTTCTTTATGATGACTCACAGGAAACTCAAAACAAACCGGATAGTCGAACTCCTTAACCGCATCTAAAATAATTTCCTGGAGGGTGGCGCCAAAAGGGCGCTCCGTATCTTTGGTGTCGGCAAAACATCCAACTATCAGGCCGGCGAGCTTATGAAGCTTGCCGCTCCTTTTCAATTGCTGCATCATCCTGTCGATAGCATATTTCTGCTCACCAATATCCTCGATAAAAAGTATCCTGCCTTTGGTTTTAATTTCAGAAGGCGTGCCTATTCCATTGACCAGTAAGGCCAGGTTGCCCCCCACTAATTCGCCTACAGCCGCTCCAAGCCTGTTTAGTTCGTGCGGCTCGCAGGTATATTTCGCCCATTTGCCTTCCAGGGCATCCTTTAAAGAAATAACATACTCGCTTAAGTAGCCATCGTCGTTAAAAGCAGCTGCCATTGGTGCATGCAGCGAAGCAATATGATAGTTGGAATACAAATGAGTGTGCAAAATGGTGATATCGCTAAAGCCTATTATCCATTTGGGCTTCTTCTTGAATTTCCTGAAGTTGACCTGGTCAACAATTCGCCCCATTCCGTACCCTCCTCTTCCGCAAAGAACAGCCTGTACCTCGTCATCATCCAGCATTGCCTGGAAATCATTCAACCGCTCTTCATCTGTTCCGGCAAAATAAGTCTCCGACTTACTGCCCAAAGTGCTGCCCACTTTCACCTTATACCCCCACTCTTCCTGCAAAACTCTCACACAAGCTGCGGCTTTCTCAAAGGCCATATAGCCTGCCGGACATACAATTCCGATAGTATCTCCCGGTTGTAAATAGGGAGGTGTCTTTATAATCATCGACAAAAAATCAATTTATATTTGAGATCTCTTTTAAATTGCTTCCGGCAGATTGAACCGATAGTTCATGCGCTACTCCGCATTTTAAGGCGAAATTATCTATTTGATGCCCAACGGGGAAATCGAAACAAACGGGGTATTTATAGCCTTTTATTTTATTTGTTATAATGTCATAAATAGTTTGCCCGAAATATTCCGATGGATCATCCTGTTTCACTTTGATACCACCCACTATTAGTCCGGCTAACCTGGAAAGCTTCCCTGTTCGCTTCAAACTCCAGAACATACGGTCTACACTGTACAAATACTCTCCTGTATCTTCCAAAAAAAGTATTTTTCCATCTGTTGCTATGTCCGATGCTGTTCCTGCCAGGCTTTCCAGCGTTTTTAAATTCCCTCCCACCAACAGGCCTTTAGCGGTTCCGGTACGATTGTAATTACTGAATGGAGCTGTATATTCCATACGGTCGCCGGACAAAGCCCGGTTTATTGATTCTATCGTAGCTTTTTGTAATGGATCAGCGTTGGCCCAGATTTCCGGAAAACTATTGCACATCTTGGAATGAATAGAGGCTATCCCCATATTTTTCTGAACGTGCGAATGCAAAACGGTAATGTCACTAAACCCAATAATCCATTTGGGATTCGCTTTAAACCGCTCCCAGTTTAATCCGTCTACAATTCTTACACTGCCATAACCACCCCTGGCACACATAATAGCTTTAATCTGCGGGTCGTCTAACATCGCCTGCATATCTGATAATCGCTCGGCATCTGTTCCGCCAAAAGTGTGATCACGTTTGCCAATAGTGAACCCTACCCGTATTTTATATCCCCATTGTTGTAATACGGTTGCGGCCGGGATGATACCTTCACGTGTTATATATCCGGCCGGAGAGGTAATTCCAATCATATCACCGGGCTTTAAATAAGGAGGGATCGTACCTGTATTTTTAATGGCAGTACCTGCGTTACTCTGTAAAAAAGGCGCCGAAGCCATTGCAACAGCCGCGGCAATGAATTTTTTACGTTTCATAAACGCTAAGATAGGGAGTTGTAAATTCTGATCAGATAATTCTTCACTTATTGTATTATATATTTAGGTTACTTAACACCAAATTTAACGAGTATCGTTATTTTTGCATCTTATGGATATACCTGGTTATATTCCCTTACCAGATTGGTTTGTTAGTGCTGACCGCTGGCTATTTGAATGGATCAACACAAAATTGGCTAATGCCCTTTTCGATAGCTTCATGCCTGTTATGCGTAATGCATTGACCTGGGCGCCGCTCTATCTTTTCATTGTAGCTTTTACGATAATCAATTTCAAGAGAAGCGGTTGGTGGTGGCTGGCTCTGGCGCTGGCTACTGCTGCCT
>JBQGCI010000284.1:0-2428 GCA_052038405.1 Acinetobacter pittii
GTAAATGATGTTTTAAGGGAAAGCAATATACCGGAGAAGAACATTAAGTTTGAGCTGTTCTCTACTCCTATTGCCGAGAAAAAAATATCGGAACCATTAGACGGGCAAACAAAAATTACAGTATTGGTCGATGATGAGGAAACCAGCTTTATCATGTCTCAGCAAATGACCATACTGGATGCAGCCCTTAAGCAGGGTGTTGATGCTCCTTATTCATGCCAGGGTGGCATTTGCAGCAGCTGTATGGCGCGCATAAAAAGCGGTACAGCCGAAATGAAAAAGAATGCCATACTTACTGATGGCGAAATCGCAGAGGGACTTATACTTACCTGCCAGGCGCACCCTACATCAGGGGATATTTATGTTGATTATGATGATGTGTAATACACTTGTACCACTTGTACAATGATTAAAAGGGATGCAATTGCATCCCTTTTTTATACATGTATTATCTCATCTTCTACCAGCAGGTCTTCGCGGCGGAAGCGTAAGAGTACTTGCGCTACAGCAATTACATCTTTCTCGCAGTAGGTAACTATACGGTCAATATCATTTTCTACATGGTATACATGGCCTACCTGGCTACCGTCAATATCTCCCTTTGGCGATGGGATACCCAATATCTTGGTCAGGAGCTTTAGTGATGTAAAGCTTTTGTAGTCGCCAAACTTCCACATTTCCATGGTATCCAGATGTGGTACTTCCCAGGGCTTTTTACCGAAAAGATTTAGTTTAGGCGGTATAGGCAGACCGTTGATTATCATGCGACGGGCTATAAATGGAAAATCAAATTCTTTTGCATTGTGCCCGCACATAATATGCTGGGGCTGGTTGAAATGGTTTATAAGAAGGTTACTAAAGTCTCTTAGTATCTGCTTTTCTTCCCCAAAAAAAGAGGTTACCCGGAAATGCCTTACATCACCCCTGAAGATAAAATATCCTGCCGAGAGGCAAACAATTTTGCCAAATTCTGCCCATATGCCGGCCCGCTCATAAAATTCTTCCGGCGATTGGCCGTCTTTACGCTGGTATGCCGTTTTCAGGTCATATAGCTGCCGTGTTTCCTCATCACACAAATCAAAATGCGGATGCTCAGGCACGGTTTCTATATCAAGGAAGAGTATATTTTCGAGATTTAGTCTTTCAATCATTCGTTTATTTCTTTGTCATGGCAAGCGTGTTGCCCTTGCCTTCTCCGGGTTTCATTTTACCCATCATTTTGTAGGCTTCATCCACATAAACATAAAAATCATTACTATGCGGGTCGGTTTCGGTTTGCAGGCCTTTTACATGGCCCAGGCGTACAATGACTATATTATCTTCGGGAACTACAATGCAAAACTGACCCAGGTGGCCGCGCATATAATACATTTTTTTACCCAAATAGTCATTAAGCCACCATCCGTACCCGTACTGTGGTGATTCAGGGAAACGCGGTGTTATCATTTTATCTACATAAGCAGAATCAAGAATCTGCATGCCGTTCCAGTTTCCTTTATGCAGGAACAGTTTTCCGAAGCGGGCAAAATCCCTTGCGTTACTCGCAATGCAGCAGTATGCCTTTTCAATCCCATCTTTATGGTCAAGCTGCCATAAAGCATCCTGTTCCATACCCATAGGCTGCCAGAAACTTTTTGAAACATAATCGGCCAAGTGCTCACCTGTCGCTTTAACTATTACCATAGCCAGCAGTTGCGTTGCGCCACTCACATAATCAAACTTTTTACCCGGTTCCTGTATTACGCCCACATTGAGCATTGTCTGTTCCAGGTGGTCACCAAAATAAGCACGTGTTGTAATAGAGAATGCACTGCTGTAATGCTCGTTCCAGTCCAGCCCGGTTGCCATTGATGACAGGTCGCCAACAGTTAACTTTGCCGCCAGCCCTTTGCCAAATTCAGGAAAATAATCAGAAACTTTCTGGTCAGGGTTTTTTATTTTGCCTTCCATAATAGCTTTGAACATAGCAGCCGATACAATACTTTTTGCCATGGAAAAGGAGTTAGACTTAGAGTCTTTTCCATAACCGTCGTAATAGCTTTCATGCCAAAGGCTGTCATTTTTGATAATGACATAGGCAACGGTACCCAGTTCTTTATTTACCTCATTAAGTCTTTGAGTGGGTTTAACCTTGTTATAGTTTGTGTGTAAAGCCCATGGTTGTGCTTTTCCCTTTTTAATTACCCTGTTGTCAAAATAAGTATAATCATCAAGGTATGCGGTAGTTTTTCCGTTGAGGTATACTACGCGTACAGCTTTAAGGAGGTAATCTATATCAAAAATGTATAGTAGTACAACAACTGTAGCGATTATACCAATAAACCAAAGGAGGAATTTTTTCAGGAATTTCATAATTGTGTTGTTATGGCTTCTACGAATTTACTTATTTTCTTTTGTCCTGAAACAAAAGAAACAAAAATTCAGACCC
>JBQGCI010000285.1:0-1603 GCA_052038405.1 Acinetobacter pittii
TGCAGGTGGGTGAGTGGGCATTGGCCGCCGAATATGCTGAAAAAGCAGTGAAAAACTATGACTTAATGAATGCTTCGGATTATCAGGCTGGTTTCAATGATTTTGGAAATAAAGAGTGGATTTGGGGACATCAACAAACGAATGAGCAGAACGTCGCAAGTTATGCATTTCATTATCTAGATGTGTCATCGGCAGGTTCTTATTACTATAGCTTTATGGCTGATCCCTATTTTAAAGATCTATTCGATACCGGCGATGTCCGTTATGCCTTATTTGAATGGGATAATCTGCCGGGTCGGGAAGGATTTCTACGGTATAAGAAGTTTAAATTTAAATCAAATTTGATCGGTGACATTGTGTTCATGCGCGCTTCGGAAATGGTTTTGATTGCCGCCGAAGGGTACGCCCGCGCTGGTGAAAAAGATAAAGCAGTAGCAGCCTTGAATAAGCTGCGTACAGCTAGGAATGCAAAGCTGTTTTCGGGAAATGATACAGATCAATTAATTGCTGCGATCTTGATTGAACGACGTAAGGAGCTTTGGGGCGAAGGATTTGCCTTATCAGATATCCTGAGGACGCAAGGAAAGGTGGTACGGAAATCATATGTTGACGGAGAAGGTAAACCAATTCAAGTGGAGATTGTTGGCGCTGATGGTAAACCTAAGCTGGTAAATGGTCAGGGGCATCGTGTCATTAAATTTCCTAATGGTTCTGATTTCGTGGCAAACAGTCCATACTATCTATTTTCCATTCCCTATGAAGAAACGGTTCGGAACCCGAATCTTTAGTATATTGATTGTTGGTTTGTTATTGAAGAGATCCGGTACACTTATGTGTATCGGATTCTCTTTTTATAGGATTATGTGTTTCTCCTGCCTATTTACTGGTTATTTTCGCATGTGGTCAGTATAAGGATGTCTGGCTAACATTGACTTTTCCACATTATGTTAATAACGCTGTTGAAAACCTGTTTAAAAGAAAAGTTAGGTTATTAACAGTACTTATCCACATGATGTTGATAACCTTTTCTTTTTCTTTTTGCTTTTGTTTAGCCAGATCACATAACCTGTGATGGGCAACGATGCACAAAAAAGACTGACGATAAAAGCGATTATTTTTGTCCCCATGCCGGCGATACCGCCTGTATGAATATCATAGTTAAGGGCGCCCAATTTATCACCATAATGTAGCTTTTCGCTAGACTTGATTTCTCGTAGGCTATTGTCTTTTCTGTCAAAATAAAGCCAGTCAAATGTACCGCTTCGTTTTTCATCATGCCGCACCTGGATGTCCATTTCTGTTTCGGTTTCTTTTTTCAGTCGGATGGACATCATTTCAGCATCTGGGTAGTTTGTCAAAGCATATCGAAGCGCGTTGTCTTGAAACTTTTTTTCTACAGCAGGCAATGGTATCGGCGAGACGATTGTGGCGTCCCCGGGCAGAGGCTGCAATAAATTGAATGTAGCGATATATGTCTTTTTGAAACCTGGAAAGGCAAAAGCAAGCCCTGTTACGGCAAAAATCAATCCGATCAATAAACTGTAAAAGCCGATGACGTTGTGAAGGTCATGATTCAGTCGCTTCCATTTAACTTTAGTGTCTA
>JBQGCI010000286.1:0-8907 GCA_052038405.1 Acinetobacter pittii
CACAGCTTATTTTGTGACTTTTGTGTAGGTTTTGCATTATCTTGTCGGAGCAGAATAGCAAGATCTCATTTTATTATGATAATACGACAATCTTTTATTAAATAGGTAAGAAAATGCTACCAAGAAGTAGACTTCACCGTAGCTTTTACTTTTAATAAGGCCATTCATCTGTTATGAATGAAGAGGCTGGCAGGCCGTAGGTGTTGAACAATTCGCCATTCGCATAGTCGGTGAAGGCATATCGCACGGCAACAGGGTGCTTTACCCGGCTCTTATTATAAACTGCAACGCCGGTCCTGGTAATAATGGCTTCGGCCGGGTAAAATACCTTATCCGCTCCGGCTATTTCAAACAGGGTAAGCTTCTTCCCTTTGGAGCTCAGACCATTACCTTTATTTAAAAAGGACACATAAGCCGTATCTGAACTAATCTGCAAAGACCTGTATATAGGCCCCGTTGCGGGAATGCCTTTTACCCCATACGTATTCACCATGGCCAGGTAGGCCAGCCTTTGTCCGGCTTTTTTCTTATCCGAAGGATGAATATTTTCCGCTTCTCCTGCATCCATCAAAAAACCAATATCTGCATCAGGTATCTCGGTTAATGCCTTTACCTGAGCCTCCCTTAAATAGGCCGAATTCTTTCCGCTCCGGTAATCAAAAGGGGCTATCTGCAAATAGTAAAATGGTAAACGTTGCTGTCGCCAGAGTGCTCGCCAGTCTGCAACCATGGCAGGTAATAAACGTGCATATAGTGCGGGGTTGTTTTTATTGGATTCGCCCTGGTACCAGATAATTCCTTTCAACCCGTATCCAACAACAGGATAGATCATATTATTGAAAAGGATGGTGGGTGTTTGATTGGGCGCCTTCGTAAACGCTTTCGATAAAGGCAGCTCAATTTCCGGAAATTTCTTCAGCGCATTTTTACTCATCCATGTTTCAATATGCGAACCGCCCCAACTACTGGTAATGAGTCCTACCGGTTGATGCAGCACTTCGTTAATCGTCTTTCCAAAAAACCATGCAGTCGCACTGAAGTTCGCCAGGTTTTCAGCGTTCACCACCTTCCAGCTTCCCGTAAGGTCAAACTGGGGCTCGGGGTTGGTTGCCCTCCCCACATCAAACAACCGGATATTTTTATGGTCGGATTGCAGCATCTCTTCCATCGCCCCCTGTACGGGATCGGTTGGAAAACCCTTCAGGGGCATCGTCATGTTAGACTGGCCGGAACATAGCCATACATCCCCCATCAATATATCGCTGATCTCAGTTCCTTTTCCATCGCTGATACGCATACTATGTATTTCTCCCGGGCCCGGCGTTTTTACTACCACTTTCCAACTGCTGTCAGGAGCAGCAGTTACTGTATAGGATATGCTGCTCCAGGAGGTTTTTACGGAGATCTTACTCCCTGCCCGAGCCTTTCCCCAAACTGGTACTTGGCTATTAGCCTGAAGCACCATGTGGTCTGAAAAAATAGCCGGTAGCTTAACCTGACTCCATGTATTAAGTATCGCCAGGAAGCAGATGGCCCCCGATATGATTATTTTTTTCATTGCCTTGTGTTATTGTATTACTGAAAACCGAACGGCATGCCGGCCCTTTAAACCGCTTTGACGGGATCTTAAAATAATTCTGTGTACGGCCTTACCCCAGGGTTGTATGAGTTTCGGGTCATTTAACTCCTGCGTAACTATTTCGGGGTAAAATTCTTGCGGATCATATTCCATTTTCAACATCTTTGGACCACTGCCTATCTGTACAACTCCCGTATTTTTGCTAACCGGCAGGTGCGTGATAAAACTCAGCTCTGTAGGCCCTTTCCTATCCGATAGTGTATAGTTATCATTCAATTCAAGAGAAGCATTCTTCCGGTTATAATTAAAACTCCGTACCCAGCGGTTAACGCCGGCTTCAGGGGGATAAGCCTTAGCCAGATCGAGTGCAAAAAAGGCTTTACCGGCATCATTCTGAAACTGTACATTGCGGGCAATGTAGCCCGAACCATTGGGTTGTTCCAGCCCGTTAATCAAAGGGCAATTATGCCATAATGAACGAATATTCCAGATCTTCCAGCGGTCTTCGCTAAACGTTTCCTTGGCGTAGGTTCCGATACCAATATCGATGATCATGGGTTTGCCATCGAGGAATACAACAAAGTTGCCTACATCATTATGGTTATGGCTTTCCCCGTTGTGACCGCCTTTGGCAGCGAAGAAAAGTCCGGCTTCACTTCCTGCTTTTTCCCTGAGCGATACGATCTGCAGGTCGGGCAACCAATTGGCTTCTTTTAAAGGAGCACCCGGCTTTATATGCAGTAATGTATCCGCACACATCAGGTTGTGGAGGAAGACATTCATCTCATCTGATTGTATTTTCTGCGTTCCGCTCCAGTTACTTTGAAAAAAATACGCAGCAAACTGCTTTAAAGAAAGATCATTATAAAGATCACCGAAAGCAAACAGTTTGGCCGGATCAGCATTACAAATCACAGTAGCATCTGCAAAGTTTACAAAGCTGTTGCCCCCCACATGCACTTTTGAAAGATAGGATCCTATATCGTGCATTTTGCGGATACCGGTAAAATCAATACGCTTACAGGATAGATCGCTCAGGGTTTTAATGAACATCCCTAAAGTGCCTCCCGCCATATTCCAGTATTTAGGGCCTTCATCGCATCCACCATCCTCGGGGTATGAAAAGAAAAACAAGTCAGCACTGCGTATAGCCTTTTCGAAAACACTATCCCGTTTTACTTTATCATCCACGGTAAGAAGCGCTGTCATCAGCAGGTAGTAATTACAATAGATATTCCAGTTATTGGGTTTACGGCCTGTAAAACCCATCCACCAAAAATCATTGTGATGGTTGAAGGGAGCTATCGCTCTTTTTTCTAGTTCCGTCATAATTCGCTGTGAAACGTATTGATTGATCTGATCCAGCTCTCGTTTCAGCAAAAAATGGGTCCAGGCCAGCAGTACGGAAGTCTGGGCTACGGTGAGGTCTACAATAGGGTCATCCGGCTTCGGCAACCCGTACCCATTCCGGTCCACATCGAGTATGGCCGGTAACGACCAGGTGCTTTCTTCACATATCAACCAGATCCCATCGGCTATCATTGGCATAAACCTGCCTTTACGCTCCATCAATTCGCCGATCACGAGATCTTTCAACATCGAACGGCGCTTATTGAATAGGGCCTCATACCTCGACCGGTTACCGTTTACTGAAAACTCCAGGTAGCCGCTGGCTGTTAATAAGGGCCAGTTCATTTTAAGGGTTTCTTCGGCACGTTTAATAAAAGTGTTGGTAACAGCCACGGGCAAAGCCGCTGCCTGCCTTACAATATCTGCTTTGCGGCCGGAGCGCCATTCGGTAACTTTTAGGGCTGCTGCCCCGCCTGCGGTGCGATAGGCATCGGCGATACCACCCCGCTGTGCATACGCCTTGCCGGAGCCCAGTAACAGGCTTGCTACGGCTATACAAAAAAGTCTCATCATTAGATGTATCTTAAGGGGTGATCGTAATCTGCAATTCCTTAATCACTTCTTTCTTTTCCTTCATATTCTGGTTGAAAGCGTGAAAAGTAACGGTATAGGTACCGGGGGTATTAAAAATATATTTATAGAAGGTGGGCGGACTCAATGTGGTAATGGAGGTAACGGGTGTACCTGCGTCAGCCACCTGTACCCTGTTAAGGGCGATGGGGCCTGTTACGGCCCAGTCTTCGTTGTCTGCTTCACCCGCTTCCCCTGAGCCGATACTCAGTAACACAGGATTGGTAAGATTAGGCGCCAGTCCCCATTTAAAGTTGGGGTTTTTAACATCCACCAGTTTAAATCCAGCAGCCGTCACACTGGCTACGATCGTATTAACAGTTCCGTCGCGTAATGTATTGGTAACCGAAAAATTATTGATATTCCACCCCCTTGGCTTCAACGCATCCGACCTGGTGCTGTTTTTAAAGGCGATATACACTTCCCCTGCTTCACTGTCCGCAAAATCGCTTAAATCAACCACGCTCGGAGTTTGCATACCCGCCACACCGGCCGCATTAATAGTAGATAACAAGGCTTTCTTTTCGAGCGCCGGCACATGATATACTTCCAGCTCTCCCAAGTTTACGTCGTTACCGCCCGACAAATAAAAAATCCTCAGAAAGCTGGCTGTAACTTCCGGAAACGCAATAACATTCCTTGTGCCTACACCGGTACCAGCTACTGCAACCTTCCATATTTTCCCGTCATTAGAATACTCTATTCTATAGGCAGTTGCCCTGATGGCCACTTCGCGCATCGCAACAGCATTGAATGTTACCGGTTCGCCAAAGGCGATCTGCAGCCATTGATTGGCATGTGCCAAACCAATCCACACGGTACCCATCGATTTGTCAAAAGCTTTCTCCGGGCCGTTAACGGCATTTCTTGTACCCGAGGCAGTATACGTGCGGCCCAAGGCGAGGTTAGTAGCCGGAAGGTCTGCATTGGGCACGGAAATGTCGGTCCAGGTCGCCGCGGAAACAGATTCCGGATTTACAGCACCTTTAAAATCTTTAGAAACTAAAACCGACAGGCCATCCGCCTGGGCGCCTGTAGTGGCGGCGCTGGTAAACCGCAAATAGGGACTGCCTTTTTCACTGGCCCGTGACCGGTTTACATATTGGCTCCCTGTTTCTCCACTCCAAAAAACAATATTTTCGGCGTTACCGGTAAAAGTAAAAAGCACTTCTTCTCCCGTTTTGTAAGTGGTCTTTTCTGTATGCACATTAAAGCCGGTATCCTGAACGATATCTTTTTGACAGGAGAACAGAAGCAGGCTAAAAAGCCAGGAGCCGGACAGGTAATTATAGATCGATTTCATCTGATATTAAATTTAAATGATGGAAGACTTCAAACGGGGGCCGGTTACCAGCCAGGGTTTTGAGTAATCAATGTGTTAGTAGCAATTTCGGCAGGGGGGATCGGATAATACAGATGCCGCTCCGAAATATTAGCTGCCGCGGTAACATAAGCGCTTTGAACGGTGCAGCAGGGTGCAGCCGCACCATGCCTGGTACCCATTTCCCTGATCGTTTCAACCAATACGCCCCAACGTCTCAGGTCGTGTGATCTCAGGCTTTCGAAGGCAAGCTCCCGGCTACGCTCATTTTTGATCTCGTCGAAAAGTTCATCTTTTGACAGGCCAGGCTGAAGGCGGGCCTCGGAGGTATTGATAGGTGTTACCACCGCTGTGGCCCTGGCGCCGGTACCATTTCCATCTACACTTTCAAATGTAATGTTGGGAGGCGTTGCCCCATAAAATCCCCCCATTCTTACCAACACTACACCCGTTACCCGTCCATTTGCGATCGTTGTATAAGCGTCGGCAGTATTAGCGCCGTTTACGTCGGTACTTTTATCAAAAATCACATAGGGGGGCTGGGTATACCCGCTACCTCCGTCTGTAGCAGCATTAAAGCTCACCGCACTTACCCTGTAGCCGCTGCCATAGGCCCGCTCTCTCACCAGATTCAAGGCATCATAAGCCGCCTGCGTGGGCCCATTCAGGTGGTTTTCGGCCTCTGCATACATTAACAGCACATCGGCATAACGTAACAACGGGAAATTGGTGCCGTTACCGTTTCTGAAGCGGGGCAGTTTAATTTCTTCTTCTCTTCTCCATTTGCCCGCCCATCGCTGGTACAAATTCAAAGTGGTTCTGACCGGGAAGTATTGTTTGCGCATTACCTGGCTGGTAGCAGACCCTCCCACCCAGATGTAGGGAGGAATATTGCGTTCACGTCTGAGATCTTTAGACAAGGACGTTACCGGATCGTTATGATAGCGATAATATAATTCGATATTGGCTCCTAAAAAATTGTAACCAAAACCAGGATAATCTTCTCCCTGTAAGGCAGACATCCCGTTTCTAACCCCCACATATCCCTGTTCTCTGTATGTATCCGTTACATTACCATAAAATTCAACCTCCCACATATTTTCAGCTATGTAATATTCATCTCTAGCCTGTCTTACAAAGAGGTCAGCATAGTTAGGGTTCAAATGGTTTTCGCCGGTGCCCATAACTTTCTCGCACCAGGTAATTACATCCTGGTACTTGCTTTCATCATTAAGCGGAAAACCGGTCATACTTAAATACACCCTGGCGAGAATTCCCCGGGCGGTATTTTGTGAGATCCTGCCCGCAGAATTAGGTCCCAATGCTGAAGCCGCAGGTAATACCTTTTCCGCATACTTCATATCTTCAATAATCCGGGCATATACTTCTGTTACCGGTGTGCGTTCCCTGTTAATACTGGTGGGCGTTTTAATAGGCTCCAATGGCATGGGTACGGCGCCCCATCGGGTAACCAGCATAAAATAGTAATATGCTCTCAGAAACAAGGCCTGTGCCTTAATTTGTTCTTTAGCAGCGCTATTCACACCCCGTGTACCTTCCCCTTCTATTGCCTGCAATAAAATATTTGCCTGGTTAATACCGCGGTACAGCACGATCCACATATTTCCTATGGTGGCCTCATTAACAGAATAGCCGAAATTAGCGGGAGCGATAAGCGCTGCCTGGGTATAAACAAACACGCCTTCATCATTAGTGTAAGACATGTTATGTAATAATGCATCCTGGTACAGGGCCGAATGGCCGAGAATACTGTATATACCAGTGAGACCGATATTCAGCTGTTCCTGTGTTTTAAAGTAATTGGCCTCTGTAACAAAATCTGTTGGTAAGGTGTCGAGTTTTGTGCAGGAAAAGTAACTGCTGATTAAAATAAAAAGCGCAATGTATTTCAATTTCTTCATGGCAATTTGTAATTAAAATGAACAATTCAAACCAAACGTAAGTGTGAACGCCCGCGGATAAGCGAAGATGTCGAAGCCTTGTGTCAATGCGCCGGGCCGCGTGGAAACTTCAGGGTCAGAACCCGTATACTTTGTCCATATCGCCAGGTTCTGGGCCGAGCAATGCAACCTGACATTCTTAAGTTTCGCCCTGCTGATCAAACCCGAAGGCAGATTATATCCCAGGGACATGGTCTGCAGTCTTAAAAAAGACCCGTCCTCTACAACACGTGAGGATTCGAGAGGCCGTGTGGAAGCGCCGCCGGCACGGGGTAACTCATTGGTAGGGTTTTCCGGCGTCCAGCGATTGATAAAGCTGGCGAACTGGTTCACATAAGGAGTGGGTGCTCCTTCAAACAGTAAACGGTTGGCATTGTAAATCTGGTTCCCATAAGAGAAAGTAAACAACACGTTTAAATCAATGCCTTTATAATTAAAATTATTGGAGAAGCCCCCGATAAAATCGGTATTGGGATTCCCTATCGCTATCTTATCAGCGTCTGTAATAGCACCATCCCCGTTGATATCCTCGTACTTAATATCGCCTGGCTGTATGGTAGCACGGTTGCCGTTAGCCGCTATATTGGGCTTCAAAACATAGGTTCCATTAGGCAACCAATCAAAGTCCCCGTACTGGTAATTCCCGATCCATTTATAACCCAGGAACCGGGCAATGGGCCCTCCCACTTCAGCAATATAAGGAAAAGCCGGCGTGGTAGATATGTTCAACTGAGTTACCAGAGCCCTCTGGCCGGAATTCAGTGACAGTACCTTATTCCTGTTAAAGGCAATATTGAAATTCGTGCTCCAGTTAAAGTCTGCTTTTTTAACGTTTATAGTATTTATTGTAAACTCGTAACCCGTGTTCTCAACTGAACCGATATTCTTCATAGCGCTTGCATACCCGGTATGGCCCGGCATAGTAGCCTGCAATAAAAGATCTTTCGTTACTTTCCGGTAATAATCAAAGGTAAACTCTACCCGGTTTTTCCATAAGGCCAGATCAAGACCCAGATCTGATGTGGCGGTTGTTTCCCATTTTAGTTCCTCATTGCCCAATACAGTGTGGGCCGAACCTTTATAATACGTATTACCAAAAGCATAATGCGCTTCGTTGGTGAGATAAATGGGAGACAGGTATGCAAAGTCGCTTACGCGGTTATTGCCGGAGGTACCATAAGTATAGCGCAGTTTCAGATCAGAGATCACCTGCTGCTGCCTCATAAAGTTTTCTTTGGCCAGGTTCCAGGAAGCTGCGGCGGAAGGGAAATAACCCCAGCGGTTTTGCGGAGCGAATTTCGAAGAACCATCTGCCCTGAAAGTAAAT
Source organism: Acinetobacter pittii (assembly GCA_052038405.1). GTDB lineage: Bacteria > Bacteroidota > Bacteroidia > Chitinophagales > Chitinophagaceae > Niabella. Next base: position 8,169 of record JBQGCI010000286.1, read on the forward strand.
GATAAGTAATACCTGGAGTTAAACCGGTAATTGAAACGTCCGAAAAAAGACTGCAATGCATTATTGCTGGAGCTTGAACTGACATTATTGGGGATACCCTCGTCAAGTCCGCTCACGCCCAGGTTGTCGTTCGGCACCTGCATAGCTGCGCCTCCGGTAGACTTTACCTTTACCTGTTGCTGAGAGAAGCCTCCCAACAGATCCACGGTGTGCTTCTTTATAAAGGTTTTTGAATAGTTGAGGGTATTCTCATTAACCATATTCATCACCTCTGTGTTGCCAAAAGCGCCATTAGGACCTAACACACTGAATATACCACCGGCCTGGGTATTGCTTCCTGCAAAATTCTCGCGCCTCAGGTGGGTATAATTGGCACCCCCTGTTATTCGTAAAGTAAGGTTACCCGTGATCTTTCTTTCTATGGCTCCATTGGCCAGCAGGTTATTCCTGACCGCATTGATATACGTGTTCCTGGTGTTGATAATGGGGTTGTAGGCGTATTCCAATTGTCCGTCCGGGTCAATTTCTGCATCTCTTTGCTCTTCCAGCGTGGTATTAGAGCTTAATGCCGGACGATATCCCCAAACTCCAAAGAGAAGACTGTAAGAGGGACTATTGGTGCTGTAGCTGGTGGGCGTGTTCCCATTGGTTTGGGTAGTGGCAATATTAACATTCCTCGACACTTTGGTCTTCTTGTCCACCTGTTGATTTAATACAAATTTGCCCTGGTGCCTTTTAA
>JBQGCI010000287.1:0-8683 GCA_052038405.1 Acinetobacter pittii
TTAAGAGGGTATATTATAGCGGATTTATTCCAATACCCAATACAGCGGCGTTGTTGCCATCATTGGGAACACCACCGCCGTTATTGCGTGAAAACCGGTTGTATCAAACAGATTGGTTAATGCGTTTTTATGGTTTTGAGGTGGGCGAATTACTGAATGCAAGCCACCCTGACCTTGAAACAGATATTGATCCCAAGCTAAGCTGGGCCTTGCGTAATTTGCATCTTTTTCCTGTTGATATCAATACCGCTGATTATCAAATGATCATCAGAGTGCCCGGCATAGGCAGGCAAAGCGCTCAACATATTGTAGCAGCCCGCAGGTTTGGGAAATTACATGTGCACCAGCTTAAGAAAATAGGGATAGCCTATAACAGGGCTCAATACTTTATCTATTGCGCAGATTCTTATGCAGGCTTGCGGCACCTGCAACCCCATGAAATAAAATCATTCATTCTGGGCAGTGGGCAAAGCAAATATAAAAGCCTGCATAGTTCCCAATTGCAATTGTTTTAAAACGGGATTGTATGGATTATCTTTTTGATGGAAGCTTTAAAGGGATGTTAACGGCTGTATTTGATTGTTTCGAAAGAAAGGATTTTAATGCCCGGCTGTATTCATCTGCCAGGCACCAAAATACTGTTTTTGGTATTATTCATCATGTAAATACTCATGATGCGCATGCACAAAGAGTATGGAAAGGGTTAATGAGTCGGCTGCCTGCCATTGAAGCCAGGAAGATATATGTGGCTTACTTATCGGAAATGCCGGAAGTGTATGATAAATTGTTCCGGTTAATGGTGGATGTATTTCGGAATAGTGGCAACGTAATGAACAACTACGGCGATGGAGATCTGCTTTTTGTAACGCAGGTTGCCAAAAAAGTTGAACGGGAAAAACATCGTATGAAGGCCTTTATCCGTTTTCAGAAAAGCAAGGACCAGTTATACTTTGCAACTATGGAACCCGACTTTAATGTTCTTCCTTTGATTACCCGTTTTTTTAAAGAACGGTATGCAGATCAACAATGGCTGATCTACGATAATAAACGCAGGTATGGTGCTTATTATGACAAAAAAAATATTAGCGAAATTGAATTGAACCTGCTGGATATTGCTACTGCTGCCCTGGCTACCGACGCCGTTACTTTAGATGAACAGGAAGCGCTGTATGCTGCTCTATGGAAGGACTATTTTAAAAGTACCAATATCGCATCCAGGAAAAATACCCGTTTACATGTACAGCATGTGCCTAAGCGATATTGGAGGTATCTTACCGAGAAACAGGTGTAAGCAATCAGGGTAGTGGTTGCTGTTGCAGGATCTTAACCGTAACCATGAGCTGCCCTATATGCCGCATGGTATGCTCGGCAGCGTGCGTGCAAAGTCCGATGACCGTAGAGGGCAGGGCTGCTCGTCCGACAGAGCGATGATTCGTGAGTATATCAGGACTGAAATTTTTCAATCGATCTAAGGCTGTTTTAATCTCCTGCTGGCATAGGTCCTCCAGATCTGAAGAGGATAGGTTCTGTATTTCCGTTTCTTTCTTCAAATAGGTCAACTGGTTGTTTGCCAGTATATGACCCTCAGCATAAGTGAGCAGGCGATCCAGCACGCCTGAAATATGTAATAAATGAAACCCGGGTGAAGCACAACCAGCAGGTTGGGTCCATAAAAGCTTCCCGTTGAAATGTTGCATAATAATTGCAAGTTCTTCACTGGCCTGGAGAAGTGCGTGGGCAACCGGTTGTAATAGCGGTGTGATGCCCTCAATATGTTCTCCTCTCAACCAAACTTCTTTTTCTTGTTTCAAAATTGTAGCTTTATATTCAACTAAAGTAGCAGAAATTTTTAAAATAGTTTACAGGTTTCCAATATTAAAGTAAATGATATGAAAAATATAGTAGCAGCGTTAGATTTGCAAAGTCAGACAGATCTGGTGGTTAGCAAGGCCGTTGATATGGCCGAGAAATTTGGATCAGATCTGCATCTGATTCATGTGGTAGGCGCAGCGGGCAGTTATGTGACCACCAGTATGGTCGATCCCCTGGGAGCTATTGAAACAGCTATACTTCCGAACGAGGTAGAGTTAATGGAGACGTATAAAAATATAGCCGAAGAACAATTGGGAAAAATTAAGGCAAACCTGGGTTCGCGGCCGGTCATAACCAAAGTGCTTTTAGGCGCAGTAGAGGATGAGGTGGTTAATTACGCAAAGGAAATAAGCGCAGAGCTTATAGTAATAGGAACACATCAACACAGCGGCTTGTCGAGGTTGTTGAACGGCGAGACATCGGTACGTATATTACATGAGGCACAAATACCCATATTGGTTGTTCCCACAACAGAAAAATAAATAGTTGATAAAAGATGCGTTTCAAATGGCGGCTTTCTTTCCTGTATATTTTGCTAACGGGGATCTGTTCTGTATCAACGGCACAACAAAAAAAGCCTAATATCATTCTGATACTGGCCGATGATCTGGGTGTGGGAGATATAGGTGTATACGGGCAACAAAAGATCAGAACTCCCAACCTGGACCTGCTTGCAAAAGACGGGCTGCAATTTAACCAGTTTTATACCGGTACATCGGTATGCGCTCCGTCCCGTTCTTCTTTAATGACCGGGCAACACACCGGACATACGCCTATCCGGGGTAATAAAGCCACTCCGCCTGAGGGGCAATGGCCCCTTCCTGAGGGTACGGTTACCATGGCAGCCCTTCTGAAACAGGCAGGATATGTGACGGGTAATTTTGGCAAATGGGGGCTTGGTTTTGTAGGTACTTCCGGCGATCCCAATCAACAGGGTTTTGACGAGTTTTATGGATATAACTGTCAGTCGCTGGCGCATAATTATTTCCCAGGACATTTGTGGCACAACAATGTCAAAGTATCTTTACCTAATACAACCACCCATCAAACCGTTTACTCGGCGCAGTTAATTCATGATAAGGCACAGCAGTTTATTCAGAAGAATAAACGGCAACCCTTCTTTCTCTTCCTTTCCTATACACTTCCGCATGCTGCCCTGCAATTACCCGAAAACGATTCATTGTTCGCCTACTATATTAAAGCTTTTGCCGAAAAGCCGGTAACTGCTGCTACCGGATGGCAGGGAAAGGGATATCAGCCCCAGTTGTATCCGCGTGCCGCTTATGCTGCCATGGTTGGGCGGCTCGATGCATATGTGGGAGCCATAAGAAAACAGGTGGAGGATCTGGGTATAGCAGATAATACATTGATACTTTTTGCCAGTGATAACGGACCTCACAAAGAAGGCGGGAACGATCCCGTATTCTTTAACAGCAGCGCTGGCTTAAGAGGAATGAAACGTGATCTGTATGAAGGAGGTGTCCGTACACCGTTTATAGCCTGGTGGCCAGGTACGATTAAAGCCGGTCGCCGTTCGGAATTCGTAGGCGCTTTCTGGGACCTGTTACCTACATTTGCAGATCTGGCGGGTGGCAAGGTAACTTCGCCTACAGATGGCATATCCATCGTTCCTGAATTGAGGGGACAGCCTCAGAAAAAGCATGATTACCTGTACTGGGAATTTCATGAGCAGGGCGGCCGGCAGGCTGTTCGTGTGGGGAACTGGAAGGCAATACGGTTAAACGCTATGGTTCATGCTGATGGACCCGTAGAATTGTATGATCTGAGAACCGATGCTGCAGAACAGCGCAATGTGGCGGCACAACACCCGGGAATGGTAATGCGTATGGCAGCGATTATGAAAAAGGAACATGTTGAAAATGAGAACTTTCCTTTTTTGCCGCAGGTGCCCAAGTAAGGGTGGTATCGCTTTTTCAGGATAGTTCAGGATGCAGGGGCCGGCCGGGATGAATAACTTGTTGCTGAAATGAAGTAACGATTGCGATGATGGGAACACCATTATCTGCATTCCCTGTATTAAACCAAACACAGATATATGCAGCGTATTGCCTTTAAAATGAAATTGCTTCCGGGATTTGAAGCCGAGTACAAAAAGCGTCATGATGAAATATGGCCCGACTTAATCGGGCTTTTACATGAAACGGGTGTTAGTGATTATGCTATATTCCTGGATAACCAGACGCTCGATTTGCTGGGTGTATTAAAACTGGCGGAGGGAGCAACAATGGATCAGTTACCCCGCCAGCCGCTTATGCAAAAGTGGTGGGCTTATATGGCTGATATAATGGAAACCCGTCCGGGGAATGAGCCCCTGTCTGTACCTTTACAAGAGGTATTTTACATGCCTTAATTCTGTTTGATTTCTTTAGTACTTAAAATAAAAATTAGATTACAAATGGCTGGTCAAATTAAAACAACCTTACTGCTGGGTTTTGGTATGTTTGCTATAATACAGGCGTCTGCACAGTATGTGAGCGGTACGGGTAACGATGCAACGATGCCACTGCACCTGATGAAACCGGACTACGACGTGCCTTACGGTGAAACCACACCCCAAAAAGTGAAGGCGATTTTGGATCGCGTATTTGGTTATCTCAATTCCGTTACCCCTGCCAGTCTGGCGAATAAACAAACAGGTGAAATGGTAGATGTGGCTAAAGCCGATGAGCAGGCAATTTTGAAAAAGGGTGATTTCCGGCTTACCAGCTACGAATGGGGCGTTACTTACACGGGTATGCTGGAAGCTTCGGCTGCCACCGGTGATCAGCGTTATGCGCAGTATTCCGTTGACAGGATCAATTTTTTAGGAGAGGTGGTAAAACATTATAAAGCCCTGGAAAAGAAGCAGCCCGGTATTGAGACACCGGTAAAGTCGGTTATGCAGCCGCATGCCCTGGATGATGCCGGGTCTTTATGCGCTGCTATGATCAAGGCTGTAGGCACCGGGGCCAGGGCGGAAGTTGTAAGACCGATGATTGATAACTTCATTAATTATATAATGACCAAAGAGTTCAGGTTGAGCGATGGTACTTTGGCACGAAACCGGCCGCTGCCTAATACGCTTTGGCTGGACGACCTGTATATGAGTTTACCGGCTTTGGCGCAAATGGGAAAGCTAACCGGCGATGTGAAATACTTTAACGAGGCTGTAAGGCAGTATCAGTTATTTGCTGCACGAATGTTTAATAAAGACAATAACCTTTATATGCATGGCTGGGTGCAGGGTATGGAGCCACATCCCCAGTTTCATTGGGCGCGTGCGAATGGCTGGGCTATCATGACAAAGGTTGAATTGCTGGATGCTTTGCCGCAAACGCATCCCGGAAGAAAACAGGTGCTGGATATATTGAAAAAACATGCGGCAGGTCTTGCTGCCCTGCAGGATAAAAAGGGCTTCTGGCACCAGCTTTTGAATAAAAATGATTCTTACCTGGAAACCTCGGCAACAGCGATCTACGCGTATTGTATAGCGAGGGCTATCAATAAAGGCTGGCTGGATGCAAAAGCCTATGGTCCCATGGTGATACTGGCATGGAATGCCGTAGCTACTAAGGTTACGGATAAAGGCCAGGTAGAAGGTACCTGTGTAGGTACAGGTATGGGTTTTGATCCGGCATTTTATTATTACCGGCCGGTCAATAATTTTGCGGCACACGGTTATGGCCCGGTTTTGCTGGCAGGCGCTGAAGTGTACCGTATGCTGCAACAGCACCCGTTCGAAATTAATGACAGTGCCGTGCAGATGAAATGACATGGGCACGTAAGGGCAATTTATAGCGCGCTATATATGGCGCGCTTTTTTGTGCTTACCGGCGCCGGCAATCGTCTGGTATGCTCTTCAAATACTATTTTGTATGCAAATGAACGGGTTGCAATTAAGAGCAGGATGGTTCAGGACAGTTGCCTTTTTTTAATTGATTACTTTGTACCGTACTTCTAACGATTCTTTAATTTAAACCAAACAAAAGTCATATGAAAGGAAGCAGGTATTCTTGTTGCTTATTGCTATGCGCAATATTTTTCTGGGCAACACCTCTTGTATTGCATGCGCAGCAAGCCACGAAAATTACAGGTACTTTACTGGATGAAAATGCCAAACCTATCGTAGGTGCTTCAGTACAATTAAAAGGCGGAACGCTCACCGTTGCTACTGGATCACAAGGTGAGTTTACAATTGATGCCCCCATGAATTCGGTGCTGGTTATTTCCAGTGTAGGCTACGAAACGCAGGAGGTAACGGTCAACCAGGCACAATTAAATGTTGTACTCAGGCAGAAAGCCGCTGAAATGGATCAGGTAGTAGTGGTAGGTTATGGAACCCGAAAAAAGAGTGATGTTACAGGCGCCATTGCCTCTGTTGGAGGAGATGATCTCCGTAGCGTGCCTGTGACCAATCTTACCCAGGCTTTACAGGGCCGTGTAACGGGTGTGGTAGCCACTCCCAATAGCTTCAGGCCTGGTAGCGGAAGTACCATCCGCATCAGGGGTAACCGTTCGCTCAACGCCAGTAACGAGCCACTTTACGTAGTAGATGGTTTTCCGGTTACTTATACTATTGACGATATGAACCCGGCTGATATTGAGTCGGTGGATATCTTAAAAGACGCGTCGGCAACAGCTATTTATGGTGTGCGCGGCGCCAATGGAGTGGTGCAGATCACTACCAAAAAGGGGAAGGCCGGTAAAGTGAACGTTACTTATATGGGTAGCAAATCGGTTGATCGGATCATCAGGCAATCGCCTATATACGACGGTCCAGGCATTGCTGACGCCTGGAGACAGGCCTTTTTTGCCGACAGGCAATATACCGCAAACAGGGGAACCGCTTCAGCTACCAATCCACTATACTATTATCCCACGGCGATCAACGATATTGCGCTCTTCTGGACCCGTTTTGGCAGCATTGATCAATGGAATTCTGTAAAGGATGCGTACACCTGGGATGTATACGATCCGGCCAATAATATCTTCAGGGCTCGTAAACGGCCCACAACAGATGCAGAGAAAGCCTTATTACGGGGCCTTGGAGTGACCTCCCAGCTGGATAGTGTCGACATGTACGACCCGTCAAGGGTAAAGAGCTTCGACTGGCAAAACGAAGTAGGATTGAGAAATGGCTCTACCGATAATCACAGTATTTCTGTAACAGGCGGAAGTGATAAGATCAGGTCTTCTTTAAATGCAGGCTATTTTAAACAGACGGGTATTGAGTACGCACAGGATTATACGCGATACTCTATTGGTAATTCGGTAGACTTTAAGCCTGTTAAATTTTTAAACTTTGGTACTTCTATCAACTTTATACATAGCATTACCAACACCAGCACCAGCTCTTATGGCAATGCTAATGGTATGATACCGTTGGTTACCCCGTATGACAGCGCCGGAAACTTTGTATTGTTTCCCAACAGGGATCAGCAAATTGTCAGCGCCATTAATGACAGAAACACCGTTATGGATCAAACGAAGGCCAACCGGGTCTTTGGTAATGTATATGCTGAGGTAACTTTATTTAAAGGTCTTAAATACCGGACGATGTTTGGTGCAGATATCCGCAATTCAAACAGGGGTACTTTTAACGGAGCCCAGTCCTCGATCAGGTTGGGCAGTCCGGCCAATGCATCCCGAACGGATGTCCGCAGCTCTTCCTGGGTATATGATAACATATTAACCTATAGCGCTAACATAAAATCAGATCATTCTATTAATGTAACATTGCTACATGAAATGCAGAGCCTGAACAGAACGGATACTGCTACCATGAGTGCTAATAATTTGATCTTTGAATCTCAGAAATGGTATTCTTTGCAAAAGAATACAGACGCAACTGTAACAGGTAGCGGTAATTTTGCCGAAGCTAAATACCTTTCTTATATGGCAAGGGTAGAGTATGGCTTCAGGAGTAAATATTTGCTTACCTTAAGTAATCGCTATGATAACTCATCTGTATTTGCGGTTAACAGTACAGGGGCCTGGTTCCCGTCAGCCTCACTAGCCTGGCAGTTAGATAGAGAAGGCTTTTTTGCCTCGCAAAATATTTTCGATTATGCCAAGTTACGTTTAGGTATTGGTACAGTGGGTAATGCCTCTATTGCTCCCTATCGTACAGGCGGACCTTTGGCATCTACCAGTTATAGTTGGGGTAATGGTACTCCTGCTATTGGGGCTGCTCCTGCAACCTTTGCAGTTCCTACACTTACCTGGGAAAAAACCACTACCGCGAACTTGGGTATAGAATTCGGTATACTGAAGAATAGGATTACCGGAACCATCGATCTTTATAATACCAATACCGTTAATCAGCTGCAGGATAAATCGATACCAGCTGCGAATGGGGTAGGGTATCTGTCGGTGAATTTAGGGAAGGTAAATAATCGGGGTATTGAAGTAGCGCTAAGTACCAGGAATATCGATAATGCTAATTTTAAATGGAGCACCGATTTTATGTTTTCGAGAAACATAGAAAAACTGGTAGATATTGACGGTTCCGGCAATAGTAACTATGCCAATCTCTGGATATTAGATCAGCCGCTGCAGGTATACTGGAGTTATAAAAAAGAAGGTATTTTCCAGTATAGTGATACAGCATCCGGAGGTATTCTTTCCTCTTTATACTGGATCAAAAATGGAAAAACCAATACCGCATTCCAGCCCGGCAGAATTAAAATTCTGGATGCTAACGGTGATTCAACATTTAGTAACGCCGATAAAGTAGTGTTAGGCTCTCACAATCCGGATTTTATAGCCAGCATCAATAACACATTCTCCTACAAAAATTTTGAACTTAATT
>JBQGCI010000288.1:0-3043 GCA_052038405.1 Acinetobacter pittii
ATGGTATCTATTATTCTGCCGGCCCGAAATAAGCTTAAGCTGGCTGTTATATAGATTAGAATCATATGCAGAACCCAGTACTATTGGACATCTTCGATCTTTAACAGATCAACATTTCCGGTGCAGCGGTCGTTTTTGGTACATTATACCCTGTAGGGTATAATCCCTTTATTTTTTGTAACTTTCACAATCAGAAGGGACCTCATCAACTTCCCGTTTTGGAACCGGCAGGACTGGGTCCCAAATCCCGGAGGACTGACCGTGACCTTTAACCAGGATAGTTTTGCAAATGTTCAGTTACATGCTCAATCCCCTTTGTCTGCTGAAGGGTATGTAGCTTCCTCATCGAGTTCGAGCTCGAGCCCGGTAAGCAGTACCCAACTGGTCCACACGGTCTATTTACTTGAAAACTACGGTATCCTTGGATTTGATGATGTTAACGGTGGAGCCTGGCGATTGGTAAGATGATATCTTCAGCTTTCTAAATATGTTTCCCGCTGCCCTGTAAAAAATTATAGCAAAGCCCCTATACAAATTTAATATTGGAAATCACTTTGAAAAAACGAAGCCACGACATTGACCGTGGCTTTGCTAAAATGGATTCAGATTAAACAACTACTGCTTCACCAGCACCTTCACCACTTTCGAGTAACTCTTCCCGCCAACCTGATCCACCTGTGCAATTCTTACATATAAACTTTGCTCATCAGGATTGATATCATTCATTTTCTTACACGATAGGGCGCTCAATAACAAACCGGCAATGGCTAAAATCGCAAGTCTTTTCCGGCCTTTATTAAAAGATACAAATGCCAGCAACCCCAGTGCCATCAATCCTGCAAAAGATGCACTACTCAAATCCAGTGAAAACTCATAATCCAAAGCAGTATCAGAATTGCCGGACTTCGAGGCAATGGTACCAAGCTCTTTAAAGTTCATCCCATCAGCAGAACCTTCGATGATAAAATGATCATTATTGGTTTTCTTTAGGGTGCTGAAATTAACAGACAATATACCATTACGGATAGTCCCGGAGATTCAGCCAAATTCCACCGGTAATACCTGGGCCTGCGTTTTACAAAGAACCCACTAAATCCGCTTACGTTAAAGCTTATGTAAGCTCCCCTTATTTTAGTGCCATGCTCAGTTAGAGTTTTCAAATATATTACTTCCATTGTTTTGCACCGCTTTATCCACTACCGGCTTCGCTTCAATAGGTAAAGGGTTTCCGCTTAATGGCATATCCGGCGATGTATATTTAAGAACCTTTAAATGTGTGGCAATGGATATCGGTAAAAGAACGAATCAAAAGGGAGAGAAATATAACGATTACAACTACCTGGGCAGAGGGTTGGCGATAAGGCCAAAAACAAAAAAGGAGCAGATAGAAATCTCCTCCGTTGTTTTACATGAGAAAAGGTTGAGACTATTTATCGCCCCTTTTATATTTTGAAACTACTTCAGTATCACCAGTTCCGTCTGCGTTGATATGAGTGTAGTTTTTGTCATCTTTTAAAACGATGCGGTAATTAGTGCCGTTTTTATTGCTTACTTCAGTAATGCCATGAATTTCTTTTCCAGGGAAAGCTGATCTTACTCCAGCTAATACAACAGGAGATAATTTGTCACTATGATAATACCGTATTGTTTGGATGAGGTTACCTTTTGTGTCGAAGGTCGCACGTGTCTTCACACTATTAGTGATAAAGAAGGCCTCCGTACTGTTTGCGGTTTCGCTCCAGGTTACATTTATTGCAGTTTTAAAGATCGTAACAAAAGTTGCCTGGGCTTTTTCATTTACAGATGGTTCCGGCGAAGCAGCGGCATTAAAAGTGATAGTTAATAATGTAACGGCAGAAAGAATTAAAGTTTTCATTTTATTATTTTTAGTAGTTATTATCAATTGTTTCACAAACATACACTCAGAGACTGCCTGAAGCCTACAACTTAATGGCGAACCACATCAAAATCGCCGGTGAACGGCGGTTTTATGATGGTGAATACCTGCCGCTGAGTTCCTGTTTATGATTTTCAAAGAATGAAGCTTTATTGATCAGCTTCCTATGTATCATTCGCGATTATGATTAAAATGTTACAGGCGGGGTGGATTGGAGGTACTGCTCTCGGGAAAAATACAGTAGACACAATGTACAAAACTATCAAAATAGAAGTTTCGTTTGCAATAGGGTTAAGCTGAAAGGTACCGTAGCATTTACTTATTGTTCCAATCGTTGTATAAGCCCCAAAAAACGCGCATCCATAATTGGATGACGGGAAACGCTGTCGATAAGCCTTCCAGGCAATGAAAAGGACTGCGCATATGCAGGAGCTGTAAGTAGGAGTAAACTTACTTGTAAACAAATGTTTTTCACCCAGCCGGATGGGAAACAATTTATGTTGCTATGAAACACTTCTTGAGTGAAGAATCGGGAATTAATAGGGATTCTTTCTCAGGGGTAAATAAAAAGCTGGAGTCAATCCCTGGGTTCAGGTAATTTGTCTATGGCCGATAAACCAGGGTCTACTTTCCGCCACCATTCAACTATCATTCGTATGAGCGATCCTGTTAACCATTATCTCACTATCTATATAACAGTATATACTTATAGCGACGACATCATGATTTATCAACCCTGCTTAAATCGAACTCACCCGCCTCCTGTATTCTGTGGGAGCTTCTCCCGTTATTTTTTTAAAAAGGCGTGAAAAATAAAATACATCCTCGTAACCCAGCCGGCCCGCGATTTCCACAACTTTCAAATTCGACTGCTTTAAAAGCTGGCAGGCAAACTGAATCTTCAACCGGATAAAATAATCTATCGGAGACTGGTTCATTTTACCTTTAAAAAGCATCATAAAGTGCGAGCTGGAGATCCCCTGCCTTTCAGCAAGTTCCTGTATCGACAGTGGTGAATCTATCTTTGTTTTCATAAAGGCGATCGAATCACTTACCGGGTCGCTGTTAGAAATGGGGGGGCTGAGCTCTACCGGGCAAATAAAAAAGCTGAGGAACCGGTAAAAACAAAGATTGGCATACGTAAGA
>JBQGCI010000289.1:0-3365 GCA_052038405.1 Acinetobacter pittii
TTACGCTAATCAATATGAACGGGCGTATGTATGACCCATACACCGGTCAAATGCTGGCGCTAGACAACTATGTACCCATGGCCTGGAGCCCGGGTGGATATAACCGATACAATTATGCAAATTCTAATCCGCTAAAGTTTACTGATCCGGATGGCAATTTTTGGTGGATTGTTGGGGCTGTAATTGGCGGATTTTCTGGTTGGCAGATAGGCAAAGCGGTAGGAGCCAAAGGATTATCTATGGTTGGATATATAGTGGGGGGAGCTGCTATAGGAGCTGCTACAGGAGGAATTGGCGGTGCTGTAAGCGGTGCGCTTTCTGGTACAATGGGAGCAGTAGGTGCAGGGATGGTAGGAGGCGCAACCGCAGGTGCATTAGGCGGAGCGGCATTTGGCGCGTTATCAGGTGGAGGAGCCAATGCAATTTTACGGGGAGCAGCGCTGGGTGCGCTAGGTGGTGCTATTGGAGGAGGACTGGCCGGAGGCGGAGCTTTTTCAAACTGGGGAATGGTCGGAGGCGGAGCTGTTAACGGATTTATTGCAGGAGCTGCTACAGGTGGTGTGGAGTCGGCAATTAGTGGGGGAAACTTTTTTGACGGGGCTTTAATGGGAGGCTTAATGGGTGCCGCAACCGGTGCTGTAGCCGGAACAATACAAAGATTGACTATCACTAGACACGAGATGATTTTACCGAGTGAAGATAACACGTCAGGTGAAAATGTTTATAAATCAACAGATGAAGTTAGGAGATTTGCAAACGAGACTATTGGAAGTAACGATGTCTTGAGCGATAGATATGGAGCTAAATTATTCTTAGGTGATGAGAATGCTGCAAGAGCAAATAGGTTTGATTATAAAGATGGATTTTTGTGGGGAGAAAACGGTAAAGTTGGTGGAATCACAGTACCAGTTGGAGGTAGTGGTTTTTTTAATAGGATGCAATCTAAAATTTATATATCAGCAGGAGTAAAAGGATTGAGTTACGCAAAAATGGTATATGCTCACGAATATATTCATGCAGCTCATTTTAGCAGAGGTTTAATGATGAGGGATGCAAATTTTCATATTAATACGGAAAAAGCAGCATGGTCATACACCAAACACTATATAATTGAACACGGAATCAGAAATTTTGCAATACCTTCACAATATAATAATAAACCATACCCAGCTGCATATCGATTTGCTGACCTTGGTATGTGGTTCAGAATGTTTTAATATAATAATGTTATGAATAATAAAATTATAATATTTTTTGTGTTCGTTTTAATATCTTGTACGGAAAGAAATGAAATATTTCAGGAAAATAATATTAATATTTTTATAGAACATTATCCTTACGAAATTGATCTTCAAAGGAAAAGTTGTAGGGTCACCACTCCTTTAGATTCAATTATCATAAAGTTTAAATTAACCAAAATAGATATTGAACATATTAACGGATTATATTCACAATTACGAATTTATGATTTGCCAGATACTGTATTGTTTGACGACAAATGTCAAAACTTACCGAAAATTTTTTCAATAATTAAAATCAACGATAGCGGTAAACAAAGTTATTATGAGTTGGATTTGAATTGTAAAGGAGAAAATAAGTCAAAAGAAAAAATAAGCAGTTTCATACAAGGTATTTTAAATATTGTTTTAGAAAAAAAAGAACTTAAAAGCCTCGAAAAGATTGAAGCTATTTCAATGTAATGTAACCTGTGACTTTCCGTGTTTTTGATAAGGCTTCACTGATATTTAAAGGGAGAAGGTAACCCAGCGATTTGTGAGGTGGTTTGGTATTGTAGTCCAGTACCCAATCATCGCACTTTTCCCGCACTTCGGACACGCAATAATAAGGTATGTGTTCAATAATTCGCAACTTAAACTGCCATTCTTTCTATAAAGGCTTCAAAAACACGAAAGACTACAGACATGCAACACAGAATTCTATTCGCTGGATCATATTTTGCAACCTAGCCCAATAACATCGAATACACTTCTTCTATCGAAGTCTGTCCGGTTTTAAATAGCCTGAAGGCATTACCTGCAAGGGTTTGAATATCTTTCTCCTTTAACAGTTCCTCTACTTTGGAACTGCCTTTTTTTACCTCATCCGCCAGATCTTCGTCGATGGGTAATACTTCGTAAATGGCTTTACGTTTACGATAACCGGTGTTATAACAATGCGCGCAACCTACGGGTGTATAATGCGTGGTCACTGGCTGGGGCGGCGTGTATTTGCGTGGAAACAGGTTGTTGTCAAACGGTACTTCTTTTTTACAATCCGAGCATAATAAACGAACCAGGCGCTGTGCTACGGAAGTATTGAGCGTGCTGGCAATAAGAAACGAAGGGATACCCATATCGGTTAAACGGGAAATAGTGCCCCAGGCAGAATTGGTATGAATGGTGGATAGCACGAGATGGCCTGTTAAAGCCGCGCGTATGGCCATATTGGCCGTTTCGGCGTCGCGTATCTCACCCAGCATAATAATGTCTGGGTCCTGCCGTAAAAAGGTTCTTAAAGCTTTAGCAAAAGTAAGCCCGATATTATCACGCAC
Organism: Acinetobacter pittii; assembly: GCA_052038405.1. Taxonomy (GTDB): domain Bacteria; phylum Bacteroidota; class Bacteroidia; order Chitinophagales; family Chitinophagaceae; genus Niabella. The sequence continues at coordinate 2,552 of JBQGCI010000289.1, forward strand.
CTGCACCTGGTTAATCCCCTGCAACGTGTACTCAATGGGATCTTCAATGGTAACGATGTTTTTAGTGGAAAGATTCAGCCGCTTTAAAGTAGCATACAAAGTAGTGGTTTTACCCGACCCGGTAGGACCACTGATGAGTATAATACCGTAGGGCTTTTTCAGCCCCTCCAGGTAGTTATACAGATCATTTTCTGAAAAGCCCAGGTTCTCCAGCTTAATGTCCGTCGCATCATTGCTCAATAACCTTAATACTACTTTTTCTCCATATAAAGTCGGTGCAATGGATACCCGTATATCAAATTTATCGGCGCCCTTGCTAAAAAAAATACGGCCATCCTGCGGCAGTCTTTTCTCCGCAATATCCAGGTTGGCGGCGATCTTTATTTTATTGATCAGCGAAGGGTATAACTTCTTTTCGATCAGGTAACGCAGTACCAATAAACCATCTACTCTTATCCTTACCCGGCAATCCGTTTCGTAGGTTTCGATATGAATATCGCTGCTCTTTAAATACTTGGCCTCGGCAATCAGGTCGTCAAGGAAATGATCCGGATTACCCTCATAATAATGATGTTGCAGCCGCTGATCCGCGTTATCTCGTTTAGCGTATTGCTGCTCCATTAACTGCTGCAACAGGTCTTCTTCTATTAAATCAAACACAACAGGCTGACCCGTTATCAGCGATAACTCTTCACACTGTTGCCTTAACTGCGCAGGAGCTATGTCTTTGCCGGCATGTAAATACAAAGTACCATTTTGCTGCTTCAGGTAAGCTATACGATATCGCCAGGCCAGTTCAGCAGTGATGAGTTGA
>JBQGCI010000290.1:0-5866 GCA_052038405.1 Acinetobacter pittii
GACACAACCCCAGGGGCATAGTACCTCGTGCAGCCAAGAACGTTATAAAAACCGTGAACGCCTGCAATGTGAAAAAGAAAGAGATTGCCTGTTAAAGATGGAAGCCTCGATATTGGAAAACGCATTGGAGGATGAAGCTACCTTACGAAGAATTGAAACCGATGCCCGAAATAATGTGAAGGAAGCCAAGGATAAAGCCTGGAAGGAATACCAGGCCCCTTTGAAAGAGCTGACGCAAAAAAGCAGTGAGGTAGTTGACGCGCTTATACCAGACAACCTGGAGCATGAAGAAGAACTCAGGAAAATATCTAAAGACCTCCGGTCGTTACGCGAACCGCTTCGTAAAAACAACCTGCAGAGCGTATATAAGGCATTACTGCTTTGCGGAGACAAGGCCACTACTGAGGCGCTGGACTATTATAAAGAACTTCAAAGGGACAGCGCGGCTATCTATAACAGTTTACTGTATGATGACGGTCCTAAAAGCGCCTTAAAAGTTGCGCCGGTTGCCCCTGTTTATAATGAATCGTCCCCTAGCCTTAACGGATACCAGATCATTAACCGGTATTTTGACAGTGTTTTTCAAAATAATCCTAAAGTAATTGCTTTTGGAGAAGACCTGGGGCAGATTGGCGATGTCAACCAGGGCTTTGCCGGTTTGCAAAAAAAATATGGCCATGAAAGGATCTTCGATACCGGTATAAGGGAATTAACGATCATGGGTAAGGGTATTGGCCTTGCCTTACGAGGCTTAAGGCCTGTTGCAGAGATACAGTATTTAGACTACCTCGTTTATGGTCTTCAACCTCTTACCGATGATGTAGCATCATTATTTTACAGAAGCGGCGGTAAACAAAGCTGTCCTATTATTGTAAGAACCCGGGGTCACAGGCTCGAAGGCATCTGGCACAGTGGTTCACCTATGGGTATGATCATTAATGCGGTAAGGGGTATGTTCGTTTGTGTGCCGAGGAACTTTGTGCAGGCTGCCGGTATGTATAACACTTTATTAAAAAGTAATAGCCCGGCTATTGTTATTGAAAGCCTGAACGGTTATCGTTTAAAAGAAAAGTTGCCCGAAAATCTCAGCGACATCGCTATTCCGTTAGGCATTCCTGAAATCCTTAAAGAGGGAAACGATATTACTATAGTGAGTTATGGTTCTACTATACGTATTGTACAGCAGGCTATGAAACTGGTAGAACCACTTGGAGTGAGCTGTGAGCTGATAGACGTACAAACGCTGTTGCCCTTTGACCTGAACCACCTGATCCTGGAATCGTTGAAAAAAACGAATCGCATTTTATTTGTGGATGAAGATGTGCCGGGAGGAGCCGCAGGCTTTATGTTTAATAAAGTAATGGAAGAACAGGGAGGTTACCGATACCTGGATGTAGCGCCAAGAATCATAACTGCCAAAGAACACCGGCCCGCCTACGGAAGCGATGGCGACTATTTCAGCAAACCTAATGCTGAAGAAGTAGCTGCAGCCTTAATTGAAATGATGACGGAATGATAGGTTTATAACAACCAGGCTTCACAATCATTATTACGTTATGATTTAATTCCCCTTTGCGGCCGGTGAAGGCCCTGGCCAGGGCTAAACTGAGGTTGGTATGTCATAAACCAGTCCGTGCATTTCAATACCTGATATCAGTTCATTTTAATTACGGACGTCAATATAATGTAAAAGCCAGGCAATTGCCTGGCTTTATCGTTTAGTTTAGTTATCAATCTATTTAATGGTGAGGGGCGGTAACTGATTTATTTTTATCTTCTGTAACAAAAATATCTTCGTTGTCTCTTTTCATCAGATACTTCTCCCGTGCGAGTTTTTCAATAATGACCGGATCGTTTTCCAGATCCGTTTTTACTTTTCGCAACTCAGACAGCTCCTGCAAATAGTGCTCCTTACTTTGATTGAGATTTTGTAACTCCTCCCTTCTGTCCATGGTAGTGATGAGATCATTTTTATCCAAAAACAACATCACCCCTAAAAAACCAACTGAAGCAATAAAATACTTATTGGTAAGAAAGCGCGATATCCTGCTCAACGCCCTTCTTTTCCTGGGGGCTTTTGGCAAAACCGGTTCTTTTTCTGTTACAAAATCAACAAACTCTTCCATGCAAATATTTGAAGCTTTAAGGTTTCAGGTTCAAAGTTCGTAATTAAACACCGAACCTGAAACCTCCAACTAAATTATTTACCAAATTTGATCTTTCCTTTCGGATAGATAGCGCTATCGCCCAGCAACTCTTCAATCCTGATCAGCTGGTTATACTTCGCGATCCTGTCGGTACGGCTTGCAGAACCAGTTTTAATTTGCCCGCAGTTTAATGCCACCGCTAAATCAGCGATTGTAGTATCTTCTGTTTCCCCGCTACGATGGCTCATGATCGTATTATAACCATTATGTTGCGCAAGGGTTACTGCATTGATCGTTTCAGTAATAGTGCCGATCTGGTTCACTTTTACCAATAAACCGTTCGCCGTGTTTTTGTCGATGCCCTGCTGTAAACGCTCTACGTTCGTTACAAAAAGATCATCACCCACCAGCTGGCATTTGCTTCCGATGGTTTCAGTCAGTAGTTTCCAACCTTTCCAGTCGTCTTCAGCCATACCATCTTCAATGCTGGCGATCGGGTATTTCTTAACCCAGCTTTCCCAGTACTTAACCAGTTCTTCGCTGGTCATCTCTTTACCGGAACTTTTATGGAAAACATATTTTTTCTTTTTAGCATCCCAGAGTTCACTGTTGGCAGCGTCCATTGCAATAACAATTTGCGATCCTGCTTTGTAACCGGCAGCACCGATAGCATCTAATACCGTTTCAATAGCTTCTTCATTGCTTTGAATATTGGGAGCAAAACCGCCTTCATCACCAACATTAGTACTATATCCTTTTTTCTTTAATACCGATTTTAAAGCATGAAAAATCTCTACACCCCAACGAAGGCCTTCGCTGAAAGTTGTTGCTCCTACCGGCATGATCATAAACTCCTGGAAATCGATTTTATTATCAGCATGTGCACCACCGTTCAGGATGTTCATCATGGGGATAGGCAATGTTTTTGCGTTGGTACCTCCTATATAGCGATACAAAGGCAGGCCTGCTTCTTCAGCGGCAGCTTTTGCAGCCGCCATACTTACCGCTAACAATGAATTAGCGCCTAATTTTCCTTTATTCGGAGTACCGTCTAATTGAATCATTAACTGATCAATACCTGTTTGATCAGCTACATCGTAACCCAATAAAGCAGGAGCAATTACCGTATTCACGTTCTTAACCGCTTTTAAAGTTCCTTTTCCCAGGTATTTCTTTTTATCGCCATCACGCAACTCAACAGCTTCGTGTATACCGGTGCTGGCTCCACTTGGCACAGCAGCACGCCCTAAAGCGCCTTCGTCTGTAATTACATCCACCTCAATGGTTGGATTACCACGACTGTCTAATATTTGTCTTGCGAAGACTTCTGAAATGTAACTCATGAATTATCTGTTTAAGATGTATTTTATTCAATTTGTGGCGCAATTTAATTAATACTTTGCGTATCTAATACACAAATATTGGAAAAAGTAAATCACAAGTGTGGAAAACCCGGGAAAAACTGCCATTAACAACGCAACAGTTCACATAACAAAGATTTATAATCCTGTGATCGCATTGATGCTGCCGTAGTGTTTTCCATGCTGAGAAATACCTGAGGTTGTATGCATGTGCTATCTCATAAAAAAAGCATAGCCCGGAGGCTATGCTCATGATCAGCAGGATATGTTTTTATCAGATATTATCGTAAACATAAATAGGGTCAATAACTGTTTCACCTGGCTTGATGTTGATGATCTCCTTCAGCTTACCATCTTTCAGGCCATATACCCAGCCATGAATTTCAGGTCCGGTGCGATCTTTCCAGGCTTTCTGAATAATGGAGGTTTTGCATAATTTCTCAGCCTGCTCCCTTACGTTCAATTCAACCAGCCTGTCTGCTCTCTCATCGATATCTTCGATCGCCTCCAGCTCTCCCCTGTTATGCCGGTACACGTCTTTAATAACGCGGAGCCACATATTTAATATCTGGTTAAAGTCGTTATTGCCCATCGCCGCTTTAACTCCTCCGCAGCCATAGTGGCCGCAAACAATCACATGTTTCACCTTAAGATGCATGACTGCATATTCCAGTACACTCAACATGTTAACATCTGTATGTACTACCAGGTTGGCAATATTGCGGTGTACAAATATTTCTCCCGGGTTGGTACCCGTAATCTGGTTAGCAGGCACCCGGCTGTCACTACAGCCGATCCATAAAAATTCGGGAGTCTGCGTTTTCGCCAGGTCGTCAAAAAATGTAGGCTCAACTGCCAGCATCTGGGATGCCCACTCTTTATTTGCTTCTAACAATTCAGTGTACGATTTCATTTGCTTTCAATCTTTAAGGTTAATTAATTTTTATTCTTAGCATCATTATTTCCGTTTCCATGAATTACCGATTCGATCACTTCCTCGTAATTACGTTGAAGAGACCCGTCCTCATTATTATTGGCCAATACTTTATAAGAGAAGCCGTGATCCACAAACCCACTAGTGTACAAATCCACTTTGATGTTCTTTAGCGGGGCATGCAGTGTAAAGTCCTCTATAGTTTCAACCACATCCCTGTCTATATAATCCGCTCTTTTGGTATCGATGATCACATGAGCGTTCTCTGGTACTTCTTCGAGCTTGCGTTTGATGATCGCTTTATTGAGGAAAGATACGTCTTTGCGTAATCTGAACAAATAGCGGGAATCATCATTTACCACAAAAACGGCTTTTCTGAAATTAGACCTGATAGAAAAGAACAAGCCGACAATAATTCCAAGTATCACACCTTTTAACAGATCTGTTGCCAGTATGGCTGCAATGGTTATGACAAAAGGTAAAAATACATCCCACCCCTTTTTGTAAAATGCTTTAAAAAGTGACGGCTTAGCCAGCTTATAGCCTGTAAAAATGAGGATAGCCGCTAAAGCAGCTTTAGGGATTAAGTTAAGAATAGTAGGAATGAAAGCCACCAGCAGCAAAAGAAAAACACCGTGAAAAATTGTAGACATTTTTGTTTTTGCGCCAGCGTTTACATTGGCAGAAGAACGTACAATTACACTGGTTACCGGTATACCGCCAATCAAACCCGACACGATATTGCCAATGCCCTGAGCTTTTAATTCCCTATTGGTCGGTGTCACCCTTTGGTAAGGATCCAGATCATCAACAGCTTCAATACATAAAAGACTCTCCAAACTGGCTACCAATGCTACCGTTACCGCCAGTGTCCATACCTTGACATCAGTTATAAAACTCCAGTCGGGCATCGTAAAAAATGATAAAAACTCGTTAGTCGAGGAAGCAACCGGAATAGCTACCAGGTGACCTCCTTCTAATACCGGCAATGCCTGGGTAGAGCTGAAAATGGAATTAATTCCTACTCCTAAAAATACGATTAACAGCGGTGCAGGAACGAGCCTGATAAAACCCTTCTTATTGGCTACCCATGCTTCCCATGCAAAGTAAAAGGCCAGGCAAAAGCCGCCTATTACGACTGCAGAGGTATTTATGTTTGCAAATGCGGTGAAAAAGTTAACAAAAATATTACCCTTTACCGGGGTATTTTCATCTAATTCAAAGGACGAGTCGTCGCCTAACAGATGAGGTACCTGGTTTAAAATAAGTATCAAACCGATGGCAGCTAACATGCCCTTTATTACACTGTTGGGTACATAGTCGCCTATTATGCCGGCTTTAAAAAATCCTAATACTAACTGTATGGCGCCTGCTAAAACTACCACTACCAAGAATGCTTCAAACGACGCAAGAGAGGTAATAGC
>JBQGCI010000291.1:0-10460 GCA_052038405.1 Acinetobacter pittii
TACCAATGCAAAAGAATGTGGCTTTTACTTTACAGGCTTCCAGTATGGACAGGACCTGTGGCGTGTGATGGTTTAAAGGCCCATCGTCGAAGGTTAGTGCTATTTTTTTTTCTACAGTATCAGCTTTGCAAATGGTTTTCATAAAAAACTGCGAATGCACAAAGTAGCTGCCATAGAAAAGTACAAGGGTATAGGAGACGGCAAGTAGTAAGTAGGCGAGAACCGGTACCTTGTATTCCAGATCCAGCACAATAAGTGCCGAAAGTAATATTCCAAAAACGATATTCGTATTCCTGAAGGTTAGCATGCCTTCAATAAATAAAGCGTTGGATAATTCAACAGGTAGTTATTATAAACTAAAAGCTGCTTTACGGGCTTGTTGTTAAAAGAGCCTTGCTTTATAATATGGGTGGCCATCCATAACGCGAATGCCGAAGCGGTAGGATACTCTCCACAGTATTGTTTGAAGGTTGTTAATCGATCTTTTTCAATTATATCATTCAATACATGGTAGTGTTTGTCTTCACGGATATCTCCATTGTTCCCGGTAATCACCAGGTCTACATCGGCTAATGTAATACCTTGTTCCTGCAAAAAATCTTCGATCAATATGTTCGCCGGCTTGTTCGTCTTATAGTAATTTTTAAAAGCAGTTAATTGCGCCAAAGCGTTAACAGGTTCTCTTCCTATCACAAAAAAGGCGGCTCCATCTCCGGCCATCGTGCCCTTGCTGTTGCTTTGAACCAATTGCAAGCTCTCACCCTGCTTCTTATACAAACCAAATCGTTTTAAAATAGCATGGCTTTTTTCTGTTATTTCGTCGGCGGCCCCTACCAATACCTTTTGCGCATCCCCTTCCTCCAATAAAGAAATAGCATCTGTTAAAGCCGCTTCAAAAGATGATCCTTTATGCACATAGGTATTGTTATACTGATGGCACTTTAGCATCAGCGCTATTTGTGCAGCAACGGTATTGTGAGTAGATTGTATAAAGGCAGTTGGAGAAAGCAGGGTTTCTTTAAACTCTACCAACCGGGTTAAGAACTGGTCCGTATCGGCCAGGCATCCATAAGCAGTTCCCGTTATTATTGCGTCGGGTGATGGTACATCAGCATGAGCCAAGGCCTCAGAAGCAGCGGCAACACCCATTTTAATTATCCGGCTCATCCGGCGAATTAATTTCGCATCTACGTATTGTGTATAATCCGGCTCAACACAACTTAACTGGTCGCCTGTATAATTTAGCGGAGCCTTTAACATCTGTTCAAAAGAGGCTTGAGGCGATACTACATCTGCTGAAAGTATATACACGGGGTCGTTTACTTGTTGTATGATAGTACTATTGGACATGAAATATTGATATCCGCGAATGTATACCAAAAAAACGTATTGACTCCTTACCCTCTGGTGTCATTCTCCTTCGATCCTTATCTTTACCGCAATAGGACTAACAGGTGCTTCAGCCAATGCTGTTGCACAAAACCTTTTATTACAAACTATCGATAACTAAACATGCTGAAGAACAAATATTTAATGGCTGTCTTATTGCTCTCCTGCACGCTGGGAGTAAACGCTCAAACAGAGAAAGAGGAGAAAGAAGTGGAAGACAGCATTTACATTAAAGAGGTGGAGAAAGGAAAAGGCCCCGCCAAGGTTTTGCATGCGGAGCCGCTGTATATCGACCTTATTCGCGATCTGGGTGCGCGAAAAGGCGAAAAGGAATGGAATATTGGCATGGGCCTTACGGATAAAAACAGTTACGATAAGTATGAAGCACTGGTGGAGTATGAATTTGCACCTATAGACCGCTTAGGGCTTGAGGTTGAATTACCTTTCACCATTTATTCTCCCAATACGGGCAATATAGCTACGCCTGGTAGCAAACTAAACGGATTGAAGCTGGCGGCACAGTATACCTTCCTGGTTTCTGAGAAAAGCAGCACCAGTCTTGCCCTGGGTTATATACACGAATTTGAGCTGGCAGATTTTAAGCATTATGGCGAAGAGCCATTATATACCGGCAATCGTTTCAACCCTTTTTTTGTTGCGGCAAAACGCTGGGGCAATAATTTCCATACGCTGCTCTATACAGGCCCTGTAATCACCCGGCATTTTCATGACCGGTCTGCTTTAACCAGCTGGCAGGCTAACACTAACTTTCATTATATGATTCCTGGCACCAGGAACTTTATTGGTGTCGAATTTAATAAAACGGTAGAGCAGGGAAATTTCGATATGATCATCAGGCCGCAGATGCGCGTAGGCGTTGCTGAAAACCTGTTGATTGGTATTGTTACAGGCATCCCCATCAGCAGGGCCAATGAAAGATTCAGTTCTTTCCTGCGGCTTATATATGAACCAGGACATAAAAGGGGTTAGTAAGTTCTTACTTCCTGATAAGCAGCGCCCCGGCCTAATACCTGCAGGTTATTTTGCAGCTTCATTGTCTTTATTGTTAAATATTCGTTTCTTATTATCATTACACAGGTTCTGAGCCTTTTACACTGTTTATGAATGAAAAATTTCATGTACTTTGAGGGACATACCAAATAAAACGACTTCTCAAATGAAAACAAGAAAAATTACGCTTTCCGAGCAGGAAATTCCCGAACAATGGTACAATATTGTTGCTGACATGCCTAATAAGCCATTGCCGCCTTTACATCCCGGAACCAAGGAGCCAATCGGACCAGAAGCGTTAGCGCCCCTCTTTCCGCAAGAATTAATTAAACAGGAAGTGTCTACTGAAAAATGGATCACGATTCCTGATGAAGTAAGAAATATTTACAGCCTGTGGCGGCCAACACCCATGTACAGAGCTTATGAATTGGAAAAAGCATTGGATACCCCTGCAAAGATTTATTATAAATATGAAGGCGTGAGCCCGGCAGGTTCTCACAAACCCAATACAGCTATTCCGCAAGCTTATTATAATAGGAAAGAAGGGGTAAAGCGTATAACCACAGAAACCGGTGCGGGTCAGTGGGGAAGCGCCTTAAGCTTTGCCTGTAATCTCTTTAACATCGAATGCGAGGTATATATGGTGAAACTCTCGTTTGAGCATAAACCCTACCGCAAGATCATGATGAATACCTGGGGAGCAAACGTGATTCCCTCCCCGAGTAACCTGACAGAAGCCGGCCGCCAAATCCTGGCGCAGGACCCTAACAGCCCTGGATCTTTAGGTATCGCTATTTCTGAAGCAGTGGAAATGGCCGCTCAACGTGAAGATACCAAGTATGCTTTGGGCAGTGTGCTGAATCATGTATTATTACATCAAACCATTATAGGACTGGAAGCGCATAAGCAGCTTGAAAAAGCCGGAGACCTGCCGGATGTGGTAATCGCTCCTTTTGGCGGTGGCTCCAACTTCGCCGGAATTTCTTTTCCTTTTTTAAGGCTGAACCTGGAAGAGGGCAAAAAGATCCGCTGTATTGCCAGCGAGCCGACCTCCTGTCCTAAATTAACCAGGGGTGTATTTCGCTATGACTTTGGCGACACAGTAGGTATGACTCCTTTGTTACCGATGTATACATTAGGTCACAATTTTGTACCTGCCCCCATACATGCGGGCGGACTTCGTTACCATGGTGCCGGCGCTATCGTTAGCCAGCTTTTAAAAGACGGGCTGATAGAGGCCAGCGCTCACGATAACCTGGAAGTGTTTGAAGCAGGTATTAAGTTTGCAAAAGCAGAAGGTATTATACCAGCTCCGGAGGCGACTCACGGTATCGCTACGGCCATTAAAGAAGCAGAGCGTTGCAAACGGGAAGGTAAAAGCGAAACCATCCTGTTTAACTTATGTGGTCATGGTAACTTTGACATGAAGGCTTACCAGGATTATTTCGAGGGTAAAATTGTACGACATGAGTTGACAGATGCTGATATTCAGAACTCCCTGAAAGAACTGGATACCCCTGTTATTGCATAATCGCGGTTTATAACAATGGCTTTAAAGCCTTCTGAAGCATTTCAGGAGGCTTTAAAGTTTAATTCAGGTAATGCCTAATACTTTAAAGGAGATCGCATCAGGAAAACGTTATACGGGTCCCATAAAGACATCAAAAAGTATATAGCGTCCTTATCTGCTGATATAGGATGGATGTAGGAACCATATAGTTTCGGATATTCTTTTCCATGAGCAATGCGCTGTGGAGCGCTCCACTTACCGGTAATATCGGTTGTATAACGGGCACAGATCTCATATCGCTTTTCATTAAAATAAAAAAGTATCCAGTTACGGCTTTTTTTGTGGTAGATAAAAGATAACTCTCCTGTTGCGTCATTGAACAAAGCAGTGGCTTTAGACTCCTGTCCTTTGATCCATTTGCGCTCCTCTTTGTTCCAGAATTCATAGGCGTGCTGGTTCTCAATATCCTGTTCCTTAAACCGGGCTAATCTCGGCGCTGATTGCCTGCCGGATTCGGAGCCAATCATGTATACATATCCGTCTTTCTTGAAATAACCCACCTGGCCGAAATTACTGTTGTCATCAAACCTCACTCCCGGCACGGGCTGCCAGGTCGTACCCTTATCTTTTGACCGGTACAATGCAGAATAGTTGGTGCCCCAATTAGAGCTGTTCCAATGCCGGACATTCATATAATGTACATAGGACGCACCATTGGCTTGTATGGCACCTGTTGGAATAGAAGTCCAGTCTCCCGTGCCCGATTTATCCTTGCGACTATATACTATTTCTCTTGCATGGCCTGAAGCGTCTACGGCCATTCCATCAATCCTAAGCCCGTCATCGAGATTTTGATCTTTTGAAAAAGCCAGCACATTGCATCTCCAGTCGCTTTCTTTTACTACAGGCGGTGCAAAGTGATGCCGCCCATAAGTGTCTCCAAAAAAAATCCCATAATTGCTTTTATTGATCTGCCAGATAATACCCAGATCAGTACCCCCTATATTATAGGCTGTATGCGTGGAATTTGGATTTTTAAATGGCTCATCGGGAGCAGAAGCGCCTGTTACCCGCGCAATACAGGTGGCAGTATCAAATGTTAATGGCTGAGTAAAGGCTTTGTTTGCTGTTAGCAATATTAACAGCCCGATATATATGCTATAAATCCGGATCATCTCATGTTCTGTTTAATCGCCATCCTGTGTTATCAACTGTTCTTCACCACGAGTTGATCAACCGGAATCTGGCCCTGCACTACATTGACAACGGCCTTTTTATTTTTATATACAACATTACCAAAACCGGTGGCCGTAGCAATAAAGGAAACGAAGTCTCCTACTTTAGAATCAACCGTGAGGGTTTTAGTAACCGCATCATATTGCACCCCGGTCAATCCCTGTAACAGTCCATAGCTGGATAGCGCCCTGGCATACCAATGGCCGCATTCGTATTCATTAAACGGATTGCGAACAGATCCGTCGTAACGCGCCCGGCAAGCCTTAACAATGTCTAACCCTTTTTGAACCTCTCCCATCGTCATTAAATGGGACGCTGCCTGGTACTCGATCCCCGTCCACACTTCGTTACTGTAAACAAAGGGCAAAGAGAGCTTTCCTTCTTTTGGCCAGGTACAAAGCAATAAGCCGCCATCACTACCAAGTGCAAAACCGGGTCGTTGCGGATTACTGTGGTCCACCAAACTTTTTTTCAGGTTATACTGGTGAACAGCACGCAGATGGCTGGCTATCTTTGCAGAATCTACCACGTCTTCCAGTCCGCACATCACAGCTAACCAGGAGCCCAATACACCGTCAGATAAACAACCCTCTCCATATTGGTACTTGGGACCTTCTTTTTTTAATAAGGCAATGGCCTCCTGTGAATAGTCTCCGCCGAAAGACTGAGCAGTGGCGGGATTAGCGGCTTTTAAATTTTCGTATTGAATATCCTGGATAAAATATTGCCCGTTGAACAGTTTTGTTTCAAGATAATTTTTCCCTGCCTGTAATAATTTTTCGTATGGTGCTATGTCTTCTTTCAGGTATTGGCCTATCGTTATTATTGCGTTTAACGCACCCAGGTAAAAGGTAGTAGCAAAACCGGTTGGTCCCCAAAACTCTATATCATAGGTATTGTGATGCGGCTCTTCAATAACACCTTTTCCGGTGGGGTCCCATGTTTTAATACAATAATCTAAACTCTTTTTTACTTTAGGATAGAGATTGCGCATCCATTGATCATCTCCCGAAATCCGCCAGTCCCTGTATACTTTCATTATGCCACCTAATTGCCCGTCTGCGGCTGAATGGAAGTTATGAGTGGTGGGAGAGATCGGTAAATTAGCTCGGAATACCTGGTGCCCATCGGCATTCTGATTCTCATTAAACTCTGTTTCGCGTAATGACCGCTCGAGTGCCGGGAACAGATGCGGAACTGCCTGCGCATAATTCCACACATGGGTGCACGATCCGTGACAACTGCCCCAATTATCGCCGCATCCCTCCCAGGTCCAGAACCGGCCATCGTGTTGCCTGAGCACCGTTGGCGATTTCAGAATGGTAAGGTTGGCTGCCACAGCATCTATTACTTCTGGAGGAAGTGTACTGTTGTAGAAAGCCTTTGTAAATAGTTGGGTCTTTTTATGTAGTTCTTCATAATTCGATCTCCAGTAGCCGGCCACCTCATTAATATTGGAAAATCTGCTGCTATACCAGGGTTTATGATACTGCAGAAGCGGATCCTTTTGGATCTTTTCTTTGAACTGTGGAACCATCTCTCCAAATTGAAGTTTGGTATGGGGTACATACCAGCACATGAACAGTTTAATCACTTTCCTTTCGCCTGGCTTTAAACTAAACGGTACGAACAGGGATGCGCCAGGCGCATCTTTCTCCACCGCGGGATTACCTGTGGCAACACCGCTTTCCAGTTTATTCCATATCATGGTAAGCCCGTCAAACCAGCCACCTCTAAACCAGCAATGGTCTACGGATGTATCGGCGGCATCGGTAAATATGGCGAAGTCCCCCTGCCTTTCCGGGAACTTTTCAGAACCAGCTGAAGAAAGTATAAATCCGTTCTTTATTGGCTTTATTGAATTGATTACTTCTCCCTGGTGCATAAAGTTCCTGCTGTTATAGGAGAAGGTTGCCTCAACCGCCGTTTTGCTTGTGTTTTCAAAACTATATTCCAGCCCGGCTATGGGCATCCCCGATTGATCTTCGTTGCCCGGAATAAAAGGGCTCCAGGCTTTAATAGCGACTTTTACAGGCAGGCTGTCATCAGCCAACGAGATAGTAGCAAAGGGAAATTGCGCTTCAAACGCTGCATCCTTAAAACGCGCTAAACCCCAGGTAGCTCCACCTGTTCCTCCTAAACCGGCGTCTCTCTGCCCAAACTTTTTCCATAAAGGAACCGGCCCTTCCAAAACCCGGGTGCCGTTAGTTATATCTTTTATGCTCAATGCCGCAAACATCGCAGGTTCGAAAAACATCTCCGGGTTATTTCTTACGGACATGTGCGATATAGCTCCTGTGCCTTCAATACAGAACATACCGGCACCCGTTCCTCCCAACGGAAATGCTATTCTATTTAAGTGGGCTCCCTGGTATACCCTGCGCGCCTCAACTGTTGAAATATTTGTTTCTTTCCCGCCGGATGAATGGGAATGCTCTGAGGGTGATGGTAATCCCGGGGTAACCATTGCTGCTATACTGCCGGCACCCATTTTTTTTAAAAAAGATCTCCTGTTTGCCACGATATTGATTTTAGCGTTGGTGAAAAATCGAATTGTTACGCAGGCCTGGTTCTAATCCTTAAAAATGGAAGGGCCATATTTATCAAGTAACCTGTTATACGCTTCTGCAGCGGCTCCATTGCCCCAATCGTAAATAGTGAACTCTCCAATACCCAGCCCCGAAGAGTTGGTTTCTCCTCCATGGCCATAATTTTCCATCATGAACCCATAGTCCTGCGAACCGAAAAAAGGCCATTTTGCCTGCCATTGTTCCATGGTTTGAGGATTGAGAGGCGTATACATCATGGTGAAAGACGCCCGCAATGCCGAAAGACCTCTTTGCACATATTCCGTGCTCTTCAACAGCTTTCCGTAATCGATGATCAATCCTGCAAAAAGACACTGGCGCGAGTCGTTCCACTCACCATCAGCATTCATTACGCCAAAGCCACCCAGGGTACGTATAGCCATATAAGGCGGTTGCCAGGTGGCCTGGTACATCAGCAATTCATCGAGCGTACGCCTGCCTTTTTGCAGATATTCTTTATTGCCGGTTGTTTTGTACATTTCTAAAAGTGCTTCGGCCGTCCAGTAAATGCAAAAATTGTTTTGCTTAAACATATTATTGCGCGGTATCTTCTTACCCACCCAATCCTGACTTCCTACCCTGCTACAGGACCAATAAGTTTCAAAATCTTCCCACCGGCCTATCGGAACGATATGTTTAACTACTGCGTCCAAAGCTTTCCGGGCGCTGGCCAGGTATCCTTTTTTACCCGTATGTTTAAACATTTTTAGCAAAAAAGTAACCGAAAGGCTGGTTTCAGGCGACTGATCTAAATAGCCCATGGGCTGGTAGGTATCGAGGCTCAGCCAGGCAGGGAAGAACCCGTTTTTATCCTGCAGCGCTAACAGCGCATCTGCATATTGCCGGGCATATTTTATCAGCCGTTCATCCTTTTCAAGCTCTTCATACCAAACCATCATCCAATAGGCCGTATAACTCATATCGGCAATATGGTAGGGCGATTGTTTTGAATCCCACGTAAATGGGTTGCGGTTAGAGTTTCCGAAATACCGGGTGTCCCATCCTTTAGAACGGCGATATTGCTTCCCGTCTATGGTTACCTCTTCCATCTCCGTTGCAATCACACTTTTAAAAAGCCCCTGATGCTGTGGAAAAGAAAGGGCCAGCTCTTTTGTTTTCAAAGCCAGGCGCTGCAGTGTATCATTATGGGTGCGCTTTGCATACCGGTATAAACCCTGTGCCGATCTTAAGGAGTTGAACCAGGCCTGGTTCCAGACAGAGCGAAATTCCCGCTCGTCAACCGGTGCCTTATAATTGGGGCTTTGCGTAACATTTACAATAAATACGGGTGCTCCTACCTGTTTTCCGTTTAGCTCAAATTCCTGCCATACAGCTTGTTTCCAGCTATTGAACGCCCAGTTATAGGTGTGCTTTACATAGGGTTCCAGGTCCGTCCGATGCAAAGGCTCTCCGGTTTTATAGAGCGGCGCCCCCCATTTGCTCCACATCAATTGCAAAGCTGCCCGCCAGGGATTTTGGATATCGGCACTCTTGTCCGAGACCATTAAGTAAAAGCCCAGCCTTACTTCCCCTGCAGGGAAAACGGCGCCTTTATCCCGTACATACAAAACATGTTCTTCCACCCTGCTTTTACACATGCCCAGTTCGAGATAATTTTTCGGAGCGTTCATGTCCATATACCAGGGAGCAGGACCTGTTTTTTTCAGTAGATCCAGGTCGGGCATAACAACGAGGAGCCTGTTAGCATTTGACACCAGCATAGCCGGCGCCCTGAACACGTGTTGTGCTATAATGCTGTTTTCGTTGGGCGTAAGATGGGGTGCCCAATGAAATCCCGGAATAAATGCCGGCCTGATCTTTACCGCTACACTGTCCTGCGCGGCCGGGCGCTCCAATTGCCATACTACAGATACATATACCTGGTTTTTTGACAGGTTTTTAAATGAAACCTTTGCTTTAGTACCCCGAATTGTATTGACATCTATGTTTTTTACAAAAGACAGCAGCTCTTTGGGTACCTTATTTACATTGCTGGCGCCCACTGCCTGAGTGAACAGCAATACGATCCATACAATAAGAAGCCGGTTAATCATCAGCAAGATTTTTATATTGCCTGTTTTACCAACAATGGTAAGCAGGTGGTATCGGATTACCCAACAATCATTATAGCGGCAATCCCATCTAAAAAATTAATCTAAGTGGCCCCATTGCTTAATCGATTAAGCAATTTGTTGATCACTTTCTAAAGCAACTCAGGGTGATCCGGCCATCGAAAGATTGATCGGATGCCTTAAATAAACATTGCAAACGGTTGTTCCATTCTTACCGTTACCAGGGATCCTGATCTCACAGAATTATGCCTTTACTTTATGCCCGTTAACAGCATAATGTAAAATAAAAATAAACAAAGGGATCGGCACTAAAAAGCCTGTGGCCATTCCGTAAGTATCAGCTACACCACCCATCAACAGAGGGAATACGGCGCCGCCGGCAACCGACATAACAAGAAAAGCCGCTCCCCGCTTGGTTTGCGGACCCAGTCCCTTAATAGCCAATGCAAAGATCGTGGGGAACATAATGGACATAAAAAAGAACACGCCATACAGGGCAATCACGGATGGCCATCCGATTTCTGCTCCGATTACCGGTAATAGAATACATATGGCAAGAGCATAAAATGCTAACAATTTAGTGGGTTTAAAGTACTTCATCATAGCGCTGCCCGATATTCGCCCAATCATAAACAGGGCAAAGCCTATTGATAA
>JBQGCI010000292.1:0-3985 GCA_052038405.1 Acinetobacter pittii
AAATGAAGCTGGGCTTTGATGACTCTGATCTTCATAAAGGCAAGTTGCTGTTTAAGGCAGAAGCGCTGAATTTTATGTATGAGGCAGAAAAGGTATGGAAGCGGCCGCTGAATCTAAGCCTTTTAAGTGGTGAACGGCTCGCATTAAGCGGACCCAACGGCTCGGGTAAAACAACACTGATCAAAATTATCCTGGATGTTCTGAAGCCGGAGCAGGCCGTGTATAGCGCCATCCGGCATGCCGTATATATCGACCAGGAATATTCATTGATTGATAACCAGCTGAAAGTATACGAACAGGCACAACGATTTAATACGGGAGTCTTGCAGGAGCATGAGGTTAAAATCAGGCTGAACTGGTTCCTGTTTGACAAAGACACCTGGGATAAACCCTGTGCGGCCCTGAGCGGTGGGGAACAAATGCGGTTGCTGCTTTGTTGTTTAACGATCGCCGGCCGGTCGCCCGACCTTATTGTACTGGATGAGCCTACCAACAACCTGGATATCCGGAATATTGAGATCCTGACGCATGCTGTGAACCAGTATAAGGGTACGCTGTTGGTAGTGTCGCACGATGCATATTTCTTAGAGCAGATTGGCATTGAGCGAATCATTGATTTGCAATAAACCGGTTTATATGAGCCCGGCAATGTACAACTGCACAAGCGAGCCTGCCGTGCATAACCCGGTTTGTCTGCAAACGTTCATCGGGGCAAGCGTTTCAATTTTTCGGAACGGGTGGGGCGGGGCGCGGGCCCATCAAAAAAAGGTCCCGTCGTTTACCGGTTCTATTCCGTTATTTACCGAGTTTTTAATGCCACGCACAGTACTTTGTATTGCCTACTACTACTAACTGCCAATATCTTTGTATCACATTAGTCAATCAATGAATATCGAAAATACACAGAGCCAGATGCGGAAAGGAATACTGGAATTTTGTATTCTTTCCATTATTAAACGCGGAGAGGCTTATCCCAGTGATATTGCGGAGGAAATGAAAGAGGCTGGTTTACATATTTTAGAAGGCACTTTATACCCGCTCTTAACGCGGTTGAAGAACTCGGAAATGGTAACATACCGTTGGGAAGAGAGTTCGGGCGGACCACCCCGTAAGTATTTTTCACTGACCGAAAAGGGACAAAGTTTTTACCAGGAGTTACAACAAACATGGGACGAACTTTCAGGCGCAGTCAACACATTAACACAAACATCATCTATATAAACTACTACTACCAACAAACGAGATAACATGAAACAGATAATCAACATAACATTAGGCGGCAGAAGCATTGCAATAGAAGATGCTGCTTACGAAAAAGTACAGGCCTATACTAACAGCCTTCGCGAGTACTTTAAAAATGAGGAGGGTAGGGATGAGATTGTAGCAGATATAGAAGCCCGTTTTGGTGAGCTGATGAATGATAAACTACGCAAAGGCGCTCCTCATATTACGGATGCGGATGTGGACGAAATGATCGCAACTATGGGCCGGCCTGAAGATTTTGATGGTGCCGGACAGGGATATAGCCCGAACTTCACTGTGAATGAAAAACGCCGGCTCTACCGCGACTCTAATAACAAAGTATTGGGTGGTGTTTGTAGTGGTATCGCCAACTGGCTAAATATAGATCCCACGGTAGTAAGGGTATTGTTTGCTATTGTATCGTTTGGAGGTTTTGGCACCGGCATTCTTATCTATATCGGTTTATGGATCTTTTTACCCGCACGCAGTATCGACGCTTACAAGGGTAAGAGAATGTTCCGCGATCCGGATAATAAATGGTTCGGCGGTGTAGCTGGTGGAATGAGTGCTTATTTCAATATCAATCCTAATACTATCCGTGGCATTCTGGCACTGCCGCTCATCATCAGCATTTTAAAAGGAGTGAATGTGTTTGGCTGGAACAACGATTTTGACTTTTTCCCCAACCTGGTGTTTAGCGGTCTTACCGGTACTTTTATTTTCATCTATATCGTTTTATGGATCGTTTTACCGGAAGCACTAACGCCCTATCAGAAAATGGAAATGCGCGGACAAAATATTGATGTAAATACCATCAAGCAAAATGTGCAAAACACTATGGGCGATTTTGGAGAGCGCATGAAAAATTGGGGGAAAGAAGTGCAGGACTCTGCAGAAAAGCTGGGTAAGCGGGCAGAAACATTTGGCCAGACAAGGGGGAAGCAATTCGGTCGTGAATTTACTTATGTGGCGCAGAAAGGCGGGCGGGGTATCGGCTATGTGATTGCCATGATCTTTAAAGCGATCTTTATTATCATTGGTGGTATTATTGCTGTATCCTTACTGGCTGTATTCCTTACATTCCTGTTTAGCGGATTTGCATGGGCACCGGTAAATAATTTCTTATGGACCAGCGAAACACAACAAATGCTGGGCTGGGGCACCCTGATCCTTTTTATAGGTGCTCCCATAGTAGGTTTGGTGATCTGGCTGATCAGAAGAGTGATCAGTATTCGTACACCGGGCAATTATCTGAACTGGACATTTGGCGGTTTATGGGCTATTGGTTGGGTATGCCTGATGTTTTTTCTGGCGAGTATGTCGACTGACTTTAAAAGATATGAGTCAGTTGAAGAGACCGCCGTTATTCAGCAGCCATCCAGTGGGAAACTGATCTTTAAAGTAAGTGAACCTGAGTTAGTATATGAGGGCAATTTCGGCTGGTTGAACGATAATGGTAACGAACTGGAAGGTTTTAATATCACAACAGATACTTTGAAACTATCAACCATTAATCTTGATTTCCAGAAAAGCGAGGATAGTTTGTATCATGTGACTATTGTAAAGCAGGCAATGGGTAAGTCAGACGAGGAAGCTTTGGCCCGTGCAAAAAAAATCAAATATGCGGTGGGTTCGGCAGATAGTATATTGGACTTACCGGCAGGCTTCGCAGTGGATAAGGGCAGTAAATACCGGGCACAAAATGTATTGGTAGTAGTACAGGTGCCGGTGGGTAAAAAAGTAAATATCGAAAACACGGTTTTCTCTAAACTGAGTAATGTTAATATAGAGTTTAATAACGGTAGAAGAAGAATCAGGAGTTCGAGGTACATCACCAACAATATCAGGAGGTATCGTTCAAATACTGATTATACGATGCAAAGCGATGGCAGCCTGAAGAGTGACGATGATACTGACGTGGTGAAAAGCAGTCGTAAGACAGGTGAGGATAATTACCGCTGGGACGGCAACGGTGGTTCTTCTGATTCAATGAAAGCAGTTCCGCCTGCAGCACCACCACCACCGCCTCCTCCGGGCGCTGATACAGTCGAAGTATATCATTATAATCAAAGTCCTTCGCAAAATAAGAGTAAAGAAGAAATGGCCAGAGAACTGGAGCAAAAGCAACAAGAGATAGAGGCTTTAAAAAAGAAACTAGCTGAGTAATGGGTTTTTTAAACTATAATAAAGTGATCAGGGCGTTATTGTTGTTGAGTATTGTTATGTTAGCCAACCTGGCTAAGGGCCAGGAAAGCAGAACGTCGGAATTGTATAAAACATTAAAGAACAGGGATAGCCTGATTTTTGAAGTTGGGTTTAATCAGTGCAATCTTTCTGCCTATGATACATTGGTTAGTGAAGACCTGGAGTTTTATCATGATAAGGCAGGCCCTTCGTACGGCAAGGCTGCGTTTATCGCAACGGTTCAAAAGAATATATGTAACGGCAACTTTAAACCAAAGCGTGAATTAGTTGACAGCAGCCTGAAGGTATTTCCTATGTACAACAACAACTCATTGTATGGTGCTATCCAGGAAGGCGTTCATCTTTTATATAAAAGAATCGAATGGCTGGAAGCATACGGGAACAGCAGCCTTTACACATCTTTGGCTGATAGAAAACGGATGTTGGAAGCTAAAGCGTGTTTTAAGTTACGATCATCAATGAGTGTAGAACCGCCCGTGCCTTAAACCACGGGCGGTTTCACATTATAATTTGTAGGCCAATCCTAAACCGTTTTTGG
>JBQGCI010000293.1:0-19473 GCA_052038405.1 Acinetobacter pittii
TCATTACCGATTGGGATTTTTCTTTGCTCCACAATTTTTTGCGGTAGTTCAGATCAATAGAGGTAGTGATCCCTCTTTCTTTAGCTGCTTTTAAAGCTGCTTCCGTAAGGGCAGCAGCCTTATCGCTTAATGCGGGTGTGATACCGGTAGTATGAAACCAGTCTGCACCTTCAAAAATTTCGTCCCAGTTAAACTCGCTGGCGTCCACATCGGCAATGGAGGCGCCTGCGCGGTCATAAATTACCTGGGAAGCACGCATAGAAGCACCTGTTTCCAAAAAGTAGATACCCAATCTTTCACCGCCTAAGGCTACATGTTGCGTATTGACACCATAACGGCGTAAATGATTAATAGCAGACTGTCCTATCGCATTATCGGGCACTTTCGAAACGAAAACACCATTTAAACCATAGTTAGATAAAGCTACCGCTACGTTGGCTTCGCCGCCGCCATAGGTAACATCAAATGAATCTGACTGAACAAAACGTTGAAAGCCTGGTGTGGAAAGGCGCAACATTATTTCTCCGAGTGTAACAACTTTTTTTGACATGACTTCTTATTGAAAATTGAATATTGAAATTGAGTAATGATGAATTGCTGTACAAAGGCATGTTTAATGAAGGCAAAAAAACTTTGCTTTTTTGCAGCAAACCGGCATCAACATTATTTTAGCGTATGCACCGGGGCAGGGTCCATATCGCTGTATACCAGGTTTTCACCCGCCATACCCCATATAAAACCGTAGTTGGCAGTACCGCATCCGAAGTGGGTGCTCCAGGGTGGAGAGATCACGGCTTCGTTATTGGCCATTACTATATGACGTGACTCAGCCGGGTTACCCATAAAATGGAACAGGCGTTGTTCTGTTGGCAGATCGAAATAGAAATAAGCTTCCATCCTGCGGGTATGCGTATGTGGCGGAACCGAGTTCCATACACTACCCGGAGCCAGAATAGTTAAGCCCATTACCAGCTGGCAGCTTTGAAGACCTTCCAAATGAATATACTTATAAACGGTTCTTTTGTTGGATGTTTCTGCCGAACCCAGGTCTACCGGGGAGGCCTGCTCTTTAGTAAACACTGCATTAGGATAGGTTGCATGTGCAGGAGCCGATAAAATGTAGAAAACAGCGGGCGCCTTTTTGCCGGCTGAAGAGAAGCTAACTTTTTTAGTTCCCTTACCTAAATAAAGGCAGGAAAGTTTTTCCAGTTCGAACTTTTGACCATCTGCGGTTACGGTTCCTTTTCCTCCCACGTTAATAATCCCCATTTCACGACGCTCCAGGAAATATCCTGCGCGCAATTCGGGATGGTTACCCAGGGTCAACGCTTTGGTTGCCGGCACAACGCCGCCAATAATTACACGGTCATAATGAGAGTACACCAGTTTGATGGTATCGGCTACCATCAGGTCTTTTACGAGGAAATTATCGATCAGCTTCTGTGTGTCCATCGTTTTGGTTTCCTCAGGCCCTACTGCGAAACGTATTTCCATATCACCATCCACGAAAGTGTTGGTTTTATAATCCTTGAGTGCAGGAGCCGCACTTATTTTCTTTGCCATTTCTTTAATTATTTAAACATCAGTATTCTCTAAAGGAGTCGTTTAATATTAATTGATCCTTTATTACAATTTACCTTATTATCGTCCCATCCAGCCGCCATCAACTACCAGAATTTCTCCGTTTACATAGTTGCTGGCCTGCGATGCCAGAAATACAACAGGACCCGCGAAATCTTCAGGAGTACCCCATCTGCCTGCCGGAATACGGCTTAATATGGACTGGCTGCGATCGGGATCATCACGCAATGCCTGCGTATTATCGGTAGCAATATATCCCGGTGCAATGCCATTTACATTAACGCCTTTGGAAGCCCACTCGTTGGACATAGCTTTAATAACACTCGCCAACGCCCCCTTGCTTGCCGCATAACCTGGTACGGTGATACCGCCCTGGAAAGTGAGCAATGAGCAGGTGAAAATAATTTTACCACCGCCCTGTTCAATCATTTGCCTTCCAAATTCACGCGCCAGGATAAAAGGCGTATCGAGGTTAATAGCCAGTACACTATCCCACCACTCGTCCGGATGCTCCGCAACCGGTTTGCGCATGATGGTGCCCGCATTGTTTACCAGTATATCGATACGTACATTCTCACTTTGAACATTTTTAATGAAGGCATACACGCTATCCCTGTCGGACGCATCCAGCTTGTAAAATTTAAAGCTACGGCCTAGTGCTGTAACCTGTTTTTCTATTTCAGAGCCAGCCTCTACTGTTCTGGATGCAACAATAATATCAGCACCGGCTTGTGCCAGGCCCAAAGCCATACCAGCCCCGATGCCTTTATTGCCGCCTGTTACCAGTGCTGTTTTGCCGGATAAACCGAAAAAGTTTAAGCTCATTGATTTTTATTTTGAGGAAGGGGCTGCTGCCATTCAGCCGAAACTATTATTTTAATTGCAAGTTGAAATACTTGTTGGCATTATTAAAGCAAATATCCTGTACCACCTGTCCGATCCATTCAATATTAGCAGGCAATTCGCCGTTCTCCACATCATTACCAAACAGGTTGCACAAAATTCTCCTGAAGTATTCATGTCTGGGGAAAGAAAGGAAGCTTCTTGAATCTGTTAACATGCCTACAAATTTACTAAGCAAACCCATATTCGACAGGGCATTCATTTGTCTGATCATGCCATCTTTCTGATCGAGGAACCACCAGCCCGATCCCCACTGTATTTTACCTGGAGCAGATCCGTCGTTGAAATTACCGATCATGGTTGCCATGAGCTCATTATCTGCGGGATTCAGGTTGTATAAAATGGTTTTAGTAAGCTTATCCCTGTCGATGAGGCCGCCCAGGAATTTGGATATGGCGCGTGCCTGGGGGAAGTCGCCGATAGAATCCCAGCCTGTGTCGGGTCCTAATTCACGCATGGCTTTTAAGTTATTGTTGCGGATCGCGCCCAGATGGAACTGTTGTACCCAGCCTTTCTCATGATCCCACTCGGCAAAGTATACCAGCATAGCCGAACGGAATTTATTTTGTTCTTCGAGACTCAGTTCCTGGCCGCCATATACTTTATCAAATATCTCATGAACTTCCTGTTCTGTATAATCTTCGGCGTAGATCTGTTCCAATCCATGATCAGAAACCGAGCAGCCCATAGTTGCGAAAAAGTCGTGACGCTTTTTCAGTGCGTCCATAAAATCTTTAAAGAATACAATATGTACATTGGAAGCTGCTTCCAGCTTTTTAGCATAAGCTATAAAGTTAGCAGCATTCGACACGTTCATAGCAGCATCGGGTCGCCAGGCTGGAATGATCGGAATTTCAAAGCCCTGCCCGTTCGGCAGGCGGGCGTCGTCTTTTATCTTTTGATGGTGCTCTAACGAATCAACCGGATCATCCGTAGTGCAAACCGTTTTTACATTCATTTTGCGTAAAATGTTTCTTACGCTGTATGCAGGCGTTTGCAGTTTAGCCGTACATTCATCATAAATCTTGCGTGCAGTTGATGCATCCAGAATATCGTGCACATCAAAATAGCGTTGCAGCTCCATATGCGTCCAGTGATACAGCGGATTGCGCATGGTGTAAGGTACTGTTTCGGCCCATTTCTCAAATTTCTCATAATCGCTGGCATTACCGGTACAGTATGCTTCATCTACGCCATTGGTGCGCATGGCACGCCACTTATAGTGATCGCCATACAGCCAGATCTGCGTAAGATTTTCGAATTGCTTATCGTTCGCTATCTGGTCCGGAGGAAGATGGCAGTGATAATCGATAATCGGCATTTGCTTCGCATACTCATGGTAGAGTGTTTGTGCCGTTTTAGTTTCCAGTAAAAAATGCTCGTCCAAAAATTGTTTTGCCATATCGTCTACACTTCAATTTATATGTTTATTAGATGGATGGGATAATTACAGGCTCACGCCACGCTTCCAGGGAATAAAATCATCCTGGTTCAGCAATACTGCTTTAGGAATGACTTCACCGCTCGCAGCTTTAATGCAATACTCCAGTATATCTTCACCCATTTCCTCAATTGTCTTCTCTCCCTCTACTACCGGACCACAGTTGATGTCAATAATGTCATTCATTCTCTTAGTCAGTACATTATTGGTAGATACCTTAATGGTAGGACAAACCGGATTACCTGTTGGCGTACCAAGGCCAGTTGTAAAAAGTATCAAAGTAGCTCCCGATGCGGCTTTGCCTGTAGTTGCCTCTACATCATTACCAGGGGTACAAACCAGGCTCAGGCCCGGTTTCACAGCGGGTTCGGTATAATCCAACACATCTACTACCGGTGAAGTACCGCCTTTTTTCGCTGCGCCTGTACTCTTGATTGCATCGGTAATGAGGCCGTCCTTTATATTACCCGGTGAAGGATTCATATAAAAACCGGATCCTACTGCTTCGGCCTGGCTATTATAGGTGGTCATCAAATGAATGAACTTCTTCGCCTTATCTTCATCAATGGTCCGGTCGATCAATTGTTGTTCGGCACCACATAGTTCAGGAAATTCAGCCAGTAATACCTTACCGCCTAAAGCAGCCAACAGATCGCTGGTATAACCAACAGAAGGATTGGCACTGATGCCACTGAAACCATCGCTACCACCACATTTCACACCCAGCACCAGTTTCGATAGAGGAGCAGGCTGTCGCTCTATCTTATTCGCTTCAATCAAACCTCTGAAAGTATCTTTAATGGCGTCGCTGATCAATTGCTCTTCGCTCTGCGATTGCTGCTGTTCGTACACCAATAAAGGTTTATCAAAATCAGGATTACGTAATTTAATTTCGTCCAGCAGTTGTTGGGTTTGCAGGTTCTGACAACCCAGGCTTAAGATGGTAACGCCGGCCACGTTCGGATGATCGGCATAAGCCGCCAGTAATTTCCCTAAAACGCCTGCATCCTGCCTTGTACCACCGCAACCGCCCTGGTGATTTAAGAACTTGATCCCATCAACATTTTTAAAAACCCGGTCGTTGGGCGTGGTTTGCGCAGCAGGGGCCAGATCTAATGAGCCAAGATCTTTGCCATGCTGGTAGGCTTCTACCAAATGATGGGCATACCGCTTATACTTATCGGTAACGGCATACCCCAATTCATTATGAAGCGCTTCACGGATCACATCCAGGTTGCGGTTTTCGCAGAATACGGTTGGCATAAACAACCAGTAGTTGGCCGTTCCTACGCGTCCGTCTTTACGATGATAGCCATTAAAAGTTCTGCCTTCGAATTTTGATACATCAGGAGGCGTCCACTGATACTGGTAAGGGCGATACTCGAACGGATCGGCGGCATGCCGGGTATTCTCCGTATTCATTACGCCACCTCTCGGGATAAAATGCTGCGCTTTACCCACCAATACGCCATACATGATGATCTCATCACCTGCCTGCATATCGTTCGTGAAAAATTTGTGCTTTGCGTCCACATCATCCTGCAATACAAAATCTTCACCTTTATAATGAATGGTCTGCCCTTTCTTTAAATCTTTTAATGCAACGATTACATTATCGTTGGGGTGCACCTTTAAAACTAATTCCGCCATGGCCATATTTTTTACAATGTTACACCCATTTTAAATATCGCGATCTCCTTAAATCCTGTCAGTTCATGTTTTAATTGTTTGCCGCTGGCCACTTCAATAATGAAATCGGCAAATTCTTTTGTTACCTCATCCTTGTCACGTCCTTCCAGCAATACACCCGCATTGAAATCGATCCAGTTTTTCTTAAAATCGAACAACCGGGTATTGGTGGATATCTTCATTGTCGGAACAAAACTACCGAACGGCGTACCCCGGCCCGTAGTGAACAATACGATCTGACAACCCGACAAAGCCAGGGCAGTAGAAGCTACCAGGTCGTTACCCGGTGCATTTAACAGGTTTAACCCTTTTACTCTCACCGGTTCGGCATAATCCAATACGTCAACCACTTCAGAGTTACCGCCTTTTTGCGTGCAGCCTAAAGATTTATCCTCCAAAGTGCTGATACCCCCTTTTTTATTACCAGGCGAGGGGTTCTCGTATATCGGCTGATCATGTTTACGGAAGTATGTTTTAAAATTGTTGATTAACGCAACCGTGTCGTCAAAGACCTGCTCCGTAGTGCAACGATTCATTAAAATGGTTTCTGCACCAAACATTTCGGGCACTTCGGTAAGGATGGAAGTTCCGCCCTGTGCAATTAACCAATCTGAAAAACGACCTACCAGGGGATTAGCCGTGATGCCGCTGAAACCATCGCTACCCCCACACTTCAGGCCTACTTTTAAAAGAGATAAGGGCAGGTCTTCCCGTTTGTCGGCCCTCATTTTCTCAACCAGCTCGCTCATCATTTCAAAGCCAGCTTCCACTTCATCAGCTACGTCCTGAGAGATCACAAATTTCACACGGTCTTCATCGAAAGTGCCCATTGCAACTCTGAACTCATTTTGCTGGTTATTTTCGCAGCCCAGGCTCATTACGAGCACTCCACCGGCATTGGGGTGCTTAGCCAAAGCTACCAGAGCATTTTTTGTATTCTCGTGGTCATCTCCCAACTGAGAGCAACCATAGTTATGAGAGAATACGCGTATGTCGTCGATATGGCTTACATCCAGCTCACTTTTGATACGATTGATGATCGCCTGTGCCTGTCCGTTTACACAACCCACTGTAGGTACGATCCACAGCTCGTTCCTGATTCCCGCTTCGCCATTGTAACGTTTATATCCTTTAAAGGTTAGATTGCTTTGAGGGATATCCGGTTTATTAGCCCCTACAGGGTTATACTGGTATTCGAGGTTATCGTGCAGGTTGGTTTTTACATTGTGCGTATGCACGTGCTCTCCTACTGCAATGTCTGCCAAAGCATGACCAATAGGGTAGCCGTATTTAATAATATCTTCGCCTTCAGCAATGGGCCTGATAGCAAACTTGTGGCCTGTTTCAATTGCATTTTTTGCAATGATGGCATCACCGTTTACAGTAAGTAAATCCCCTTCTGCTATAGCATCAATAGCTACGCAAACATTATCATTGGGGTGTATTTGCAGATATTTTTCCATTTCCGAATGTTTCCTTTATTTGATTATTTTCCGAGAGATCAACAGTTGTTGATTATTTTATTGCAGCACTTCTTTAACTGCTGTTTTCATCCCCTTATTTAAAATTGTTTCTGCTAAAATGGCTACCTCATCGGCAAAACCTGGCAGGTTTTTTAAAGGTGCTGTCCATATTTTATCATTGTTAATGATGCCGTTCACCCATCCTTTGATGTCGTCTTTGTTAAAGGTAGATTGAATAAACTGAACAAATTCAGGCGTATCATTGGGTGTGAAGCTTACTTCAGACTGACCGCTGTATAGTACCAACAAGGCCGCCAACGAGAAAGTTGTTAATTTAGCCTGCCTGCCCAGTTTGTTGTAGTTATCTGCTACTGTAGGGAAGTCACGGGTTTCCCATTTAGACAGGGAATTCAATGAAATATCTTTCAGATAGTGTTTCAGATAAGGATTGTAAAAGCGCTCCAGGATCTTCGCTGCAAAAGCTTTTAACTCTTCAGGGTCTTCACCAATACCCGGTAATACTTCTTCAGCTACCATGCGATTAATAAACTGCTCCACCTCCGGTGTATTGAAGGCGTCCATCACGGTTTCGCAGCCTAATTGCAAGGCCACCGGCACCATTGCCGTATGTGCACCATTCAAAACCCTAACCTTCTTTGCCCTGAACGGACGGATATCGTCCATAAACAACACGTTCATGCCCGCTTTATCCAGCGGCAGTTTTTCTTTAATGCTGCTGTCGCCACCAATAGCCCACACGTGAAAGTATTCGCCTTTTACCACCAGGTTATCTTCAAAACCGATCTCCGCCTGTATCTCATTAATGGTTTCTTTAGGGAAACCTGGTACAATACGGTCTACCAGGGTATCGTAAAAATGATTGGCTGTTTCTACCCAGTTCATGAAATCATCACCCAGGTTGTTGGCCTGCGCATGCTTAATAACAAATCCCTTTAGGGTAGAACCATTGTCTTCAATCAGCTCACAACATACAATTTGTAAGCCTTTCGTTGAATCACCTTTAAATTTTTTAAAACGTTTGTACAGTAGTGCCGTCATCTTCGCCGGGAAAGATTTAGGCGGCTCGGCATTCAGATCATCGCCTTCTTCATAGCGGATACCGGCTTCAGTAGTATTAGAAAAAACAAGCTCCAGCCCTTCGGTTAAGAACAGCTCTTCGTATTTCTTATATTCTGTGTACGGATTGATGATATCTGTGATGGATTGAATCAAGGCAACTTCTTTTACCGGCTGCTTGTCTTTAATACCCTCCAGGTAAACGTGGTATAGATTGTCCTGTTTTTGAAAAATCTGCTTCACCACTTCTCCCCCGCCAATAGGCTGCACCAGCGCAATTCCATGGTTCATGATACCCTCCTTATTGGCTTTATCAATCATCCAGTCTACAAATGCACGAAGGAAATTTCCTTCGCCGAATTGCATAATTTTTACCGGGTATTGTGGCCTTTCAACAGTGGTTTTATTTAACGGTTTCATCTATTTTTCTATTTGTATTTTGTTATTTTACAGTTTCGATTGGCTGAATTTTATTCGCATAAAAGCTATCACTGCTGCGGTTAAAACTTAGCTCGTTGTTTTTTATGCTCCTTTCATATTTATTTAGTATCCCAATATTAGTATGCAGATGCCGGTGCCATATATTGAATATCAGCAGTCCGGCTACTTGCTGCTTTTCAGCAGCCATTTAACCAGGTCGCCGGCGGCATTAAAGTTATCGTATTGAGCAGGCAGCTTCCTGCCATCTACGTATTCGTTATATATCCATGGATCTCCCAATATGAATACTTTTCCTTTACCCAGCCGGGCCGTTGCCATTACATCGAAGCCTTTTGTTTTTACAATGGTTTGTGCCGGAGCTTTCACGGTCAATGAGCTGATCTCTTTGATATACAGCGACCGGCCGGCTTCGAATATAGGATTACCTGCTTCCGTTTTTACTTCGCCCTGCTCATAATTATTGCCTTTTACCATTAACTGGTCATCGCCATTGAAGCGCACACCAAACTTTTCTGCCAGTATATTAATATGTACCTGCTCTGCGTTAACCGAATTATTCCCCAATAAAACCAGTGTACCGCCTGCTTTCACCCATTTGGCGATAGCGGCAGCATAAGTCTCTGTCATATAATTAGGGTTCGCCGTTTCCTTCTCGGTATCTGCATCTACAATAATATATACAGCAGCTTTGGAAAGGTTAGCAGCAGTGGGCGCTGCTTTCAATGTTTGCAATCTGGCGCCGTATTGCTCAAATAAATTGCCCAGAAAATAGTAGCCATTGTGATCCCGCTCTTCCCATACATAATGAAACGGCTCTTCTACCCCGGATGGACCTTTACGCCATTCGTTATTAAAGAAGTTGTCCAGCAGGATGGTTTTACCTCTTCCTGTGGCAAGCTTTGGCATCATCTCAATTTCGTTAGCCGCCATGATGAATGCACCCATTCCTTTAGGATCATTCTTAATCACTTTTTCACGCATATAATAATCGAAACTGCCGTCACGGTAAGGTTTTCCACCCAGGCCTGAAACCGAAACGGTTCCCTCCAGATTAGTGAACCCATCTTCATCTTTTGTTAATTGAAGTTTCGTTATTCCCTCGAAGGCCTTTTTGGCGTTGGTGGCGTAACCCGATGCGATATAGCCTTTCCGCGCACCTTTTGCCAATGTATAGGAGAGCATGGCGGTTGCAGAAGACTCCAGGTAGTTCGGCTTTCTGTTCGGCAAATCCACGATATCGTACCACATGCCGGTTTTTGCATCCTGTACCTTTACTACAGCTGCAGCAAAGCGCTTTAGGATGTCAATGATTTGCTGACGGCCCGGATGATTTTCAGGGAAATAGTCGAGAACATCTACCATGGCCACTCCGTACCACCCCAGCGCACGCGCCCAGAAATGAGGAGATTTGCCGCTTTTTTTATCTGCCCATTGTTGTGTTCTCGACTCGTCATACCCGTGATATAACAACCCGGTTTTAGGGTCGCGGCTATTTTTCTCCATTAGTACGAACTGCTTCGCCACATCGTTAAAAACCGTATCTTCTCCAAATACCTGTGCATATTCGGCATAAAATGGTTGTCCCATATAAAGACCATCCAGCCACATTTGCCATGGGTAAATCTGTTTGTGCCAGAAACCTCCTTCTTTCGTTCTGGGATGAGCCAGCAATTGCTTGCGCAGCAACTGAACGGCCTTCATGTATTTTTCCTTGCCCGTTACGCGGTAAATGGTCAGTAATACTTTACCATTATTTAAATGATCGATATTATAATGATCCTGGTCGTAATCCTTGATCGTACCGTCTTCACGCACATAATGGTCCATGCTATGCTCAATATACTCATACCATTTGGCATCGCCAGTTGCCTGCCATATACCCTCAATGCCTTTTAGTATCACCCCCTGGTCATAGCTCCATCTCGCCGGGCGACCCGGTGTCACACTAAATGAGTCTGGCCAGATACGCATTGCCGTTAATGCCATTTGCTGTGAGTAAGGAACCTCCTGTGCCTGCGCCTGCAGCGATAAAAAGCCAATAAAAAGGTATACTATTTTCTTCATCATTTTGAAACCCGGTTTTTAGTGTTAATGATCGGCAAATAAAGATTATATTTATTTGATCTGTACTGAGTTGTCATTAGCTCCCAGTTCAGCCTTCGCCTTTACTTTGGTTTTACTGTAATTGGTTTGCTGCAACGTAACCGCCTTTGATCTGTCTCCCGCTACCCGTATCAATAAATCTGTTTCTTTAGCATAGTCAAATTTATTGATGAAGATATTGTCGCTGTTAATGATATCAATAACCGGTTTTGTGCTTTTGCTGAACACTTTTACATTATTGAGTGTGATACCGCTGGCTTCCTGTATGTCTACTCCAATATCAGATTGAAAAACCGAGTTCTCTATTTTTATATTTTTAACGTGCATTTCCGGAAGGCCCCTTATAAAAATGGCTTTCCTCGCACCATTGCAGTATACATTGCTGATATTGATATTCCTGAATTGCGGCGTCGTTTCATCTACCGGCAGCATCTGCACTTTGGGTAACTCCCTTTTTTCACCTTCCATGGGCACCGGATCATTGCCCATATAATACATATCGAACAACACGGCATCACCAGGAATATCTTTCATATAAATATCTTTAATGAAAATATTCTCCACAATACCGCCACGGCCGCGCGTTGTTTTAAAACGCAATCCAATGTCTGAACCTACAAAGGTGCAATTACTTACATAAATGTTCTTAGCACCCCCACTCATTTCGCTTCCCACCACGAAGCCTCCGTGAGAAGCATACACCGTGCAGCCCCTGATAATCACGTCCTGGGTAGGCATGGCGCGGGCGCGGCCATCGGCATCCCGACCGCTTTTGATACACAGCCCGTCATCGCCCACATCAAAAACACTGTTTTCAATTAATACATTCCGACAGCTTTCCAGGTCAATTCCATCTCCGTTTTGCGCATACCATGGATTTTTGACCTGTATATTTCTCACCGTAATATTACTGCTCATTAAAGGATGCAGGTTCCAGGCGGGTGAGTTCTGAAAAGTGACCCCTTCAAGTAAAATTCTATCACATTTTGTCAGCACGAGCAGGTTAGGACGCAAAAAATCTTTAATAGATTGATAATGCGCCTCGTCCCTGCCGGGCGCGATTCTACCCGGGTCTTTCATATCCTGCCCTTTGGCAAAACCTTCGGAGGGCATCCATAAACGACCATCTTTCGAAACGATACCGCCAGAAGCAACCAGTTTCCTCCACTGGGACTCCGTTAATTTATCTTTTTTAACCATGCGCCATGCGTCGCCATTTCCGTCAATGATACCTTTACCTGTGATGGCAATGTTGGTAGCGCCTTCGGCTGAAATGGGCGATTGATTACGCATTTGATCGTACCCCTCCCAATTGGCTTTAACCAGGGGGTATTGCGTTTTATCTTTGGTAAATAATAAAGTGGCCCCAACAGCGAGGTTTACATTCACATTGCTCTTCAGCACAATCGGCCCCGTTAACCACAATCCTGAAGGTACGAGAACAGTGCCTCCGCCCTTCTTACTACAGTCGTCAATGGCATTTTGTATAGAACGGGTATTCGACTGATGCCCATCGGGAACGGCTCCGTATTTCGTAATATTATAGGTAATTGGTTTAAATTTTGTTTCAGCAACTTTTGGTAAGATCCAATTTGTTTGAGCAAAAGCAACGAATGAACCAATAACAAGCAATAAGGATAAAATGATCTTTTTATACATCTGCAATCTATTAGAGCGTACAAGGTACTCAGAATCCCTGTTGCCGAGACAATTACAATGTATTTTATTTACGCAAACGTTATCGGCTGCTGGCATATAGTAAGAAAAAACATCCGCATTCAAAAAAAACACATCAGATGTAAAAATAAAAACCCGGCAAACAATTTGCCGGGCCCATATATAATTGAATACCTCTATTACCAATCTTGTTTTGCAAGACCCGCTTTAATAGCTGCCAACGCTTTTTCTTCTCCCAAAAGAGCTGTTAACTTATTGCCTTTGCCATCGTTGCCTTTTGCAATGTACCCGCCTTTTGCAGTTCTTGAGATCACGGCTTCCTGGATCGGTACATTCTTTTCTTTGGTTTTTACATTGTAAGCGGTAAGGGTTACATCTGCCATAGCTATTATTTTTTGATTAAGAAAAATTGAAATTAAGGGTTTTACTTAAAACTGACAGCAATTATTCAGTGAAAAAGGATTCGGGCAACTAATTAACCAATTATAGTGCAGTTCTAAAAAACTGGCAGCGACCGGGAGAACACCGCTATTGTGGTTCTTTTTATCCGGCCATATTGCATCGTATTCAATGACCAACAACGACAGTTTGCAATACTTCCTGCAAATAAGAGATTAGGGCAACGCCATTGAGTTGCTATCGGCTCATGGTGCTGAAAGCTACAGCCGAAACCATTTTTTAACACCGGACTACTGCTATTTATGAACAACCAGGAGCCGAGGCACAGCCGTTCTTTAAACAGCCCTTGGTAGGTCTACCTCAACACGGATCAACCCGACAAATGCCTCTAACCGCTATAAATGCATGGAGCAAGAAAATAGGGGCAACCAGATGCTTACCTATTGTGCCGCCTGGCCTATGCCCAGAAAAAAGACGATACTGCCAGCCACCGTTTGCGGGACGAATGCCCGTATCAGAACATCATGAGCACTCCCATCGTTTACTTCAGGGCAAAATCCGGCAACTATGAATGCCTGAAACCATGTCAAAAAGCGATCGCACTGCAGGACACCTCCCTATTACCTGTTTCCTAAGTTATTTGCCTTGTACTATAAAAGAAGTTTATACGACCGGTTCCTGAACAATAAAAAACAGGCTGCTGTTTTCTACAGGAATCTCTTGCAGAAAAACAGCAGCCCGATCGCCTGACAGAGGAAATTATTTTATTATATCAGGAATATATAGCACTTAAGCAGGATTAAATATCCAGCTTTGCATATTTGGCGTTGGTTTCAATAAAGTCACGCCTGGGCGCTACTTCATCTCCCATCAGCATACTGAACACGCGATCTGCTTCAGCGGCACTTTCAATAGTCACTTGTTTTAAGGTACGACGGTCCGGATCCATGGTAGTTTCCCAAAGCTGGTCCGCGTTCATCTCTCCGAGACCTTTGTAGCGCTGAATACCAACGGAATCTTCTTTGCCTCCTCCCATTCTTTCTACCAAAGCCTTACGTTGCTCATCGTTATAGGCATACGCCGATTCTCTACCCTTTTTAACCAGGTATAAAGGAGGTTGTGCAATATAAACATATCCCTGCTCCACCAGTTCCTTCATATAGCGGTACACAAAAGTCAATATCAAAGTTGCGAT
The DNA here is from genome assembly GCA_052038405.1 of Acinetobacter pittii. GTDB lineage: Bacteria > Bacteroidota > Bacteroidia > Chitinophagales > Chitinophagaceae > Niabella. The sequence goes on from JBQGCI010000293.1 coordinate 13,970, forward strand.
GTGGCTACCATCCACATCGGCATCCGTCATAATAATCAGCTTGTGATAACGAAGTTTGCTAAGATTCAATGCCTTGGGATCATCAGGTGTTCCAACGGTCACACCCAACGCTGTGTAAATATTACGGATCTCCTCATTTTCGTAGATCTTATGCTCCATTGCCTTCTCTACGTTCAAAATCTTACCGCGCAAAGGCAGAATAGCCTGAAACGACCGGTCCCGCCCCTGCTTGGCTGTACCACCCGCCGAATCACCCTCCACGAGGTATAGTTCGCAACGTTCAGGATCACGGTCCGAGCAATCGGCCAGTTTACCCGGTAAACCACCGCCGCTCAATACGGATTTACGTTGTACCAGGTCGCGCGCTTTTCTTGCTGCCGCCCTGGCTTGCGCTGCCAGTATTACTTTCTGAATGATATTTTTAGCATCCTTGGGATTTTCTTCCAGGAACACTTCCAATACGCGTGCTACGGTTGTTTGCACCACGCCACTGACTTCGCTGTTCCCCAGTTTGGTTTTGGTTTGACCTTCAAATTGCGGCTCAGGCACTTTCACGGAAATGATCGCGCTTAAACCTTCTCTGAAGTCGTCGCCTTCGATAGATACTTTCGCCTTTTCAAACAGACCGTTCTTATCTCCGTAGGTTTTGAATACGCGGGTCAGTGCCTGGCGAAACCCGGTAACGTGGGTACCGCCTTCAATGGTATTGATATTGTTTACGTAAGAGTAAATATGCTCGCTAAAAGAATCATTGTATGTAAGAGCCACATCTACAGCCACGTTACTTCCCGCATCATGGCCTTCGACAGTAATTACGCCTGGGATAAGCGGCTTGCGTCCGGCAGCAGTATCCAGCATTTCTACGAACTCCGTGATTCCTCCTTCGCTGTAGAAGATTTCTGAAAGGACTTCCCCATTCTCATTCTTTTCTCTAAGATCAGTAAGAGAAATGCGTATCCCTTTATTTAAATAAGACAGTTCGCGTAAGCGACCTTTTAAAATATCAAATTTATACTCGGTAACTGTAAAAATGGAATGATCTGGCCAAAAGTGCTGATGTGTTCCCGTTTTATCAGAAATTCCTATTTCTCTCACGGTGTATTGAGGAACACCGATGCGGTACTCCTGCTCAAAAACCTTTCCTTCGCGCTGAACAGTGGTAATCATTTTAGTGCTGAGGGCATTAACGCAACTCACCCCTACACCATGTAATCCCCCGGAAACCTTGTAGCTGTCTTTATCAAATTTACCGCCGGCATGCAATACGGTCATCACAATTTCAAGGGCCGACTTATTCTCCTTTTTATTGATACCGGTCGGGATGCCCCTTCCATCATCCTGAACAGATATGGAATTGTCTTCGTGAATGGTGACATCGATATTCTTACAATGACCTGCCAACGCCTCATCTATCGAGTTATCCACCACTTCATATACCAGGTGATGTAAGCCTTTTATCCCAATATCACCAATATACATCGCCGGGCGCTTACGCACCGCTTCCAACCCTTCTAAAACCTGTATACTATCGGCACCATAAGCGGGTTTTTCTACCGCTACCGCTTCTTTTATTTCTTCGCTCATAAATATCTTAAAAATGCATGACTGCTTTAAAACGTCGCCCTTTACAGGTGCAGACAGGCATATCATGTGGCTAAATTCAATAATAGTTACACAATAACTGATGCCCGTGAGGCAACGGACAAATTTACGAAAAAATGAGCGTTTATCAGGCTTTTAATTGAAATGTGAATAGTTGGTGAACTATGCGAATAGAAACACAGCATACTGTTGAAAATGAAGGCTTTGGCTGTCTAAAAATGTAAAGGGGCCTTATTGCTGCTTATTAAAATAACCGGATGAATGTTTGGCAGAGCAGTAGGATATCTTTTTATTTTAAATGGCTGCCGGCCTTTAGAAAAACTGACCTTAGAAGGCTGCTTCAATTCAATGACCGATGTAGATAGAAAAATAGTGTATCCCAGGGCATTAAAATTATAGAATATGGGATACCGGGCACCAGCTACATTCGGCAAAAGTCAGGTATATTGGCAGCACCCCCGGGCCAGTGGTTACCATCCATGTAACCTGCCCGGTACTACGTTCTTTCCTGCGTCCCTGAAAAGGTACCATCGCACGGCCATCCTCATTATCTTTTACAAGTCAGGATGAGAAAAGCAATAAAAAGGACCGATACTTCCAGTTTCCTAGCAGTATTGTTTGAATTAGTACTACATTAGCTAAAAAAACATGGCTGCAATCGGAACAAATGAGATGATCATCATAGGTTTGATCTCTATTGTATTTCTTATACCCTTATTTGCATTAATTGATATTTTACGCAACCGGTTTAAAGATAGCTCTAACAAGATCATATGGGCACTGATCGTGCTCATTTTCCCGATCCTGGGCGGCATTCTTTACTTTCTGATCGGTGTGAACCAAAAACTACCTAAAAACACCTTCTAGCGTTTTACGATCTGCGCCACCAGGTCGGCCTCACAACAGACTTTATTACCCACATAAGTGGTACCCTTCATTTCACAAATGCCTCTTCTGATGGGCGCTGTTAACTCCATTTTAAGAATCAATGTATCGCCGGGTCTTACCATATTCTTGAACTTACAGTTATCAATTTTCAGGAAATAGGTATCATATTGCCCTTCCGGGCTGAGATTAATGGCCAGCATGCCGCCGCATTGGGCCAAAGCTTCAATCTGCAATACCCCGGGAAAAACCGGGTTTTGTGGAAAATGTCCCTGAAAAAACCATTCATTAAAGGTTACATTTTTGATACCCACAATTTTCTCATCCGTCAGTTCTATTACTTTATCCACCAGTAAAAACGGAAAACGATGTGGTAATGTTTTTTCTATATGCTGAATATCGTAAACGGCAGGCGTGGTAGGATCATAGCTGGGCACATCCTTGATATGTTTATTTGCCTTGATGTGCTTTTTGATCATTTTGGCGAAGGCTACATTGGAGCTATGGCCCGGACGGTTCGCTATCACTCTTCCTTTAACCGGATAGCCGATCAAAGCCAGATCACCCACGATATCCAACAGTTTGTGCCTGGCCGGTTCATTCGGGAAGCGAAGTTCCAGGTTATTGAGGTAGCCTTCGCTTTTCACTTCGATATCATCTTTTTTGAAAATTTTCTTCAAGCGGTCTAACTCCGCGTCACCTACCGGTTTATCAACCACCACTATGGCATTATTTACATCGCCTCCCTTAATAAGGTTATGATCCAGCAACATTTCCAGTTCATGCAGGAAGCAGAAGGTACGGCAGGAAGAAATTTTGTCTTTAAAATTCCGCATGCTTTTCAACTCAGCATGCTGCGTTCCTAAAACGGGCGAATTAAAGTCGATCAAGGTAGTTATCTGGTATTCACGGGCAGGCATGATCACCATTTCAACCCGCTTATCTTCATCAGTGAGGTAAATATTTTCGTCAATCGAATACCATGCTTTAGCTGCATTCTGCTCCTCTACTCCGGCTTCTTCTATAATTTCTATATAGGGCATTGAACTACCGTCCATTATCGGGACTTCCGGTCCGTTTATTTCAATCAGGCAGTTATCTATACCCATACCTACCAAAGCCGCCAGCAGGTGTTCAACTGTACTAACTTTGGCACCGTTACACTCCAGGGTAGTACCCCGGCTGGTATCAGTAACCAGGTCACAATCGGCCTTAATCACGGGCTTGTTGGGCAAATCAACCCTTTGAAACTGGAATCCAAAACCTGCATTAGCAGGATGTAACGTTACATCAGCCAATATACCGGTATGCAAACCTGTGCCACTGATACTCACTGGCTTTTTTAACGTGTGCTGTTTATCAGGATTGAAATTATTGCTCATAGTTATTATTGAATTCGGCAAATATAATAATCTTGGCACATCTGCCATATTTTATAGATCAATAGCCGTAAAAATCTCAACGTCTGCATGTTTCCAGCTGCTGCTTTATTTACCAGTATGGCGGGATTTAATGTTTGATAACGATCCGTTACCAAAATTCTTTGTACATTTCGCTTGTATAGGTATGCCGGCATCGGGAGCCACTTGAATATGCTGTATTACTATTTTGCATAGTTTCAGGTAAACCTGTTAGCGGGGTTTGAATTTTGTATTATGAATATCGAACTGAAAAATATTAAAGCTCCTTTTTTTATCGGCGTTGCGGGAGCCGGAATGAGCGCCATTGCACAGTATTTACAGGGTACCGGCATGAAAGTAAGTGGTAGCGACCGCTTTTTTAACGAAGGAAAAGCTGGTGATATTAGGGTCAGGCTGGAAGCTGAAAACATACAATGTTTCCTTCAGGATGGAAGTGGTATAACCGCAGAAACAGATCTGGTTGTGGCTTCAACGGCTATTGAGGAAACGGTTGTAGAAATCAAAAAAGCCAGAGAGCTGGGTATCCCGGTTATCAGAAGATCGGAGCTGTTAGCACTTATCGCAGCCAGTAAGAAAACCATTGCAGTAGGGGGTACCAGTGGCAAAAGTACTACCACGGCGATGCTGTTTGATATACTTACCTATGCCGGTCTTTCCCCTTCCATTATTAGTGGAGCTGGCCTGGTCAGTCTTATTAAAAAAGGGAAAATTGGAAATGCCTTCGTGGGCAATAGTGATTGGCTGGTAATTGAGGCCGATGAAAGCGACGGCTCAATTGTTCAATACCGTCCAAAAATCGGCTTACTGCTTAATATAGAGAAAGATCACAAGGAGTTGGACGAGCTCATGCAGGTATTTGAAACCTTTAAAAACAACAGTGAGTTCTTTATTGTCAATCAATCCAACGAGCATTCCAGGAAACTATCAGCTCACCTGGTTAACGATTTTGAAATAGAAGGAGAAAACTTAGGCGCTGGTTTTTTCGCAACCGGTTTTCAGCAAAAAGGGTTTACGATTTCTTTCGATATTGAAGGTCAGCATTTTGAGCTCAATGTTGCGGGTCGTCATAATATGGAAAATGCCGTCGCAGCAGTAACTGCCGCTGTTCACACCGGCGTACCATTAAAAATTGCCAGTGAGGCGCTTGCCCATTACGAGGGGATTTATCGCCGTTGCCAGGTTTTAGGGAAAAAAAATGGCGTATGGGTGGTGGACGACTTTGCTCATAACCCGGTGAAATGTGCAGCAGCTATTAAAAGTTGCCAGCCGGTTGCCGATAAGGTGGTGGCATGGTTTCAACCCCATGGCTATACACCTACGAAATTTCTCAGAAGCGATTTTGTGAAAGAGATTTCGGAAGCTTTAAGGCCCGAGGATGAAATATGGATGAGCGAAATCTTTTACGCGGGCGGCACCACCACCAAAGACATTTCAGCTAATGACCTCATCAATGATATCAGGGCTTCAGGCAAAAATGCGTATTTCGTTGAAGATCGCAACCAACTCCTGCCCAACCTAAAGCCACACCTGCAGGACGGTAATGTGCTATTACTGATGGGCGCAAGGGATCCTTCACTGGAGCAATTTTCTAAAGAA
>JBQGCI010000294.1:0-8470 GCA_052038405.1 Acinetobacter pittii
GTAACGACAAGCGATAGCAGGGCTACAATGATAAAAATGCGCCTCATATACAAAACATTTATAGGACGAATGTATCAATTTAAAACAACCTAAAAAATCAATAGCCCTACTAATCTTTTTAAAATAAAAAAGCACTCCGTCGTGGAGTGCCGTATAAAAAGTTGAACTGCTTTTTAGTCGAATTTCTCTGGTCGCATTTGCGGGAAGAACAGAACATCCTGGATGGAAGGAGAATTGGTTAACATCATTACCAGTCGGTCGATACCGAAACCAATACCCGATGTAGGCGGCATGCCATATTCCAGTGCACGTAAAAAGTCGTAGTCGATATACATGGCTTCTTCATCGCCGCGCTCCATCAGCTTAGCCTGTTCTTCAAAACGTTCGCGTTGCTCGATAGGATCATTCAACTCACTATAAGCATTGGCCACTTCTTTACCATTAACCATTAGCTCAAAGCGCTCTACCAGTCCTTCTTTGCTACGATGCTTTTTGGTAAGCGGGCTCATCTCGATAGGATAATCGATAATGAAAGTGGGTTGTATATAATGATGCTCACATTTCGCCCCAAAAATCTCATCAATCAGCTTGCCCTTGCCCATAGTTTTATCTACATGAATGCCCAGTTTGCCACAAACCTCTTTCAAGCCCTCTTCATTCATTTCGCTTACATCATAACCGGTATGTTCTTTAATAGCATCGTAAATCGATACCCGTGCAAAAGGAGCTTTGAAAGAAATAGTTTGGTCGCCGATGGTCGCGTCAGTAGTTCCGTTTACATCCAGTGCCGCTTTCTCTAATAACTGCTCGGTGGTTTCCATCATCCAGAAATAATCTTTATAAGCCACATAGAATTCGAGTACGGTGAACTCAGGATTATGCGTACGGTCCATACCCTCATTGCGGAAGTTGCGGCTGAACTCATATACCCAGTCAAATCCACCCACGATCAGCCTTTTCAGGTAAAGCTCGTTGGCAATACGCAGGTAAAAAGGTACATCTAATGCGTTATGATGCGTAACAAAGGGTCTTGCAGCCGCACCACCGGGAATGGCCTGTAATACCGGCGTATCCACTTCTAATGCGCCTTGCTGGTTTAAAAACCCGCGAATGGAGTTCATCAGCCTGGTACGCTTTACAAAAGTGTCTCTTACCGCCGGGTTGATCACCAGGTCGGCATAGCGCTGGCGGTATTTAAACTCGGGATCGGTTACTTCATCAAATACATTCCCTTCTTCATCACGCTTTACAACCGGTAAAGGCTTTAATGATTTAGCCAATAAGGTCAACGATTGTGTATGCAGGGAAGTTTCGCCCGTTTTAGTAATAAACACATAACCGGTAGCGCCAATAAAGTCGCCCAGGTCTAAACCATGCTTTACCAATACGTCCCAAAGGCTTTTATCTTCGCCGGGATATAATTCATCGCGCTTTACATATAATTGAAAAATGCCCTGGTTGTCCTGTATCTTAATAAAGAAAACCTTGCCCTTATCATTAATGCTCATGATACGGCCAGCCACATGTACCTGTGCAAATTGGTCTTTGGTTTCTTCTGAAAAGCCGTTCTTAATATCCGCAGAATAGTGCGATACGGGGAATAACTCGGGCGGGTAGGGATTAATACCCGCTTCTTTCAGCTTTTGCAGTTTTTCTCTTCTTATCTGTTCCTGCTCTGATAATTGTTGTACACTCATAATTAAAATTTGAAAACATATCCAAAGGATATTTTAAACATGTATACTCCTGCCTTTTGGATAGACGCAAAGATACCCGATTTAGGGATTTGAGTATTTGAGATTTTCAGAAACGCCAATAATGCGCTGATTAAAAAAAATAGCAGCCTTGTTATGTAATAGTCTTAAAACCTGCATCATGCCCCTATAATTGTTGTTATGAGAATACCCGGCGGCCTTATTTTTTTACTTTTAATAGCTTGTTGCGTTCGTTCGCAAACCACCCTAAGTAACAGTCCCACATGGGGAGCGCTTACCCGGGTGTACCGGCTTACTGATAAAGAAACGGAAATCCTTGTAAGGGATCCCAGGGCGGTTACCGATTTCTTTTTCCATGAGCTGACGGATAGCTATACAGATATTAAGAAAAGCAAAGAACTTCCCTTTGGCAACTACCTACGGGTTCGTCCTGTAAAAAATAAGCTGGAATATCAACTGATCGCTAAAAACAACCTGGAATTACAGTTCATAAATAACCGTAAAGATTTCCAGTTTGCATTATCCGATCATTTGGGTAATAAAGTGTCCCCGGCAAAGGTTACCAACGCGGAGGGACGGAAAATAAAATATAACCGGCAAAGCGGATTGTATACCTGTAAGTACCCCAAAAAGGAAGGCTATATTAAGATAGTACATAACGGTACCAGTAATTACTTTACCTATGATATGGAGGATAACAGGGAGGATCGTTATTATCGGGGTCGCAGAAAACAAATAACACATCTATTCCCGGTCAAACAGATCAGGCGGTTGTATTACCGGCAAAAGTCCCCGAGTATCGCCTACAAAAGTTTTATGGTTTTCAGCAAGCCTATGTATAAACCAGGTGATACGGTAAAGCTGAAAGCCTATATTATCAATGCGAATGGAAGCAATATTCTTTCGAGGAAAGTCAACCTCATGCTCAATGGACCTTCAGGATCTAAAAGGATGGCATTAATTGAATCCTACCGGCCCGGAGCCTACGAGCACCAGTTTGTTTTAGCGGATAGCCTCGGTTTAAAACTGGATGCCACCTATTCTATAACGCTTACCGATTCAATAGGGGACAAGGCAAGGGCCATTACTTCGGGCTACTTCAGGTATGAAGATTATGAACTAAAGTCTTTGAGTTTTCATGTACGTACCGATAAAGCGATTCATTATCCCGGTGAACCTATTGCGCTATTCCTGAAGGCGACAGATGAAAACGAGCTGGCAGTGCCCGATGCCCGGGTTGAAATGGTGGCCAGGCTGCAGTATGTTAATGCATTTTATGGAGACTCCGTTTTTGTAAAAGATACATTATGGACGCAGAACATGGTGTTGGATCCTGTGGGAGAAACGAAGCTGGTTTTGCCCGACAGTATTTTTCCGGATGCTGCATTATCTTTTTCAGTAAATATAAAAATGCTGAACAGCAATAATGAAGTAAGATATAATAACCTGTATCTCAATTTCGATGCCCGGAAGATAAAGCTCACTAAAGAGATAACAGCTCAATTTATCAGGGACAGCCTGACTCTTCGCTACACAGACTCCGGAAAGGAGCAACAAATGGCGGGGTGGCTGTATAAAAACGCCCCCAGTGAAACAATCATCGACTCGCAACGTGTACAACTACCTGTATCCATACCTGTTGATTACAGGGCTTATAATTATGATGTGCAACTGGATAATGGGATGGACACTACCATTACACTCGGCCACTTTACGCCCGACATAAAACCGTTAGCTATACAAAAGGAACGTCAACTGCACCTGGCCGTTGTTAACCCGCATAAGGTTCCTTTTTGGTACACGGTATTTTCGGGAAATAAAGTGTTATTGAAGGGATATACGAGCCGCCTGGATACATTGGTAAAGCACTCAGCCGACCGGGCGGCTCATTTTCGAATCAATTACTTCTGGGATGATGAAGAACAGAGCGAAGAGGTAAGCGCTTTTTATGATGCCCATAAGCTTGACATAAAACTGCTGGCCCCTGATATGGTATATCCCGGGCAAAAGGTAAATATGAAAGTGCGGGTGCTTGATCCCAAAGAAAAACCGGTACAGCATGTTGATGTGACGGCGTATGCGCAGACCTCGAAGTTCAACAGCCGACCCCCGGAGGTTCCCCGGTTTGGAAAGATTTTTTATCAAAGAAAAACGAAGCCGTATCAGTTTGAAAGCGATGAACTATATGCCAGTAACAGTATGCGGCTCAACTGGCGGAAATGGGCGAGGGCGCTGGCGTTGGACACTATGACCTATTACCGGTTCACACACCCTAACCAGCTACATATTACAACAGAACCTGCGCGGGACAGCATCACCCAATTTGCGCCCTTTGTTTTGAAGGACGGCGATATTGAACCAGTCAGTATTATTTATGTGGACGAGGTGCCGGTTTTTTATTATGATGCACAACAGTTACAGCATTACGCATTTACTATAACACCAGGCGTTCATAGCATCAGGTTGAGAACACCCCATCATGAAATATGGATTAAAGAAATGTATTTCAGGAAAGGTGTAAAAACTATATTTAGTGTATTGGCTGACATAAGCAATCGGCAGGCGCATGTTGTAAAAAAGAAGTCCGTGTTGAGCGATACAGAAGCAGCAAGGCTGAACCGGTACATGATTAAAGTAACAGATAATTTTGAAGGGGCTAAAACATTTGTACATGATGATAGTGTTAAACTATGGCTGAACCCGCCGCCTTTAATGGGGTCGAGAGGACAGGACCGGCTGGTTGGACCACTAAGAAGCAGCCTGCTTTATTTTCAATCGGCGGGAATCAATCACTCCTTCTTCAAAGAACCAGGTTATACTTATACATTTACGCCGGAAGTGATTAAACAAAAGTCTTATAAAGGTTTGTATGCTTTTGACACCGTATTAAGCAGCCAGCATGCGGTGGCAGAAAACTATCAACAGCAGGTGCTGCGAAATAAAGACTATGATAGTATCTGGAATGAGTTTCTGAATTTAAGAAGCCGGACTACACAGCTATACCAAAGAAACCTGGATTTTGATACAACCTTAGGAAGGCTTCAATATGAGATAGATACAGCCTTTAGCAACCGGTTGCCCTACATCAAGAACATACTGATCAGTAGCCCTGCCAAACCGCACCAGCTTTTAATATTAAACGGTAATAACCATACGGTTCATAGCCTGCCCGCAGGAAAATATGATATATTGTTTCTCTTACAGGACAACCGGTATATGAAAGCAACGGGTGTAGAAGTACGCCCCGCAGGCATTAATTACTATCGCTGGAAATTTCTTGCCATTAATAGCGCCGACAAATTCAGTATACAACTGGATGCAAACATTAAGTCGGAAAAATATCTCAGAAGTCACGCAGTGGAAGTGCCTAAAGAAACCATCATGTTGCTTAATAGTAAAGATTTTGACTTTTCGCAATTTAAAAATGTTATGACGGGACGTGTGATAGATGCATCGACAAAACTACCCCTGGCGAACGCCAGTGTTATTATTGAAGGCTTTGCGGCAGGAGTGCTTACTGACGGAAATGGATGGTTTAAAATAAATGTTCCGCAAAAAGGAAAGATAGAGATTTCGATGGTGGGATATTTACCTGCTATGGCTACGGCTCTTAATGGAAATGCTGGGGATATTGAGCTGGCTACAGCGGCCGGTAACCTGGAAGAAGTGGTGGTGGTAGGTTATGGTACACAGCAAAAAAGATCTGTAACGGGAGCTATATCCGTTATAAAAAGCAACGAACCCGAAAAGGTATCTTTGGAATCTGTTGTGAATGTTATGCAGGGAAAGGTCGCTGGTATTATGATACGCGGTTCGGGAACAATTGATGGAAACCAAAAGCCCTTAATGATCGTAGATGGAATTCCCTTTACGGGCGATATCAATAGTTTAAACCAGGATGATATCGAAACATTGAATGCGATAAAACCGGCAGATGCCACGGCCATTTATGGCGCACGCGCTGCCAACGGTGTTGTTATTATCAAAACAAAAAAAGGGACCACTATTGTAAATGAAGCCGGCGCGCTGCAACCCGGAACGCAAAGGATGCGCAACCGTTTCTCCGACGAAGGGTTCTGGCAGCCCCGGCTCATCACCGATGAAAAAGGAGAAGCCTCTTTTGCGGTGACCTTCCCTGATGATATCACCAGTTGGAAGACGCGTGTTATTGCCATCAATGGAAGCAAACAAAGCGGCTACCTGGAAACAACGATCAAATCTTTTAAAGCATTAAGCGCCAATTTTACATCGCCCTTGTTTGCTGTAGAAGGCGATAGTATTAATGTAATCGGCAAGCTGATGAATTATACGCCCATCCCCGAACGGGTAAGCAGGATATTTAAATTTAATGGCCAGGAGTTACGTAGTGATAGCATCGATGTTACCAATGCCCATATTGATACCCTTATGGTGAAGGTGAATGCAACGGATAGTCTCAACTTTGAATATACCTTGCAACAACCCAACGGATATTTTGACGGGGAACAAAGGAAAGTGCCGGTGTATGCTTTGGGAGTGAAAGAAACGGAGGGCCGGTTTTTCTACCTGGAAAAAGATACTACTGTACAATATGTATTTGACAGAACCAAAGGCGCCGGAACCGTAAGAGCAGAAGCATCAGTATTCCCTGTGTTGTTAGATGAAATGCGCCACTTGCGCGATTATGAATATCTCTGTAATGAGCAACTCGCGTCGAAGTTAAAATCTTTGTTATTGGAAAAGAAGCTGCGTAATTATTTACAACAACCGTTCAAATATGAAAAACATATTTTAGATGTGATCAAGAGGCTGAATGAAAATAAAACGATGCAGCATTTATGGGGCTGGTGGCAGGGAACGGCTGAAGAGCCCTGGATTAGCTTGCATGTAGTTGAGGCGTTGCTGATGGCAGAAGGGCAGGGCTATAAAACACAACTCAACAAAGACATTTTGTACAGATACCTGTTGGGTAGGGTTGCTGACGCCGGAGCAAAGGCAGATATCAATATGATCAGGTTGTTGCATGCGTTGGATCGCAATCACAGTATTAAAGACTGGGTAAAGCTTAAGGAAACAGATTCAATATATAAGAGGCAACAGAAGAGCTTATATGAATGGATGCAGATGGCACAACTTAAACAAATGGCAGGTATGCCGGTTGAACTGGATTCTTTAGCGAAGTATCAAAGAGCTACTATGTTTGGTGGTTTATATTGGGGTGAAGAACGATACCATTTCTGGAATAACAGTATACAAAATACATTGATGGCCTACAGAATCTTAAAAGCTGGTGGAGGTCACGACCGGGAGTTGGCAAGAATAAGACAGTATTTCTTAGAACAACGCAGAAATGGACAATGGCGTAATACCTACGAGTCGTCCTTGATACTGGAAACCATTTTACCCGACCTGTTAATAGATGGAGAAAAGCCGAAACCCGCTTCGGTACAGGTAAACGGAGAGTCGATCAATAATTTCCCATTTGAAAAGCAATATGCAGCCGGAGAAAAAATTGCAGTTAACAAACAGGGCAATATGCCGGTATACCTTACAGCGTATCAACAATTTCAAAACAGGCAACCCGAAAAAGTATCTAAAGACTTCGAGGTACAATCCTATTTTATGCAGAATGGTTTTGAGGTTAAAGAATTGAAAGGAGGCAAGACAACCATCTTGCGTGTAGAAGTAACCGCCCGCGCCGATGCCGAATATGTAATGGTAGAAGTACCTATACCTGCGGGTTGTAGTTATGAAAATAAGCGGCAAAGCTTTTGGGGCGTAGAAACCCACCGGGAATACTTTAAAAACAAAACCTCCATTTTCTGCACAAGGATGGGCCAGGGTAAATATGTATTTGACATAGAATTAATGCCACGATATTCAGGGGTATATCACCTTAACCCGGCTAAGGCGGAGATGATGTATTTCCCGGTGTTTTATGGAAGGGAGGGCATAAAGAAAGTGGCAATAAAATAGTAAGCGTTAATTCGATACATCATTATTATTAATACCTCTCCTGCTTTTCTTAACATCATCCCTTAGCTTTCCGAATTTGTAATGAATGCTCATCCCAAACCTCCTGAAATATTCGCGATTGGTATTGATCTCTGTAAAATTATATGAGTTGATTTCTGTACGGTTATTTCTGTATGGGGTAAAAGGATTGTTTACATAGGCAGACAGTGCCAGCTTTTTATTGAAGAGACTTTTACTGACACTAAAGTTGGTGGCTACATAGCCATTTACGGTGCCCTGTATCTGGGCGGGCGCCAGGTTATCGCTATAGAGATTAACAGATGCCGTAGCCAGCCAGTCCTTTTTGAAAGTATAGGTATTGGATACAGAAGCGTTGTACAATGTTCTTTGCGTTTTGATATCGCGTACATCTACGGCGCTTTCGATCCAGAAGTGAGAAACACTACCATTGACAATGGTTCTTAGGGATTTGGTGATGGCCAGGTTAAAATTGGCGTTCAGCATCAACGCATCAATTTTGCCTGAGTTTTCGAACGTAGTATAGGTGATCCTTGAAACGGAATCATACCGGGAGGTCTTAAGATCAAGGTTATCGGCAAAAGCATACATCAGTCCAAGGTTTATGGATTGCTTTTTATTGATACCATAGCCGAGGTCAAAGCTATGCATGAGTGATGGTTGTAAGTCTGGGTTGCCCGACTCAATGAAATTGGGATCAGACCGGTCCACAAACGGATTCAGGCGGTTGATGCCCGGGCGTTTTAAACGTTGATTATACCCGATGTTGATATAGCTGCCGT
>JBQGCI010000295.1:0-12565 GCA_052038405.1 Acinetobacter pittii
CCGCCTGGTAAACCTGGGCTGTGCTACAGGTCACCCCAGCTTTGTAATGAGTAACTCTTTCACCAACCAGACTTTGGCTCAAATTGAATTGTGGACTAACCACGATAAGTATGAGAACAATGTGTATGTATTACCTAAACACCTGGATGAAAAAGTTGCGCGTTTGCACCTGGCGAAGATTGGTGTTGAACTGGATGTTTTAACAGATAAGCAGGCTTCTTATTTAGGTATTCCTGTTGCAGGTCCATTCAAACCTGAATTATACAGGTACTAATAAGTGCTTTATATTATAACCGAAAAGCCGCCTCGTTCCTGGGGCGGCTTTTTATTGTTAATTAAACTTTCCAGCATGTTATACATATTATTTTGTGCAGATTTTAGGTTTATGCGCTATTTTTAAAAAATTCAAAACGCTTTTATCGATCAAACCAAGGATTCACCAGGTGATAGCACCATCCATTTATATTAAATATTAATTTAAATTATTAATAATTATATACATCAATCTAAACAGCTTGGTTTCAAAAGATTAAACAACCAAATTTTTGTTATTATCTTGTTATTCTAATAAAATTCTAATCTGAAACTGTTTGAAAGAATCGCCTGTTTTGTACCTTTGTATTATACATGAAACTGCGTTATCTATATATCATAGCATCTTTCCTTTTTTCGGTATTTCTATCGAAAGAGGTGATTGCCGACGTACGCCTTATTCATGACACACAGAAAGAAATCTGCGACAATTGTGAATCCAGGAACAGCGAAAAAAACGCTGAAGAAAGAGGTTTCGAACAGGAACAAAAACTACTGGCGATTACTCCGGCTCTCCCGTTACCGGTTGTAAGTAATCTTTTTGATACAATAGTCTATAAAGCTCCCTATATACCTGCCATCGAATTGGGTATTCTGACACCACCTCCCAAATTTATCGCTTAGCCTTTTATCACCACAGGTGATCTTTTTGTTTTCCGCGGTATATAATAAGTATACGGCTCTCATCAATTTTTAGAAAAATAGTACATCCGTTAAAGGATGACTACTCCATATATATTAACTACAATAAACCTATAATTATGAAAAAAGTAATGATCGCATTCGCCGCTATTGTATGCTCGGCTTCAGCAGCTTTTGCACAGGTAACTGATCCCCAGAAAATGATCAAACTGGGCGCTGACGCGCATTTCATAAACGAGTTAAATCTTGAGCAGGGCAAGGAATATGGCTTCCTGGCAAAAGACATTCAGGAACTATACCCTTCACTGGTAAAAGAAAAAAGAATCAGTGAGCGGTTTGGTAAAAATGCATATCGCACCAAGGTGATCAAAGTAATTGATGAACAAGCATTGATCCCCGCTATGGTAGCTTCTATCAAAAAACAAAATGTAGAGATCCAGGATCTGAAGAAAAAAATGGTTACTATTGAAAGCAAAATGTAATGGTTACCGATATCTCTTCAAAAAAGACCGCCGTTTGGCGGTCTTTTTTTCTGCCTGCAACTTTTATACATGACCGGCCGTCAAGTAGTTAAAAATGATCCTTTTATGAGAGCCCTATTATTTTTACTCCTTCCCCTGGTAATGGCGGGTTGTACCAAGAACAAACTGGCAAAATTTAATACACGCATTGTAGGCAACTGGCAGCTGGTAGAAGTCAACACCTTTGGATTAGGCAGCAGCCATATTGTATTTAATGGCGGAAATTTTACCTTTAACAGTGATAACACAGCCAGGTATTACGACCGGAACAACAATGCTTATACCGGTACCTGGTATATAGACGCCTATGTATATACCGACGACGATGGAGATTCAGAAACCGATTTCATTTTAAGTGTAGATGTAAAAGATGGCAGCAAAATGAAATTTGACCGTTTCGAAATTCCCCGTTTCGGCAATAGTAACCGTTTTAAGGCCAAGGTAAGAAACGGACTGAATGTTGTAACCTATGTATTCGAACGCCGATAGGTTGAAAAGATGACAACATGGTACGGCCCGGCAGCCGGCACTTACAATAAACCAATATCCGTTTATGGAATACACCCCATTGATTTGGGGCAGCATCAACCTCAGCATATTCCGGGTCCTGTGCCAGAGGCGAGCTTTTGCACGAGCCATGAAACGCAACAGGTAGGAAAGAATGGTTAGCTGGAAGTATTTTATGTAAGCAGAGCCGACGGGTAACACCCGCTTTACCTGTCGCTGCAATGCTCCTTTCTCCGCGTGTCTATTAAGTATTGAATTTTCCAGCCTGATGCCAGCCGTACCAGCTGGAAAGCATTCACCCCGCAATGACTGAATTTGCCCTTGTAATAAAAAGAATAGGGCGCCCAAACGCTGGCCAGCGCTCCATCGACTCGAATGGATTCAAACTGTATCTTTTCATCCGCATTCCCTTTAGCTTCTTTGCTTACAAATGCAGCGAAATTATGGACGTAGCTGGTGCGTACTTTCACTGTATCAAAAGGCGCGTGCTGTATGGTTTGTAATATAGCACTATCTGTAAAACAGCTTGTAAGCTGCGTTGCGTCTGCATTACGCATAGCTTCAAAAAGATGGTTGATCACCCACATAACGGAATCGCGAGCACTTTGCGCATTCATTAAAGAAGAATTCAATATAAAGAGTACTAAAAACCAGTATTTCATTATTGATCTTGTTAAAGATTTTTCGTAAGTGATACAATTGGCATTAAATTTCCGTCTAATAAAAGTTGTTGCATTTTTATGCAATTTCCAACATCCGTTAATCTTTACTAAAATACGAAAGATGAAAAATTTATTACACACAGGCTCACTTTTGATACTAATGGTTCTTGCTTTTTCGTCCTGTGCCTCGCAAAAAACCGCAACAGGTACTGAAGAAGATTATGCAGCGCTGATTGACAGCCGAAGGTTCACCTTTGAGGCCCGAACCGTTATTCCTACCGAAGACAGCCGGTTTAATCCGCGGTTTATGTTCCCCAATGGGAATAATCTTTACCAGCTTACTTCGGGCTACGATGTAAAAATCACGCCCGATTCCGTTACGGCTTACCTGCCTTTTTTTGGCCGCTCATTTACGGCTCCTGTTGACCCTACAAAAGGAGGTATCCAGTTTACCTCTACCGATTTTGCTTATAAGCAGTCTATCAGGAAAAAGAACTACGAGATTACCATCACACCTAAAGATAGCCGTGACATCCGAAGCCTGTTCCTTACCATTACACCCTCGGGCTATGCCTACCTGCAGGTATTGAGCATGAACAAAACCCCCATTTCTTTTAATGGTATTATTGAAAAAGATCAATAAGTGGCGGCTTTGTAAACACCTGTTAGTAAATCGAACCGCCCCCATCTGGCTCATAAAAGCAAAAGATTGTAAATTTGCCGGATGGTTGACTTAGATAAAAAGCAGGTTCGTATTGCGGTTTTAGATTTGAATGCAGGATATCCCAACCAGGGAATGAGATGTATTAACGAGATCGTACATAGCTGGGCTGAACCAAAAAACTATTCAATTATCTATGATGTTTTTGATGTGCGGGTTCACAACGAATTGCCCGACCTCTCTTATGATGTATATATTTCAAGCGGAGGACCTGGTGATCCGCTGAGCACCCGATTTGACGACTGGGATATTGGCTGGAACCGTTGGTTTGGCGATGTTTTACGCTGGAACGATAATCCATCCAATGCAACCAAAAAGTTTGTCTTTTTAATCTGCCATTCATTTCAAATGGCCTGCCGTCATTTTAACGCCGGATTACTCTGTAAACGCAAATCGACATCGTTTGGTATCTTCCCCATGCATATAATGCCTGAAGCCATCAGCGATCCGGTATTCAGAAATCTGAAAAATCCTTTCTTTGGCGTAGATAGCCGTGATTTCCAGCTAATACAACCCAACCTCGACCTGTTGCATGACATGGGAGCATATATCACCTGTATTGAAAAAGAGCGCCCTCATGTGCCATATGAACGAGCGGTAATGGGCATCCGTTTTAGCGACTATATATTTGGCACTCAATTTCACCCGGAAGCCGATGCGGCAGGTATGAGCCAGCATTTTCAAAGCGAAGAAAAGCGCGAAATGGTGATCAAAAACCATGGCGAAGCGAAACTAATGAACATGCTGGAGCACCTGGAAGATCCTGATAAGATCCACTGGACCAATAAAAACCTGATCCCTAATTTTTTAAATGAAGCGTTTCGTCATTTAATGGTGGCTGAGCTGGTGGAAGTATAGCAAAATACACAAAAAGACTTCACTGTATATCCCAAAAAGGCGGTAACCGACCATGCTGGTTTATTACCGCCTTTCTTAAATGATGCCCGTGTTACCGGTGTGTTACATTCAGCAATTTTAAATTGATGTGGTAAGAACCAGGTACATAAATTCTCATTGCAAACCGTAAGGAATAATCGTAAAGACCACTTCGATAAGTACCGAGATAACGGGCATCAGCTGTACCCTTGTAATAAATTCCCGGACCCGTAGCATTAGATGGCCAGGTGGATACGCTATCCATTACGGCAAATGCCGACGGTATCCGGTAGTATTGATTAAAGCCATTACCAAGACTTGCTATCGGAAATGGCACCAAGGGATATTTTAAAGTAAGTGCCGTATCCGTAGCAACAAAAGTATCAGGTGCATAGTCCTGCAAATTTTGTAAAAAGGGAGGGTTAGGGTTGATACCCGAATTCGGGCGCTTCGCAATTTCTCCCAATCTTGGATTGAACGGCACTCCGTTCCTGTCTGTAACTTTGATCACAACCAGATTGGGGGCATCAGCCACTCTTTGCACCGTTTCCACTACATATGGGTTATTAAGACCATTAAAATATGCGGGGCTTGCTCCCGTAGCTGTATTAGCTATAAGACGGCTAAAACTATACGCACTTTCCTGGTAGGTAGCAATAGGTAAATCATCTCTAAACTCTAATGTAATGGCCTTAGGCAGGAGCTCTATACCTGCTGAGTTAGATACTTCTATATCCATTGTATACTTCCCGGTTGGGATATAAAGAGATGCACTGTTAGACTCTACAACCCCGCTGTGCGGATTAACAGTAACAGGAGCCAGCTGAACAGTTTCCCTTTTTGCCATTATTTTTTCGTAAGTAGTATCTGTCAGATTATTATAAGCCTTTGTCCATACATCTACCGGGTAAGTTTTTTTAAAAAGATCGTCAACCATCTTACCTGCTTCATCGTAAATATGTACCCACCTAATACTAATAGGGATACTGCTGCCATCGGGAACGAGAGAATTCGACCTGGCAACTCTTCCTTTTGAAATTACCAGTAATTTTACACTGTACTGCATGGTGGGACTGATGAAACCATCTTCAATCTTAGTACAGGAATATATAGCGGCGGTTGCTAAAAGAGCCGCTGTGAGCAGCAACAGTCTGCTCTTTGTAGTTAATATATTTAAGTTCATTTGCATTGCTTTTTGATGTTATCGCACTCGTTGCCCGTAATAGAAAAGAGTATTGGGAGCCATAACATTTATAACTCCGTTCTGCGTATTGATAAAGGATGTTTTTATTCGTGTTCTCACACCTGTACTGGCAGGTATATCGGCGGCAGTACTGTCTGGCCCGATTTGATAAAACTTCCAGAGCTGAGTAAAATAAAGAATCTGAGGTACAGTAGTTGTTGAATTGTTGTAGCCATCGTTAGGTTCAAAAGTGTCTTCAAATGAAATAATCGTATTACTACCTGCCAGAGCACTCGGATATATTTTACCCGTTTTATTTACGTTGTGGGGTGTAATCCTGATATTGGGCACCAGGTACATCAATAGAGAATCCCTTGTGTTATTCTTATTATTCTTTATGTAATAGATCAGCGAATCAAGTAAAAATCTTTTATTCTGATCCACTGTATTTTGCAGAAATAGCGTGCGTTGGTTAAGGTAACTAAAAATGGCTCCGTTATTAACCGCAAAAAAGGTACTGTTACTCTGGTTAATTACATCCTTCAAATTACCGGCATCTATTAGTTGTACCAGGGTATCAAAGTCACTGAATTTACGAAGTACCTCATAAGTAGAAATGTTTGCGTATAGATTCGTATCATTAGGTTCACCCCCAACAATGTATTCTCTTTTACATGCCCATAGTAATACGGAGACGAGAAGTATTACTAGTATCACCTTCGCTGATTGTAGAATTCCTGTAGCCATTGTAATATTATTTTATAATTGGAAATTATCTTCCTCCGTTGTTAGCCCACCACGGATTTTGTACTAACAAATTATTATATGGGAATAATGCCTGCATATCGAGCGGCCAGTAATAACCTTTATTGGCAGGAGTCAGTCTTTGAGCCGGGTATCCCATATACTCAAGCCACCCTTGCCGTTGCTCCGTTCTTATGAGGTCATAAAACCAGCTCCCCTCCCCGATCAGTTCGCGCCCTCTTTCAAGAACAATCTCATCCAACATATCATACTGGTTGGCCGGTGAAAGATAGTTGGTAATGCCTGCACGGTCTTCGGTAAGCCTCAACCTCTGGCGCGCCTCTTCAAGCCGCCCCAATGAAGCCAGCGCTTCAGCATCCAGCAATATAAGGTCCGCCAACCTCATTAACACAAGATTGTTATTGATATAGGGTCTGGTCTTGGTATCTGAATTCTGGTAAAAGAAATTAGTGTATTTTAAAAGCATATAACCAGCAGCATCACCTCCGCCCGCATTCTGAAATGAGAAAACGGTTCTAAATCTTTTGTCGGTTGTTGCAGTATCGCCAAATAAAGAAACATCGATTCCGTTGGCATTAGGTATGCGGGCCAGGAAACCATCCAAAGGAGCTATCCAGCAACTGGATCTCCTGTTATCCACCAGCGGGCCTTTAAGAAAAAAGCCAAACCCGTTAAACTGCGCTTCTGCCCAGGCATTCTGATTATTGAAATTAGGATCAGCATTCTGGAATTTCATAGGTAGCTCAAATATATTTTCACTGGAAGTTTGTCCATTCCAGATATTTTTATAGGTGGCCATCGGCTCCAGTGAATAGCCTCCCGCAGATATAACTTTATCGCAGTAATAATGGGCACTATCATATTCGTGTTTCCACGCGAAAATATGTGCCTTCAATGCTTCCACGGTTCCTTTATTAGCCCTGGTGGTAGCCTGGGTATTGCCACCTGCATAATTCAATAAACCTGATGCAGTGCTTAAATCCCTCAGGCAGCTGTCCAGCACCTGGCCTTCAGCAGTTCTTGGTACCGGTGGAATATTACCATAATCAACATCATTATAAGTTTTAGAAATGTAAACCGGGTCTCCCCATATTCTGGTAATATAGAAATAGGTATATGCTCTTATGAATAAGGCTTCCGCTACATATTTATTCCTGGCATCTTCTGATCCAAATAAAGCAGTAGACATTTTAGGTACATTTTCCACTATCAGATTACTAAGTGCTACCAGCTGATAGAACCTGGACCAATTGCTCAGATTGCTCCAGTAAGGGACATAAGAAAAATTCCAGGGTTTGCCCGCTGTGGGTGTTAGCCCGTAAGGTAAAAACACATCGTCTCCCGCCGGTTCAAAAACGCCGGCTACTAAATCACCCCAAACAAAATGACACGGCTCATTTAAGTCAACACCATTGCCCGACGATGTGCGCAGGTTAGATCTTAATTGTCCATACATGGCTGTTGTGGCCTGTTCAACAGAAGCCTGTGACGTCCAGAATACATCACCGTAAGTGGCATTGACAGGACCTTTACGTAAGTCTTTTTGACAACTCAATAACAGCAGGCTCACTGATAGTACAGTTATTATACAACATAAACTGTTTTCCCTGTTTTGACATTTCATTTCAGTAGATTTCGTTTGATTAAAATTGAACATTAACACCCAGCGTATAAACTCTTGGCTGTGGATACAAGCCCCCCGCATATACACCTAACTGATCAACCAGCTCCGGATCGGGCATGGTATTGTTCCTGTTCTTCAATACCAGCAAATTCGTGATATTGGTATAAACATTTATCCGGTTCACCTTCAACCGTTCTGCAATCGGGGACGGTATCTGGTAATTGAGGAGTACCTGTTTGATCTTAAAATAACTGCCGTCTACATTAAACATATCTGTGAAAGGATAATACTGATAGAAGTCACCGCCGAACGGGTTCAATGCAGGGAAGTTCGCCTGGTAATCCGGATCCGCAGCAGCTTTCGCCGGAGTCCAGTAATCAATCCCATCCAGATCAGGCAACCTGTTTTTGGCGAGATTATTTACATTACCACTTATGCTACTCAGCTGTTGCTGAAAAAAAGTGTTAACCACCGTACGTTTAAACGTGAATATGCTGTTTACTGTAAGAGAGAAATTTTTATACGAAAAGTCGTTAGTAAAACCACCGGTAAACCTGGGATTGGGATCTCCGGTAGGTACCCGGTCGCTAAACTGATCTCCGTTATCCTGGTCGCTCCACACATCGCCATCTCCGTTCGCATCTACCCAGATCGGGTCTCCGGGCATCACCCGGTGATTACCTTTGAAGTAAGTAATTTTGTTACCGGTGATCGGATTAAACGGAATATCCTCCTCCCGGTTATAAACGCCCTGGTATTGCATTTGAAAGTATTGGTATACCGGTTGTCCTACCGCATATACCCGGCTAATACCAAAGCCATCGTCTATAACAAAAGTCCGGTTGTTGTTCGGCAATTTGGCAATACGGTTTTTGTTGAAACTCATGATCAGTTGAGTATTCCACTGGAAAGCATGCGAACGGGGCATATTTCTGGTATTGATCGCCAGATCGAGTCCGCGGTTAACCACCCATAAATCTTTCGCGTTGAAGTTGATTTCAGTGTACCCCGTATAATCAGGAAGCGCAAAACGATAAAAATCATCCTTCATCAACCTGTCGTATAGGTCGGCTGTAATATTGATCCGGTTTTTAAACAGTTCGATATCTACACCAATATTTTTTTGCTCTGCCTTTGCCCAGGTAAGATCGTTTCTTGTAAGGCCATTGGTAAAGCTTGGCTGCACCGCAGTTGCGCCACCATAGGTGCCGGATACCGAGTAGGTGTTATACGGCGCATAAAACTCATTCGATAATCTTCCCGAAAGTCCATAACTACCCCTGATCTTAAAGAAACTCACTACTTCTTTCAACCCTTCAAAGAATTTCTCATCCGAAACAATCCAGCCCAAACCTGCAGCCGGGAAGTAACCCCATTTAGTATTAGCACCGAACCTTGACGAGGCGTCGCCCCGGTAGGATCCGTATAAAAGATAGCGTTCATTCAAACCATATTGTACCTGTCCTACGAAACTGAGTAACGCGTCTCTCTGATAGTTTGAATATCCGCTTAAGTCTTGCTGAGGAATGCCACTTACCACCTGTATATTGTTAGATGGCGTATTATAGCCATTAAGGTACATCAGCCTTGAATTGCTGGTTGAGTATTGATGAGATAACGTAACATTGAAATGATGTGTAGTACCTTTGGGAGTTTCAAAATGCTTCAGCCAGTTCAGGTTATTCATCCACAAATAATTAGAGAAAGTGCTCTCTTCAGCCCTTGCCTGTGACATAGAAACGATATCATCATCTTCGATAACTGATTCCATATTCGAAGGTTTGAAATAATCCCGCTTACTGGTGTTTATAGTAGCCGATCCCTGTAAAATATACTTCAATGATGGAAGGATGTCATAATTTACCGTTAATGATGCCTGGTAAGTATTGTCATTGTTATTATTTCTCACCTGCGAGGCTGTTCCCAGATAGTAAGCCCTGTCGAAATCGTTTAATAAGAAGAAGGATGATGGCTGCCTGGACGATTCAAAGGGAGTGTTCGGATCACCGTTGTTCAATTTCCAGCCGCGCTGACGATCGGCCTTGGTGAGTCCTATAACCAGCTGCGAATTGAGCTTGGGGTTGATCGTAAAGCCAAAATTACCTCTTAAAGAATAACGTTGAAAACCAGTATTCTTTACGATACCTGCTTCATTATAGTAACCTGCACTCACCCGGTAATTCATAATATCGCTTGCTGCAGACATATTCATATCCACATTCTTAATAGATCCGGTACGGTAAAACAAACCCTGCCAGTCGGTGGCGTTATTGAAATAAGGGTTTAAACTGTCGGTTAATATCTGGGGAAGCCCCGTAAGCTGTGCCGGCGTTGTTGCATAGGCTCTTATTAAATCCATTTTTGTCTGGCGTTCCGCTTCCCCGGTTAAGGTTTTAATAAGTTGGGGACGTTGTGTTAATCCCCCATACACGTTTACAAAAAAACTGGGTCTTTTAGATGTACCTTTTTTTGTAGTGATATAGATAACACCATTGGCGCCTCTCGATCCCCAGGCAGCCGTTGCAACGGCATCTTTTTGAACCAACACGCTTTCGATGTCATTAATATTAATTCCGGCCAGGTAGTTAGTTCCGGTTGCATCCAATCCGCTGCTCTGTATATCAGCGGGGTCAACTGGTATACCATCTATTACATATAAGGGTCCGCTCATGGCTCTTGACTGCGCTTCTTCCACATTTCCGATATCCTGGCTTACTTTAGTGTTTCCTCTAACCACCACTGTTGGAGCTACACCGGGCTCACCACTCGTAACCTGTACATTCAGGCCGGCCACTCTTCCCTGCAGTAAGGCATCAACACTCGCCGCAGGCCGGTTTTCTATATCTTTACCCGAAATGCCCGCTAAAGCCGCTATGCTACTGCGTTTGGTTTGCCTTTGTACTCCTACGACAACGATATCAGAAAGACTCGACGCAGCGCCGGGTTCCAGCCTTATTACCATTTCGGAGCCTGCCACAGCATTCACATGCTGCGGCATATAACCCACCGAAGAAATTTCCAGCGCCACTCCCCGAGCCACTCCCGAAATTGAAAAACGGCCCCGGGCATCTGTAAATACGCCCTTTTTACCATACCTGACAGAAGCTCCCGATAAAGGTTGGGATAGTGTGTCGGTAACGACGCCTGTCACCCTCAGCGAATCCTGCGCGATCAGCCATTGCCATGCCAATGACAACGTAAGGAATAGCAATAATTTCCTCATTACTTCTAATTTTAGTTTTTCTCTTTTGAAGAGTTGTTAATTTTACGATCGGGATATTTTCAACACTTGTATAGAAGGTGATGGTGAGCTTGGTTAGGCTATACAAATAATGTAAACATTTCCGGTCACGGTGTAAATGTATAGACTAAAAAACCGCAAACTCATGCGCAACCGTATGCGCAAAATTTAGCAATTTGATATTGTGGTAATAGAAGGAAGTTATAGGAAAGCGTTTCAGCTCTTCATTTTTTGCTTCAAAATACGCAGTTCTTTGGGGTAGTAATTATTAACTCTGTTCGGTAATACATTCACCCATCCCAATGCCTGCTTATTATAGGTAGCGAGTTGCCAGCCGGTTGCCCAGCCGGCATTGTCGATCGTGTTTTTTTGAAGATAAGAAATGGCTTCAGAGAGTGGTAACTCAATACGGCCAACGGTTTCAGCAACAATACTGCTCATAGCCAATGCATGATCAGGGATGAGCTTCTTATGTGCCAGCTCGCCTAGCAAAATACCGGAGTAAACAATTCTTAATTGTTGTAATAAAAGATCAAAGCTCTCAAACAAAGCAGCCGGCCAGGCATATACTTTATCATTCACCTGAATCAACTCACTGTTAGCGGGGTGAGCCCAGGGCGCAACCAGTGGTAACAATTGTTGGGTTCCCGGTTTTATTGCCGGTTTGTTTTTGCTTTTGTAAACAGCTCCCTCATCAAGCCGGAAAGCAGCCAGAAAAAAACCCTCGCCTTTTGCGAGATGCGGCCAAAAACGATAACCACTATTTCCCGACGGGGTTACAGCCTCACTTATATTCCAATCACCTGATATCCTGATAGGGATATTAGACAGGGGAAACTCACCGGTCAACCAATCAGCAATAGTTTCATCTTCCTGTTGAGAATAAGAGCAGGTAGAATAGATCAGCACGCCCCCCTCTTTAAGTGCCGGGAGTACATCAGCCAGAATTCTTTGCTGGCGCTGGCTGCAGAGTATGACATTATTTTCGCTCCATTCGTTAATGGCCTCTTCGTCTCTTCGGAACAACCCACTTCCGCTGCAGGGCGCATCTACTAAGATCACATCAAAGAAGCCTTTCAGCTTTGAAAAATCTTTAGGATCATAGTTGGTGACTATTACATTGACGCTACCCCATTTCACCATAGTATCCTTCAATACATTTAAGAGTTGCCTGATCACTTCATTACTCACCAACAAGCTGTCGGCAGATAGCAGTGACTGGAGATGCGTAGACTTTCCGCCGGGCGCTGCGCAAAGGTCCAATACACGTAAAGGCTTGGATACATCAACAGTGGCCTGCAGCGCCTGCTCCAGAAACATGCTGCTGGCTTCCTGTACATAGTATGCGCCTGCATGAAACAGGGGATCGAACGTAAAGGACGGACGTTCGGATAAATAGTATCCGTTTCTGGCCCATGGCACGGGCGTACAATTGATGTTGCTGTTTTCAAATGGGTTCAGCCCTGTTCCCGATCGGGCGGGGTTTAATCTTATTGAAGTAAGAGCGGTAC
>JBQGCI010000296.1:0-4054 GCA_052038405.1 Acinetobacter pittii
CTAATATCCGGGAGATATTCAATAAGATCGATCAGATAGGATACACTGCGAATGTTATTGAAGAAAATACAGACCTAACGGCTACTTTGGATTATACACACTTTATACCGGCGAGTCCGGTTAGCTGGAAAGTGTTAAGCAGTCATTTTAGCTGGAAGTCTGACGTTTTTCGCTTTGCCCTGCGGTGGGCCTTGCTATTTGGAGCGGGAGGGTTGGCTGGCTTGCTGCTTCCGGATTTCAGGTATACCTATTGGGTATTGCTGACCATTGCTATTGTTGCCCGGCCCACGTTTGCTGTAACACAGCGTAGAAATTTACAAAGGATAAAAGGAACCATTATCGGACTTCTGATCTGCCTCCCGCTTATTTATTTTATTCATAGTACATGGATATTGATTGCAATTGCATGGCTGACTTTGTATGGTTTCTTTTTGTTTAATCAACCCAATTATACCATTAGTGTTGTATTTATAACCATTACAGCAATTGTTCTATTAAATATGCACCAGGGTGCTTTTCCCGAGTTGCTGGGAAGCAGGGCCGCTTTTACTTTATTAGGTGCGGCCCTGGCAATCCTGGGCTGGTTCCTGCTTCCGGTAAAGCAAAGTGGCCAGTTTAGCAAATTGAAACAAGCAGTAATACAAACCAACCAGGATTACCTGGATGTAATTGTCAATTGCATGAACGACAAATACGTTAATAACCAGGACATACGCCTGGCCCGTAAAAAGGCACATGCTGCATTAGCGTCTTTTTCGGAAGCTTTGTACCAGTTACGCAGGGAACCCGGCAGCAGTAAAAATGACTGGACACGCGAATTACAGTTTCAGGCCATAGGTTACAGGATCAATTCCCTGGTATTGGGTATAGCTCTTTCGGGAACAGGCCGCCGGTCGGCCACAAATGTATCGCTTCAAATTCAACCCCGCATTGATTATGTGCAATCTCTTTTCAGAGAGTTGGAAACTATAAAGCAGAATACAAAGGATATTATAGACAAAAAAAAACAAAGTGAAGGATAAGCAAGGCTTAGTTTCCTTAATCTACTTATTGTTCCGTTAATATAGCCGCAATTATATGTATATGGACACTGATTATTTTCTGACTCTTATCCCTTTTGCCCGTTTAACAAAAAACTGCAAATAAACAAGAGTTAAAACCGGTAACGCTAAAGCCTGGAACAGGAATAAGGCCAGGGAGGGGAGGCCCTGAAGCTGGAAACTGTTCACCCGAACCAGCATTTGATGCCCTAGTGGTCCGTTGGAAAACAGGATAATATTAGCCAGGTTCCATCCCAGGTGCAACCCGATGGATAAATAGAGTGAACCCGTTTTAGCAAAAGCCAGAGCCAATACATAACCAAAAATCCCGGTCATCAGGAAGATGATGATCATTTGACCCGGATTGCCAAAACCGCCGTAAGAAAACCAATGATAGATACCAAATGCGATAGCCGAAAACAGGCATGCTTTTTTTACGCCCCATTTTTGAATGGTGATATAGAGTAAAGCACCCCTGAACAGCAATTCTTCAAACAATACCGACTTGAGCACCCACCAGCAGCTCAGCAGGAAACCACTGAAGGTATAGCTGCGGTTATAATACCAGCTATTATGAATAAATAGTGTTCTTAGTAAATGGTAAACCGTACAGCAAGCAGCTGATAATAAAACGGCCGTTCCTAATATTCGGATTCGCTTCGTATCCGGCGCAATACCTAATACAGTCAGATGCTTTTTTGCTACGAGCCACAGCAGGCCCCAGGAGATAAGTAGTGCGACTATAATTCCAAGCATTTAATTGGGTTTGAATGTTTTTTTAAGATCATGTGTCCTGGTTGTTACTTGCTAACAGCAGTTTTCCATTCATGCTCAACCTGGGTCATCAACAATGCATTGTCAAAAGCTACTGAACCTTCGGGAAAAATATCTTTATTTTCGAAAAAGCTGGATTTCACATTTGACACATCCAACGGCCTAACTTCCCATTTGTACGCCTTTAGCTGTAGTCCATCAAATTGATCTCCGTTCGGAGAATAGCCCAGATCACCTTTCTCAAAAAACAGGGAAGCGTTTTCCAGGGTTTCGAATATGGATTGCGGGTTAAAATTTGTTGTTTCCCTGGCATCAATTAGGATTTCAGTGGCATCAGAACTTTTAAAACCTATACGATAGTTTCCATTTTTTTCTTGCACTTCAAATTGGGCGAGATAATGTTTTCCCGGGAAAAATCTTCCCCCCACCATTGTATTTAGTTTTAATGAAGTATCTCTGCGCGGAATATATACGCCTGATCTTATCTCATTATTTTCATCCCATTCCACTGCAATCCGATGTGCTCCGTTTTCTGAATGGACACCTATCAGGTCCGGTAATCCTTTGGGTTTGATATGTTTCAGCCTGATCAGGCAAATTCCCACAATAGCTTTATTCCTGTAAATTTTTGGTCGGAATGGAAGTGGAACGATTTTTTTTACGACATCAGGATCGGCAACAAAGTTGATCAGGATTCTCCTGTCAATGTATCCATGTATCGTTGGTATCCTCATAATTTGAAGCTTTTTGTCATTATTTATAACTATTGCATCTTTTCTGGCACATATAAATATAACGAACGTACAGGCTTTGAGCCTACTTAAAATGCCCCAATGCCGTTAAGAGTGTATTTTCTCAAATAATTCTGTAGTTAACATACTCCCATTATCAGCCGGGGGGCAACTTCAATAGGAAAAAAATCCATCATATCAACCAAAACCACCATGATGTTGAAAAAGCCCTTCGGTAAATTTACGCTTTCTAATAATTGATATGCATCTGCCAGTGAAACGATTGTACCAACTCGCTTTTCTTTTAATATTAATAATTGCAACTGCGGCAGCAGGAGCACAGGTATATGTGGCGCCTGATGGCGATGATGGCAACACAGGTTCTAAAGAACAACCTAAAGCCAGTCTGCAAGCTGCCTTGCGCCAGGTTAGGGAATGGAGGCGTCTGAATGATGCTGCAACCAGGGAGCCGATACAGATCATAATGCAGGAGGGCACTTATGCGCTTCAGGAGCCGGTTTTTGTCAGAACTGAAGACGCGGGTACCCTTCAAAGTCCTACTTATATTGAAGCTGCGCCCGGTGCGAAAGTGACTTTAAGTGGCGGTATAATGATTACCGGCTGGAAAAAAACGAACGGATCAACTGCGAATCTGTCTTCTCCTGCACAATCAAATGTGTGGGAAGCGCCTTTACCGGAAAATTTTAACGGAGCGCCGGGTTTCCGGCAACTGTGGGTAAACCATACGAAGGCGACGCGTGCCAAATGGCCAAACGGGGGGGAAATGGAGCGCATCATCAGTTGGGATAAAAAAAATGAGTCCTGCCAGATACCTAAACCACCTGTTTTAATAAAGGATATCAACGGGATCGAAATGTTTATTCATCAGTGGTGGGAAACAGCGAATTTGAGAATAAGACAAATCGATATAGCCGGTGATAGTGCCCGGTTATTATTCAAACAACCGGAAAGCCGGATACAATCGGAACATCCCTGGCCGGCACCGTGGATATCTAAAGAAACCGGTAATTCGGCTTTTTATCTGTCCAATGCCATTGAATTTTTAGATGAACCGGGCGAATGGTACCTGGATAAAATCAATCGTAAAATGTATTACTGGCCCCGCGATGGTGAAGACCTGACCACGGCCCGGGTAACAGCACCTTTCCTGGAAAACCTCGTTACTATTCAGGGAACTATTGATCAGCCGGTAAGCCATGTACATTTTAAAAATATCGCCTTTGAGCATGTGGGGTGGAATCGTCCTTCTTTACAGGGACATGTACCACACCAGGCGGGTATGCCCATGACAGAAGCCTATAAATTAAGACCCTCCGGCACTCCTGAAAAGCCCTCCCTGGATAACCAGGCCTGGATTACGCGCCCGGGAGCTGCGGTTACTGCTTCTTATGCACGTGCTATATCTTTTGAGGGTTGCAGCTTTGAGCATATTGCTTCCACTGGTTTAGACTACCATATGGGTGTAAAGAGCAGTGAAGTGACGGGCAG
>JBQGCI010000297.1:0-2606 GCA_052038405.1 Acinetobacter pittii
CAGGGACTGGCAACTGCCTGTGAGTGGCAGCAACTGGAGCAACTGGCATTGTCTTTATTTAAACGTGGCCAGGAGCTGTCATTGAAACAAGGCTTAATACTTGTAGATACCAAATATGAATTCGGCAAATTGGGTGATGAAATTGTATTGATGGATGAGATACATACCCCCGACAGCTCCCGTTATTTTTATGCCGATGGATTTGAAGAACGCCAGCAGGCAGGGGAAAAGCAAAAGCAGCTAAGCAAGGAATTCGTAAGAGAGTGGCTGATCGAAAATAATTTTATGGGTAAGGAAGGACAGCAAATCCCGGAGATGAAAGAAGAATGGATCAATACCATTTCCAAACGCTACATCGAGCTGTATGAAAAAGTAATTGGCGAGGTATTTCAACCCCAGAAGGTAAGCGAGGAAGAGCAGCTTGAAAAGATATCATTAGCATTGAGTAAATACTAAAGAACAAGGGCCGCAAATTTTGCGGCCCTGTTTTATAGGGAACGGATAAACAACTTATCTTGAGATGTTAATTTTAGTTCTTCCTGTTTTAAGTTTGAGATTTTGATTTTTCATAGCAAACTCGGGGTAATACCCATAACGCTGAAAATAGTAATCATCTATTGCATCCTGGGCAGCGGCTTCAGTACGGATATTGTTTTCGAGTACCCTTACGTTCATGTCGAAACCACCCGTAATATTCTGCACCCTCTTTCTGCCTAACGCAAAATCACCTCTTAATCTTTCATCAACATCCGGCCAGAACGACTCATTGTCCAGACTCTCAACAACCGCAAAGCGTCCATCTGCAATAAACTCTATGGTGAAAAACTCATCGGCATATTCATATACATAAGCATCCTCAATTCTATTGTTATTACCATTATCATAGTAATCTCTTTTTGTGCAGCTTGCTAATAATACCATTCCGGCTAAAAGCACCAGCGATATAGAAATAAATCTTTTCATTTTTATAAGTTTAGTAGTTTTAATGAATATTGTTTAACGTCTTTGATATATAGATTATTAAAAAAGCCACGGGGTTTGTAGTGCATTGTTAAAAAACTTATAATAAATATTCATGCCAACACCCCCGGTGATATTTGTAAACCCCCATTCGGTTATATGAAATCAATCATTCTTTCAATCATTTGTACCGGCATGATGCTTCCTCCTCAAAATTTATCAGCACAGCGTCTGATTATAGGCACTTATACCAGTAATAATGCAAGCAAAGGCATTTATGTATATAATTTTAATGCCGCTACCGGCGAAGCGCGGGAAATAAGTACTGCCAAGGCAGGCAATCCCTCCTACCAGGCGGTAGACAAAAAGGGGCACTTTATATACAGTGTTAACGAAAATGATGAAGGCAGGATATCTGCCTTTAAATATAACCGATCTTCCGGCTCCTTATCGTTCCTCAATCAGCAATCCAACAATGGCAGCGCTCCCTGCTATGTCAGCATTGACCAAACGGGTAAATGGTTGTTTGCCGGTAATTACAGCAGCGGTAATTTAACGGTGCATCCTATAGCACCCAACGGCAGCATCGGCATTATGCAGCAGGTAGTACAACACCATGGAAGCGGCCCCAACAAAGACCGGCAGGAATCTGCCCATGTGCATTGCACCTATGTATCACCCGACAACCGTTTTTTATATGTTCCCGACCTGGGTATTGATCAGGTAATGATCTATCCTTTTAATGCACAAACGGGTAAACTAGATACAGCGCAAAGCAGTGCTATTAACATCGCCGCAGGTGGTGGCCCCAGGCATATGGTATTCACTAAAAACGGGAAATTCGGATATATCATTGAGGAATTGTCGGGAGCTATTACCGTTGTAGCGCGCAACGGCAATCAACACGCTATTCTTCAGCAAATGAATAACCTGCCTGCGCAATATAACGGCGCCAGCGCCGATATACATTTATCTCCTGATGAGCGGTTTTTATATACATCGCACCGGGGTAACAGCACCATACAAATACATAAAGTAAATACTCAAACAGGGCGTCTTCATTTTATAGGAGAACAATCGACCCTGGGCGATTTCCCAAGAAATTTCACCAT
Source organism: Acinetobacter pittii (assembly GCA_052038405.1). GTDB lineage: Bacteria > Bacteroidota > Bacteroidia > Chitinophagales > Chitinophagaceae > Niabella. The sequence goes on from JBQGCI010000297.1 coordinate 2,073, forward strand.
CCACCCTTCCGGCAAATGGTTGCTGGCGGCCAATCAAAGATCGAACGATATAACAATCTTTAAACGGAATGTTCAAACCGGTTTGCTCACCGGTATGCAACAGCGCATTACAGTACCAACGCCAGTTTGCCTGCAATGGGTTCAATAAGAGCTTGTAAGACTTATAACAAAAAGGTATTAAACTATTATTAGAGATGGCTTACCCCCCTTGCCGCCAGTGGAGACACTGGCGGGGGCTATGCGCCTGCAATGGGTTCAATAAGAGCTTGTAAGACTTATTACAAACAGGTATTAAATTATTATTGAAGATGGCTTACACCCTTGCCACCAGTGGAGACACTGGCGGGGGCTATGCGCCTGCAATGGGTTCAATAAGGGCTTGTAAGACTTATAACAAAAAGGTATTAAATTATTATTGAAGATGGCTTAGCCCCCCTTGCCGCCAGTGGAGACACTGGCCGGTGCTATGCGCCTGCAGTGGGTTCAGTAATAGCTTGTGTAACCTATAACAAACAGGTATCAAAATTATTATTA
>JBQGCI010000298.1:0-3351 GCA_052038405.1 Acinetobacter pittii
AACGACTCAACGGGTGTGCCGCCGTAGCTTACATTGATCAGGCCAACAGGCACTTTCAACCGCTCATACAAAAACTTCCCGAAGGTGTAGCCGGTAGCGCTAAAATTGGAAACATCCTCCGGGTTGGATATCTTCCAGCTAAAATTTTTGCTGGTATCCCTGGGAGCCGCCTGGGTAGACCGGGGTATATTGTATAACCGGATCTGGTTGTTAGCGGCATTAAAAATGATATCGTTTGAATGATTGACGGGTTGATTGGAAAATCCTTTTAACGGCATTTCCATATTCGACTGGCCGCTGCAGATCCATACTTCTCCAATTAAAATATTCCTGATTTTTACAAGCTGTCCATCACTGATCGCGATTTCGTAAGGCCCTCCGGCTATGGGTGTACTTACCTGGATCTTCCATTTACCTTTTCCGTCGGGTTGTGCGGTGTACTTTTTATTGTTCCAGGAGGTAGAGAGGGTTACCGTATTTTTTGTATCGGTCCATCCCCATATCAAGGGAGCTGATTGCTGCTGAAGTACCATATTGTCGCTAAAAAACCAGGGCAGCTTGAGCTTTGCCTGTGCCATAAATGATATAGTAAGTAAAGGGAATAATCCCAAAAGAAATTTCATGGTTGTTGATTTATAAGAAGCCCGAAAATAAGGAAATTAAAAGTGCTGTTAACATTTATTACTGCCTCTGGCAGTCTTGTTCACTCAGCGATTTTTACGCGCAAACACTTCGTTAAAAACCTCTAATGTAAATATTTCGATATTATTTGTAATGGTTTGCAAAAAACTTTAATTTAGTTTTGCAGGAAGTGTTTGATGGAAAACTTTTGTTTGACATATATTGCCAAGTATGGATGAAATAAAACAGGGCTCTCATAAAAATATCTGGTATGGGGTGGGGAGGCAGCGGATCGAAATTCCGCGCCCGGTTATTAAATCTAATGTGTTGAATAACCCTTTGCTCAATGCTTTGTATATAGCCAGCCTCGGGTTTTATCCCAAGGCTAAAGGCCATTTTACCAAGAGAAGGCATGGGTTGCACGAAAATTTCCTTTTTTATTGTGTAGATGGTTACGGATGGTACGAAATAAACGGCGAAAAATACGAAGTGGGACCTAACGAGTTTTTCATCCTTCCGCAGAACGTAGAGCATGCCTATGCCAGCGCTGCACATGATCCCTGGAGTATTTACTGGGTACATTTCGGTGGCAATACTTTACCCGACCTGAATAACCTGCATACGGTAAAAGAGCATTTCAAACCCCGGCATATAAAGGATAATGGCGAAGTGGTAATGGTTTTTAATAAAATGTACAAGGCTTTGGAACTGGGGTACAGCCTCGACAACCTCTTGTTTGCTAACTTTTGTTTGTCGCAGTTTTTGTCTTTGTTTATTTATAACTCCCGCCATCATCCCGCTTCCCAAACAACCAAGAGCGATAGTGTTGATAATGCTATCCTGTATATGCAGGAACATATCACAGATATGCTGACGCTTAAAGATATCAGTAGCTATTCCAACTACTCTGTTTCGCGTTTTTCTAATTTATTCAAACAGAAAACAGGTTATGCTCCTATGGATTACTTCATGCAAATGAAAATACAGCAGGCCTGCCAGCAACTGGATTTTACCGATAAATCTATTAAGGAAATTGCATTAACACTCGGTTTTGACGACCCGTATTATTTTTCCAAGCGATTTAAACAGGTAACAGGTATGCCGCCCATAAAGTACCGATCGGTGAATAAGGATTAGGAGGAAATTTGGTTCATTGATAATGGATCATGACCGGTTGGATATTAGCACCGGCCAGGAACTAAGAACGATCAACTATGACCTTTCTTCTCACACAATAGTTACTTCAACGCCCATCTCCTCGAGTGTTTTTACCGTATGGGCAGATATATTGCTATCGGTAATGATTTGTTCAATATCATCAAGACCACAGATCTTGCCGAATCCGCGTTTGCCGAATTTGCTGGAGTCGGCCAGTACAATTGTTTTTTGCGAAGCGCCGATCATTTTTTTGTTCAGTAAGGCTTCCATCATATTGGAAGTGGTGAGACCGAAATCTATATCAATGCCGTCCACACCTAAAAACAGTTTACTGCAGGAGAAGTCCTGTAAAATGGATTCCGCATACATTCCGGTAACCGATGCCGATGTTTTGCGCATCAGGCCGCCCAGCTGTATAACTTCCACGTTATCGCGATTCACGAGTTCCAGTGCCACATTAAGAGCGGAAGTAACTACCGTTAAGCCTTCTTTGGCAAACAGGTTACGTGCAAAAAACTGAACGGTTGTCCCGGATGCGATCAGGATACAATCATTGGGTTCAACCAGTGAAGCCGCATAGGCGCCTAATCTTTGCTTTTCATTGGCCTGTAAAGCAACTTTTTCGTCTACATGCCGGTCGGCAATATAAGGATTAGTGAGCGTTGCGCCTCCATGCGTCCGAAACAGTAGTTTTTTATCTTCCAGGAACTGCAGATCCTTCCTGATGGTTACAGAAGAAACATTCAGGTCTGTGCAAAGATCTGTTACTTTAATACTTCCTTCCTTTTTTATCAGTTCAATGATATGCTGATGGCGCTCCAGTAAATTACTCATAAGTGCGTTACAATTGAATGTGAGAATTTCAAAATTAACGAAAATACAATTCTGTGTTTTGAATCTTCGTTATACTTTTAGCACGGTTTAAACCGCCATCATTATGAAAAAGAATTTCTGCTTTGTTTTTTGGTGCGCTGTAATTTTAACGGCGAACTTACCATTACATGCTCAGCAAACAATAAAGGTGATGAGCTATAATATACATCATTGTAATCCTCCGTCGCGTCCGGGTATCATCGATCTGGATGCCATCGCCGCTGTTATCAGGAAACAAGATCCTGATATCGTGGCCTTACAGGAAGTGGATATTAACACGGGAAGAAGTGGAAAGATCAACCAGGCGGCGCAGCTGGCTCTTAAAACAGGTTTGAAATCTTTCTATTTTGGTAAAGCTATCGATCATGATGGTGGAGATTACGGTGTGGCGATCCTTTCAAAGTTCCCGCTCGATGATGTCAATACCTGCCGGTTGCCTATGGAAGCTGCTACAAAAGGTGAACCCCGCGTTTTGGTAGTGGCTACAGCAACACTTCCGGGAGGAAAAAAAATAAGGATCGGAAACACCCATCTGGATGCGCAGAAAGCGCCGCTTAACCGGACGCTGCAAATAAAAGCTATTGACAGTATGTCCGCATTAACTTCTCTACCTTTTATTATTGCTGGTGATTTTAACGCAGAAGAAAGTTCGGAAGTGATAAAAATTCTGGATAAGGGTTTTACCAGAACCTGCATGAA
>JBQGCI010000299.1:0-17021 GCA_052038405.1 Acinetobacter pittii
ACATAAGAACTATCTCCATTATTGGCCATATTCCTCCGGTAAAATGTTTTAGGGCCCCAATTCATAGTAGTGATTCCATCCACCCATTCCTGGGAGTAGGAAACGGAAGGAGCAATTACCAAAGCGCCATTCAGGATAGAAGGGAGCGACAATGTAACGGGAATACTATGGTTGGCGCTCCAACGCGCCGTGTCCATCAAAAACTTCAGGAAACGCCTGTTACCGATCAGGTCGTTACTTCTTGAGTAGGCTACCGAATCATAAAAGTTAAAGTCGTTTCTGAAGCTACCATTATAGCCGATACCTAATTGCTCATACCATTTCTTTTTGCCCACACTTTCTTTCTTTTGCAAGGGATAAATAGTGGTCATTGCAAAATTAGCGGTAGGGAGGTTAATGGTCATCGACCGGTTCTGGTTATTCTGGCTATGGTTCATGGACAGCGATAAGTTAAACGGCTTGTCCTGCCACTGTTTAGAATAAGTGATAGAGGAGCCTATCACATTCTGAAAATTAAGTTGCGCGTTGTTAGGGATCAGGCGGCTATAGTTCGTAGAGCTCCAGTTAACGTTGGCTCCAAAATTTACGCCTGGCCTGGAACGGCTATCAGAGCTATGCGACCAGTTTAGAGTATAGCTCATGGTCTTCAAATAGTCCGGATCGTCCCTGGTGTTTCTTTTGGTACTTCTGACACCCATATTCAGGTTTCCCTGGTACTTGTATAATTTCCGGTAAGTAGGTAGGGCATTCGCGCTCCAGGTTCCAAAGGAATAGACGTCGCCGGTAAACTGTACATCCCAATAGTCGCTGATGCCCAGGTAATACCCCAAACCTGATAAACCCACCCCCTCCTGGTCGTTGGTTTCGAAACTTGGTGCCATTGCACCCGAGTGCCGGCCCTGGTAAAGCGGGTAGAAACCAAACGGCAGGTAAACCGGAACCGGCACCGAATCAAATTCGGGACGAACAGCCCCCGTTACTGCGAGCTTCTTATTTACAATTTTGGCTTTGTTGGCTCTGAAACCAAAATGGGGATGATCCAAATTACAGGTGGTGAAAAAATTACCGGTGGCATATACGGTATTTTCATTCACTTTTTTAGCTATCTGGGAGTGTACAAACATTTCCCCCTGCTGGGAGATGGTGCCCCTTATCAGGCCCCTTTGGTTTTGAAAGTTATAATCGAGGCTATCCGATTTATATTCACTTTGCCCGTCATTCATTTCAATATAATCGGTTACAGCCCCCGTGCTGTCCCTGCCTGCTCTTGCCGACACTACGCCTGTAGCCTGGTTCAGCCGCATGTATGGCGCCTGTAAAGAACTGGTTTGGTATTCTGTTTTAGCCTTACCGTATAATTCGATCGTTTTGCCCTGTACCAATCCTATAGCCGAATCCTGCGCTTCGTATTGTATGGGAGCTTCGAGGCTGTCCTTGGAAATCTTTAAGGTAAAAGTATCTACCCGCATTTTTATTGAAGTATCAGCCAATGTGCTGTCGCGCCGCTGCAAGCTGTCCGTCAAACCAGGTATCGTATCTTTCAGCGGTTTGAGCAGTGAATCTTTGAGGGGTGGAACCGTATCTGACAGGAAAAAAGAAAACACTGCCGGCTTATTCGTATTTTCATAAGCGGCAGTTCTTTTAAATAGAAAATTAATAGCGCCAATTTGTTTACTACCCGTTAAAAGGAAGATAACAGTAAGTATAAGTACGGCATGGTAAATTCTTTTAAATTTGCGCATTGGTTTTCAAAGTTCGCAAACGTACAGTAAATTTTTCATTCTAATTTCATGCGCCCGGATGAAAAATGAGGTGCGGGGTCGCATATATCGATTTTTAACAAAAAATGTTACAATCCTGTACGCAAAAGATGTAAGACGGGCTCTATAGTTAACATAAATATAAAACCGGCTTCACACTGTAAAGGGGGGCCTTAAATGACACGAATTAAATTAATGATCCGATTCTTATTTATTGCTGGTTGTGTTCTCAATTGTTTCAGTACGGCCTGGGGCCAGCAAACCACTTCATCGGTAAAAACAATTGTTGTTGATGCGGGCCATGGCGGGCCCGACGTAGGTGCGAGAGGTACCGAAACTAATGAGGCTACGATTACCTTAGCTGTAGGTTTAAAATTAGCCAAAGCGCTGAGAGAAACTTTCCCGTTTATCAAAACCCTGGAAACCAGATCCTCTTTTCCCCTGCCGGGAGGCCACACCAATGCGAATGCAGCCAACCGGCACCGGGCACAATTTGCCAATGAAAATCATGGAGATCTTTTTATTTCATTGCATTGTAACGCTGCGGGAAGAAAACCTGGTGGATGGTATACGAAAAAAGTAGTAGGCAGGGAAGCACGCACCCGAATGGTAAAAAAGGGCAAAAAAAAGGTAAAACAAACCTATTACGTCAATAGCTACCAGGATGTATGGGTAGAAAACAAGGCCAAGGGAACGGAAACTTATATCTGGGCGGTTAATAAAAACGACCAAAAGCTGTCTTCTCTCAAAAACAATGTGCCCAATGATGACGAAGACTATTATAATGAGGAAGGCGAAGACCTGGATGCAGACAGCTTAAAGCTGCCTGACCTGAATGACCCTGCAGAAAAAGCCCGTATGCTTATTTATGCACAGCACTATTTCCGTAAAAGCTATGCCCTGGCAACGCTGGTTGAAAAGGAGTTTGTAGCCAGCGGCCGAACCAGCCGGGGCGTTCAACAAAGAAACCATAAAGGCATCTGGGTGTTACAGGCTACCGGTATGCCCAGTATACTTGTAGAAATGGGTTTTATAAGCAATAACGACGACCAGGCCTACCTGATGAGCGAAGAAGGCCAAAATACCATTGTTAAAGATATTGTTAATGCTGTAAAGGTTTATTTGGAAAAATATGGTTAAACCAACTTATTTAAGCTACTTTGCCAAATGATTAACCAACAACTGAGCAAAAGAAAATCAGGCATATAATTTGTCTTAGGCAGGTATTGTAATACTTATTAATTTGACTATCAGAAATATGTCGCACGTCACCCGGCGTTCAAACCTAAAGTAAATTTGTACAATGAAAATTTCAAATGAAGTAAAAGTAGGTGTTCTGGCACTCGTATCTATAGCTTTGTTAATTATTGGTTTCAGGTTTTTAAAAGCAAAAGATATTTTCAACCGCACACCAAAGATCTATGCTATTTTTAAATCGGTAGGCGGCCTCGAGAAATCAAATTTCATAAAAATAAACGGTCTTACCGTAGGAACAGTTTACTCTATGGAGCCTGCAGACGAAAATGTAACTGCAGTAAAAGTAATTTTGAGTATTACCGAAGATGTACACATACCCTCCAACTCGGTGGCCTACATCGAAGGAAGCCTGTTAGGCTCGGCAAATATTGTCATTGAGAGAGGCAACTCAGCCACGTTAATTGAAGACGGCGGCAGAATTGCCACCAAAGAAGAAGCGGGCCTTTTGGGTAATCTTTCTTCTGAAGCAAAACCGTTGATGAATAAAATAAAAACAGTAGCCGATTCCGTTACGCTCTTATTATCTAATTTCAACGAAATTCTGAATCCTAATACCCAACGCGATGTTCAGAATGCGATTGCCAATCTGAACTACTCCACCGCTTCACTGAATGCCTTGCTGAGTGGCGTAAACAAACCACTGGCAGCCACATTAGATAATGTTAGCGCAATTACCGGCAACCTTAAGAATCAGAATGAGGCCATTGAAGGCATCCTGGTGAATGCCAATGCATTGACCGGCAACTTAAAGCAACTTCAGTTTCAAAAAACAGTGGACAGCCTCAATGCAACTATTTCAGATCTGCACAGCGCCATTAACAATATTACCAATCCCAACGGCAGCCTGGGCGCTTTAACTAACGACCGTCAATTATATAATAAAATGAATGATGTTTTACTGAGCGCGGAAATACTGCTGGATGACCTTCGTGTACATCCTAAGCGCTACGTAAATATATCGGTGTTTGGCAAAAAAAATAAAGCAGGCGAGTTAACGGCTCCTGCAATTAAAGATTCAGTACCCAGGTGATAAAAAAAACTTCAAATTCGCTCCATTTTCTTTTCCCCCTTGCAATGTTGGTGTCAGGATGTCTTGTAGCCTATACCGCTGCCAGCTCTCTTAACCCCTATGCAACCAACAGAGCAAAAACATTTTTAAAAGACACCATAAAGATCATACATTCCAATACGCTGTCTCTGAGAAAAGAATCGGACACCAACAGTCTTATCATATTGGAAGGCGACGTGGTACTTAGGCAGGGCAATACCCTCTTCAAGGCCGATAAAGCCATCAAAAACGACCGTCAAAATACTTTTGAAGCCTGGGGACATGTTCATATTAACGATGGTGATACAACTGATATCTATTCAGACCACCTGAAGTATTTCGGCAATCCCCAGGTGGCCAACCTCGATGGAAATGTACGATTAACCGACGGGCAGGCTACACTCACTACGCCCAGCCTGGTATATAATATGGTTACCAATACAGGCGTATACAAACAGGGAGGTAAAGTTGTCAATAAAAAAACAGTCATTACCAGTAAAGAGGGGGAATACTACAGAGACGCACAAAATGTGTTTTTTAAAAAAGATGTAGTGGTTAATGATCCGGCGTATAAGATCACTGCTGATTCATTGCAATATAATACGGCTACGGAAATTGCTACTTTTATTTCGATGACGCATATAAAAGATAGTGCCCGCAGAAGTATCGACACGAAAGAGGGCTATTATAATCTGCGGACGAAACAGGCCGAATTTGGCCAACGCCCGTTTATTAATGACGACAATAAGTCTACCCTGCATGCAGACAAAGTTTATCTCGATGATAATATAGCCCGTGCAGAAGGCAATGCCATTGCTGTAGATTCTGTGCGTGGCACGATCATTATCGCCAATGTTATTTTCCAGAACAGGCTTAATGAGGCCATATTGGCAACGCAAAAGCCGGTCATGATCATTAAACAGGACAATGACTCGCTATATGTAGCAGCCGATACACTGTTTAGCGCGAGGCTGTCAGACCTTTTTGAAACGGTGGTGTTACCCCCCGTTATCGACAGCGTAAGCCAGGCAGACAGTATCATTGTTGGCGACAGTATCGTTAAAACAGATAAAAAAAATGCACAGGTTATTTCACAAACCTTCCCCAAAGATGTAAAAGCCTCTACCGACAGTACCGACCGGTATTTTGAAGCCTTTCACCATGTAAGAATTTATTCAGATTCGATGCAGGCCGTATCAGACAGCTTATTTTACTCATTCAGGGATTCTACCTTCCGTTTATACAAAGACCCTGTAGTATGGGGTAAGGAAAGCCAGATCACGGGCGATACTATTCTTCTGCACACCAAAAACAAACAACCCCATTGGATGGAAGCTTTTAAAAACGGCTTTATGGTGAACGCTATGGGACAAGAAGTTTTTAACCAGATCAAGGCCTCCAGGATTGACGCCTATTTTGTTGACGGCGGACTGGATTCCGTCAGGGCCAAGGGATCGGCAGAATGTATCTATTATTTACAGGATGATGACAGCGCCTTTACAGGTGTTAATCAGAATACCTGTGATATCATCGATTCTTATTTTGAAGACAAACAATTAAAAAAGGTTGCGTTCCGAAGCAATGTAAAGGGCACTATCTATCCCATACAACAAAAAAAACCTTCGGAAATGAAACTGGAAGGTTTTCAATGGCATGAAGCCATCAGGCCTAAAACCAAATACGAGTTGTTTGAGTAAAACAGTATTTTATTTCCCGATATTAAATATTAAATTGCCTGTTCAATTGTTCAAGCGATACGTTCTACTTTAGAAATAATAGGTAATAGTTTTAAGATGGCTTTACAGGAGCTGTTGAAAAACAAGCTACGCACTTTTTTAAGTTTGTTCGGCGTAACCATCGGTATATTCTGTATAATTGGTGTATTAGCCACAGTAAACAGCCTCCAACGAAATATTCAAAACGAAATAAAATCGATGGGCGACAATATTATCTTCATCGATAAATGGGTATGGAGCGGCGGCCCCGACTATCCCTGGTGGAAATTTGTGAACCGCCCCTACCCCAAATTTCATGAGCTTAAACAAATCAAAGAACGCTCGCCCAGCACGCAGTACGCGGCTTTCTTTTATGATATTTCAGACAATATTGAATTTGGCGGTTCGATTTTAAGTGGTGTGAAAATTTATGGTGCCAGTGAAGAATACAACCAGATACAAAAGCTAACCTTTGCCCACGGCAGGTATATTTCCGATGCAGAATTTAATTATGGAACCAATGTGGCAGTTATAGGGGATGAAGTAGCCACTAAACTGTTTACCTTGCCGGAAGCGGCCGTTAATAAAGACATTAAACTGAAAGGCCGGCTGGTAAAAGTTATTGGTGTTATTAAAAAACAAGGCAAACAGTTAACAGGCGGCTGGGACTACGATAAAAGCATTATTATACCTTACGCATTCGCCAAGACCATTTATCTCGAAAGATTCTCTGATCCTAAAATAATGGTAAAAGGATACGAGCAGATCACCAGCACCATTTTAAAAGACGAGCTGGAGGGCGTTATGCGAAGCATTCACCGGTTAAGCCCTACCAAGGAATCGGATTTTGCGCTAAACGATCTGAATGATATCAGCAAGGAGGTGGAAGCGGCCTTTGTAGGGCTGAATATTGGCGGCGCCATCATTGGTGGCATCAGCCTGATTGTTGGATTGTTTGGCGTGGCTAATATTATGTTTGTTACGGTTAAGGAACGGACACCTCAGATCGGCCTTAAAAAAGCTATTGGCGCCAAACGGCATATTATCCTTACAGAATTTTTGCTCGAAGCGGCTTTTCTTTGCATTATCGGAGGTATTATCGGGCTTGCACTTGTGGTATTACTGGCTTTCATTCTTACCCGTGCCCTGGACTTCCCCATCTATGTTTCTGTAGCCAATATGGCCTGGACCTTTTTTATCTGTATTTTGGTGGGTATTATCGCCGGCATCATTCCTGCCATGCAGGCAGCTAAGATGGACCCCGTTGTGGCTATCAGGAGTTAATAACTGGTATTTAGTTAACAGATATCAGGGAACGGCCTTCGGCGCTGCTTTAGTCAACGGGTTAGTCCTCGGGAAAGAGGCGCGGGGTCCTGCGAAAAGAAGACAGCATTTTGAAAAAATGTTATGCCCGCTCAACCAGCCAACTAAGCCCCACAATTCTTACTTTTGCACATGCCTGTAATACTAGCTATAGAATCGAGCTGTGACGAAACTTCTGCAGCAATTTGCGAGGACGGAAAAATATTGTCCAATAATATCGCCACCCAGGCGGTACACGCCCAATACGGTGGTGTAATTCCGGAGCTGGCGTCGAGAGCGCATCTGCAAAACATTGTACCGGTAGTAGATATAGCACTGAACAAAGCAGGAAAAACTTTATCAGAAGTAGATGCGTTTGCATTTACACAGGCCCCCGGCCTCATCGGGTCACTTCTTGTGGGAGCAGAATTTGCTAAATCGCTGGCGCTCTCCCTGGATAAACCACTGATTACCGTCAATCATATGCAGGCCCACGTGCTAGCCAACCTGATACCTGATCAAAAGCCTTCCTTCCCTTTTTTATGCCTTACCGTTAGCGGCGGACATACCCAGATCGTGCTTTGCAAAAGCCCGGTAGAGATGGAAGTTATTGGCGAAACCATTGATGACGCAGCCGGTGAAGCATTTGATAAATGTGCCAAATTATTGGGGCTGCCATATCCCGGCGGTCCTTTGATCGACAAATATGCCCGGGAAGGAGATCCAGACCGCTTCCAGTTTCCGGAACCTAAAATTGCGGGTTATGACTTCAGCTTTAGTGGCTTGAAGACTGCAATTTTATACTTTCTGATGAATGCGGGCAAAAGCCAGGTCTATAAACAGGAGTTCGCTGCTTCAGAAGCAGAGAAACAACAATTTATTGATGGTAACCTGGCCGATATTTGTGCTTCGGTGCAAAAAAGGATTATTACTATATTGCTCAATAAATTCAGCAAAGCCGCCCGCGAACTGGGCATCAAAGATATTTGTATCGCCGGCGGCGTTTCCGCCAACAGCGGCCTTCGGACCGCCTTTACTGAACTGGGCGAAAAAAATGGCTGGAATGCGTTCATACCTGAGTTCCAGTATTGCACCGACAATGCGGGCATGATCGCCATTACGGCCTACTACAAATGGCTGGCCCGGGATTTCGCATCCCTTACCGCACAGCCGGCTGCGCGGGGATTTCAGTAGCGCCCATTATTCATTACTCATTACTCAGTACCGACACCTTGGCTAATCCGTATTTCAGGTTCAAGCAGTTTACCGTAAGCCACGACCAATGCAGCATGAAGGTCACCACCGATTCCTGCCTCTTCGGAGCCTGGGTGGCCGATTATATCCGGAACATAGATGCTGTAAAAAACATCCTTGATATCGGCAGCGGCAGTGGTTTGTTGAGCTTAATGGTAGCTCAGCAAACGCAGGGTGCGATAGAAGGTATAGAAATACAACAGGAAGACTACAGACAAAGCGTTGACAATATTGCCAATAGTCCTTTTGCCAACAGGATCAAAGTTCACCAGGCTAACGCATTACAATTTCATTACAGCAAGAAGTACGATGTTATTATCAGCAATCCGCCGTTTTATGAAAACGACCTGAAAAGTGCCTTAAGCAGCAAAAACATTGCACATCATGATGAAGGATTAAGGTTGCCCCAGCTGCTACACGTGATAGCCGATCAGCTCAATATTAATGGCAGTTTTTTTCTCTTATTACCGCTAAAACGACTAGCGGTTCTGCAGGAACTTATTGCTAACTACGGGCTATTTATCAACAAAATGACATGGGTGCATCAAACCTCCCATCACGATGCATTCAGGGTCATGCTCCGTGGGTCTCTTACCGAAAGCAAGCCGGAAACACGTAAAATAATCATTAAAGAGAACAATATTTACAGTGCAGATTTTACACGGTTGCTCAGGGATTATTATCTCTATTTGTAACAGGTACTACCTTATAAACATTATAAGGTGATTTTTCTCCCGCTGGCTGCTGCCCGGTAAATAGCTTCTATGATCTTCAGATCTTTCACCCCTTCCTCACCGTCTACCGCAACAACGGGCTTTTTGCCATCAAGAATAATAGCTGCCATTTCATCCATCTGAACGGTTTGGTGTACTACAACAGGGGCATCAATAGCGCCTTTATGGGTGCGGCCCTTAATAGGTCCGTAACCTGTAGAAGGCTGCATCTCTGCAAAGCCCTTGTCTCCGTTCAGAAAAAATTTGTCCAGGTTATTCATATTATAGGTGGAAAGGCAGGAGGCCGTGGCTCCGCTTTTAAAGCCTAACTGAAACTGTATGGTTTCATCTACTCCCTCTTTAAACTTCACGGTGTCGGTTTTGGTTTCCTGTGCTGTTACCCATACAGGTTCCTCTCCTACCATATAGCGACTGCCATTTAAGGCGTAAATGCCAATATCCATCAAAGCGCCGCCTCCGGCTAAAGCCTTGTTCAACCGCCATTGAGCAGGATCGCCGATTTTGAAACCGCAAAGCCCCTGGAAAAATCGGATGCTTCCGAATTCGCCGGCGTTCCGCATACGGATCACTTCCAGCGTGGTGGGCTCGAAATGCATCCGGTACCCCACCAGCAACTTAACACCCGCCTTGTTACAGGCGTCTGTCATCTCTTGTCCTTCCTTCACACTAATGGCTAAGGGCTTTTCACAAATCACATGTTTGCCCGCTTTGGCCGCCCGTATCGTATGATTATGATGCAATGCATTAGGCGTAATGACATATACAACATCTATATCTTTATTTGATTTGATACTGTCAAAGTTCTGGTAGTTGTAACAACTGCTTTCAGGTATATTGTATTTTTGACTCCAGGTTTGCAGTTTTTCCGGCGTACCACTTATAAGGCCGGTAATTTTCACACGCTTACAGCTTTGTATGGATTCGGCAACGCGGTTCGCGTATCCGCCCAATCCCATTAAAGCTACCCGCAATACAGCGCCATCCGCTTCTTTATCCCGGTTAAAGTTCAACTGAAAAAGATCAGCATTTAAAAAAGGGATGCTTGCAGAAGCCATAACCATTTGTTGCAGGAATGCTCTCCTTGTTTTCATACTTATAGGTTTAAGAGTTAATGTGGAATGATGGAACAGCAGTACCCCGTTATCATGGCCTATGATCTGAACCCTACCTGATGAGTTCTTTGGCCAGCGCCAATGCCTTTTGCAGCTGTTCTTCGGGTGTCAGATGCGTATTATTAATTTCAATGGCGTCATCGGCTTTTCGTAAGGGGCTAATCTCACGGTTGGCATCAATGTAATCCCTCATTTCTATATTATGCGCAACCTCTTCTATGGTGATATTAGGGTTTTTCTGGTACAGCTCCCTGAATCGTCTTTCAACCCTGACGGCATTATCAGCGGTCAGAAAAAGTTTTAGTTCGGCATGCGGGAAAACTACCGTACCTATATCCCGCCCGTCCATAATAACGCCTTTTAATTTCCCCATTTTTTGCTGCTGGTTTACAGCAAAATTCCTGACTGCTTCAAGGGCCGCTACTTCACTTACTTTTTCTGCAACGATCATTTCGCGAATCAGGTACTCAACATTTTCATCGTTTAAAAATATTTCTACCTGGCCGCTTTGCTCATTCACACGAAAGTCAAGTTCAATTTCCTCCAGTGCTTCTTTCACCTGGTCATCCGCGCTAATATCAACATTGTTCCGCAAAAAGTAGAGCGTAATGGCCCTGTACATGGCGCCGCTATCTACGTATACATAGCCCAGTTCCCTTGCCAACTGCTTAGCCATGGTGCTTTTACCACAGCTTGACTTTCCATCTATTGCTATTATGATTTTTTTACCGCTCATTTAAAAGGCAACCGATATTTTGATAAAGGTAAAAATTTAATCTTTATTCTTTTAACTAATTTGAAAAGCCCGTTCAACCAACAGCATCGAAATTTATAAGTCCTGTCTGTCGCTTCGCTGCTTCAGATATTAGGGTTTGATTAAAAAGAGCCCATACCCTTTGCAGCACTTCTTTTTAACACTAAAAATCCTTAGTTTCGTGGCTTGTTTTTATGAAAAAAATTGAATTAGAAGTCGTAGCGCTTTCTCACAGTATTACGCAAACGCATTCTTATGCGGTAGTTTTAGGGGAAGTGAATGGTTTACGCCGGTTGCCCATTGTAATCGGAGGCTTTGAGGCGCAGGCTATTGCAGTTGCTTTGGAAAAAATGAATCCGAGCCGGCCTTTGACCCATGACCTGATGAAGAACTTCATGATGGCGTTTTCAATCGACTTGCACGAAATCATTATTTCAGACCTGCAGGAAGGCATTTTTTTCAGTAAACTGTTATGTTCATCTGATCACGATACCGTTGAAATCGACAGCCGTACTTCTGATGCCATAGCCCTGGCCGTTCGTTTTGGATGTCCCATTTATACTTATGAGCACATCTTAAGTAACGCCGGTATTGTAATGGATGAAAAAAACCAGGCGACTATTGACGACAACGCTGAAATAATAGGTGCCGCTGTTACCGAAAATGCAGATAATGATCTAAAAAACATGAGTGTCGAGGAGTTGAATAAGCTCTTAAACGAAGTGCTCGAAAGTGAAGATTATATGCGGGCAATAGCCATCAGAGATGAGCTGAACAGCCGGAAGCGTCAGTAACCGGCAACTTATTTTTAATATTTTCAGGGTATTATTCCTCACCTATATTTCTAAAGGCTTTGATCCGATTTTCCAATTGCAAAATCAACATTGGTCTGAATATCACCGGTAAAAGGCCAGATGGTTATCATAACCTGGAAACTGTATTTTTTCCTTTACCTCTTTATGATGTTATAGAACTTATCGAGGCGCCCGAAACAGCCATTACCGTTACAGGTCAGCTCATCCCGGGACGAATGGTGGACAACATCATCATAAAAGCCTGGAAGCTGCTTAAAAAAGATTTCCCCCAGCTGCCCACCGTTCATTTCCACCTTTTAAAAAATATCCCCGCAGGTGCAGGGCTCGGTGCCGGCAGCGCAAACGGGGCCCACACGCTGGTTGCATTAAATCAAAAATTTTCGCTGCAGTTGACAGAAGAGCAGCTATTGCAGTATGCCTTACAACTGGGTAGTGACTGCCCCTTTTTTATTTTGAACCGGCCTGTGTCAGCGACAGGCCGCGGAGAAATATTTGCCGAAACACACGTCGATCTTTCTGGTTACCGGATCGTGGTTGTAAACCCGGGCATCCATATTTCAACTCCATGGGCATTCAGCCGTTTAAAACCAGCTACTCCTCTCCTGCGTCTTATAGAAAGCATCTTAAAACCGGTACAGGAATGGAAAAACTGTGTGTTTAATGATTTTGAAGCCGCAGTGTTTGGGGAGTATCCTGAAATTAGAAACATCAAAGAATTATTGTATCAGGCAGGTGCTGTTTACGCGCTTATGAGCGGTAGTGGCAGTACCGTCTACGGGTTATTCGAAAAAAATCAAAATGTTATGCTTAATTTTCCGGAATATTATTTTGTTCGGCAAATAAGCCTTTAACACTCACTATATTTACTTACAAACTGCTTATCTTTTTACATAATAAATTATGGCTGATTTGGAAAAGCATACGTTATCTGAAAAAATAGATGACTCCATTGACAGGGCTATCGGCTATCTGTCGCGTCATCAATTACACAATGGAGAATTTGTGGCCTATATGGCGCCTGACCCGGAAATGCAGGAATGGTGCGCACCAGACAGCATAACGGGGATTACAGCTGTAATCGGTTCCTGCTTGGTACCACTGCAGCATCGGGAAGATGTAAATAATATGTTAGCCAAATCAGTTAACTTTTTAACCTATAATATGTTCCGGGGGGGCGTTTGGGGTTATTACACAAAATGGAACCAGCTTTTTAAGCTGTTACCACCCGATACCGATGACACGGTACTTATTTCCGGGTTTTTAAAGAAAAGAAATGCATTGCCGGTAGATAACACGCCTATGCTTCTTTTAAACCGCGCAAAAAACGGACTATTTTATACATGGTTTACGATTCACAATAATTTTTTGCAGTACTCCAGGACTTTCTGGCGCCTTATAGCCAGGGAACTTAAATTGCCGGTTAAATCGATACTTTTCTGGACGATGAACGACCACAGGCGCAACGATATAGATGTTGTTGTGAATGCGAACATTGTTTGTTACCTCGGTTATAATGAAATCACCAAACCAGCTGTTAAGTTCATAAGAGACGTACTGGTGCAGCATAGGGAAAAAGGTTCGGACAAGTGGTATTTAAATGAAATTGTATACTATTCATTTTTATCACGCCTTTTTGAACTCGACATACCTGAAATGACAGCAATAAGAGAGTTATTTATAACCAAACTATTTAATGCCATAAAGGCAAGTGACATTTTTGAGAACTGCGATTTAGAATTGGCACTGGGTATATCTTCTTTATTACGACTTGGCGTGAAAGATGAAAAAGTAACACAATACCTGGAACTACTATTATCCAGGCAGTCAAAAAACGGGGAATGGAGCCGTTTTGAACTGGTATCCGGTCCTTCCAGAAAGTTAGTTTGGGGTAGTGAGGAAACAACCACCGCTTATTGTATAGAAGCCCTGCATTTGTACAGGAGCCAAGCGGCTTCCCCAGGGAGAAATTAAATCGCGGCTTAGTCATTTATGTTATATTTGTTCATTATATAAGCCCCAACCAACATCCAAAGGTTCATTAGATAATATTATGTCTATTCGCCGAAAAATTTCTCATATCAAACACAGTTTAAACCTGCCACGCATACTCAGCCTGGTTAAAACTGCGGCTCCCAGATGGCTGTATATTTCGCTGACCTTAATTATCCTGGAGACATTGGTGTTTTTTGCTTCTCTATATCTTATGAAGCTGCTCATTGATATCGTAGCCAAAACCACACTTCATTCGACAGAGGCCCCCACCGAAATTATCCGCTATGTAATACTAAGCGGGATGGCCGGGGTACTTTATTTCGTCCTGAGATCATTCAGCGCTTACTCAATAGAAGTACTTTCCACCAAAGTTTCTGAGTACATTAATAACAAAGTGCATGAAAAAGCAGTAGATCTTCAGCTTTCTTTTTACGAAAGCCCCTCTTATTATAATGTTCTCAAACGCGCATTAGAAGCGGGGACCGATAAGCCCGGCCTGTTAATTACTACTTTAATCGAAATTGTAAAAAATTTTCTATCGCTGGCAGCAGTGGCATCCGTACTGTTACTGATCAACTGGCTGCTGTTACCCATTATCGCTTTGTTTGTTTTACCCACTTTACTGATCCGTTTGAAATATTCAAGAAAGCTCAATGTTCTTAGAATAGCGCAAACGTCTATGGAAAGAAAGTCGGGCTATTTCAGCAATCTGATTACTACCGATACCGCAGCCAAAGAAATCCGTACCTACTCACTGGGCGGCTATCTCAGGCAAAAATTCAGTGATATACGCTATACCCTTCTCAAAGAAAAGCTATCACTGAGTTTAAAAAGAACGCAACTGGAAGTGTTTACCACCGCCTTGTCTTATATAGGTATTTTTTTCTGCATCGGATTTATTGCACTTAAAGCGGTATCGGGAGAAACCAGTACAGGCGATATCACCCTGTTCCTGGTAGCTTTTCCGCAGGCTTGTACCCTGCTTCAGCATATAGCAGCAGGTGTTTCTGTCGTTTACCAAAACAGTATTTATATCAATAGTGCCTTTGAACTGCTCGAGCTTCAAAATCATTTTGACCGGGATGCCCAGCAGGAATGTATTCCTTCAGGTGAAAGCGTGAGCATTCGGCTCAACAATATTCGCTTTACCTACCCCCATGCAGAAAAAGAAACCTTATCGGGCATCAGCCTTACCATTCCTTCGGGTAAGATTATCGGGCTGGTTGGCTTAAATGGTGCGGGCAAATCTACGCTAATCAAGCTATTATGCCGTCTTTATGATCCTACCGAAGGGCAAATACTATGGGGAGATACCGATATCAGAGCGTTTGAACCCCAACACTACCGGAAACAGTTAGGTATTGTCTTCCAGGATTTTAATAAGTACAGTTTTACCGCAGGTGAAAATATCTTCTTTGGCAATATCCATGAACCCTTCAACCTGGCACGGGCTAAAGATGCAGCTGCAAAGTCTGGAGCAGCCTCGTTCATTGAATCATTCCCCAACGCTTACGATACTACCATGGGCCGAACTTTTGAAGATGGACGGGAAGTGAGTATCGGTCAATGGCAAAAACTGGCCCTGGCCAGGTGTTTTTATTCTGACGCACGGTTCCTCATATTTGATGAAGCATCCAGTGCGCTGGACGCTGTTTCTGAAAAAGAACTGTTCAGCACGTTCAGGGAGCGGATTGGTAACCGTGGCGCAGTGATCATCAGTCACAGGCGTTCTGCTATTCTGCATGCCGATTACATCTATGTGCTATCGCAGGGGGAAATTATAGAAGAAGGGACAGATGAGCAATTGATGCAAATGAATGGCGCCTACGCCAACCTGTTCAAAGAAAGCACGACGGAGGACGCTGATCATTAAATATGGCTCAAAGTAAACATATTGTTTTCATTACCTGTTGTACCGACGACTGGGGCGGTAGCGAGGAGCTATGGGCCCAATCGGCTCCCTTGTTACTGAACATGGGCTACAGGGTTTCAGTATACAAGCAGCAATTCAACTTCAGCCATCCTGAAGTTGTAAAAATCCGCGATAAGGGTGTTTCACTGGTAGCCTTCAGGCCGAAATTAAAAGGGCTAGCGGGAAAAATATGGAGGAGGGTGCAAAATTACCTTTCCGGTAATAAGAACCCTATTCATTACAACAATGAATATGCAGGCGCTTTACGGTCGTTGCTTAGAACAAATAAGCCAGACCTGGTGCTGATCAACCAGGCTATTAATTTTGACGGGCTGGGCTACGCGTATGAGTGTTTACTGCAGCAGATCCCCTATGCCATCATTAGTCACAAAGCCGTAGATTTTTTTTGGCCAGATAATCCTGAAAGACCTTATATGATAGAGGCCTGGAAGAAATCGGCACAATGCTTCTTTGTCTCAGCGCATAATCAACGCATTACCGAGGAGCAATTCGGGCTGAGATTTACCAACGCAGCAGTCGTTTGGAACCCGGTAAAATTCAGCCGTTCTATAATTCCTTTTCCCGAATCAAAAACGAGTTATAAATTTGCCTGCATTGGACGTTTTTTTATTATCGATAAAGGACAGGATATTTTATTACGTATTTTATCGAGAGAACCCTGGAAATCCCGGCCGGTAAAAATCAGTTTTATTGGTGGAGGCCCTGATGAGTTGGCCTTAAAAGAAATGGCCACCTTGTTGGATGTAAAAAATGTAGCCTTTCAAACCTACCAATCTGATATAGTTAAGTGCTGGGAAACCCACCATGCCTTAATTTTGCCATCAAGAAGCGAAGGGATGCCCCTGGTGACCATAGAGGCGATGGCAATTGGCAGACCGGTTATTGTAACGCCTGCGGGTGGTCATGCCGAAATCGTACAGGAAGGCATCACGGGGTTTATAGGTGAAGCCAATGAGAACAATTTCGCTTTAGCCATGGAAAAAGCATGGAATGAGCGGCACAACTGGAATATCATGGGAAAAAATGCCCATACTTATATTACACAGCATGTACCCGAAAGTCCTGAAGCACTTTTCGCACAAGCTGCCTCTAAACTGATTCAATAAATGACCCAACCTCTAGTATCGGTTATTATACCTACCTATAATCGCGGTGGTACCGTATCGAATGCCATTGACAGCGTGCTTAACCAAAGCTATAAAAATATAGAGATCATCGTAGTAGATGACGGATCGAAGGATAACACCGCCGACATATTAAAAAAATACGATACCATCACGCGCATCCACAAGCAAAACGGCGGACAGGCGAGTGCACGTAATGCCGGCCTAAAACAAGCAAAGGG
>JBQGCI010000300.1:0-10417 GCA_052038405.1 Acinetobacter pittii
ATCGTTTACCAACCGCTGGGGTTTATTATATTTTTTATCTGTGCGCTGGCCGAGTGTAACCGTACACCGTTTGACCTGCCGGAGGCTGAAAATGAGCTCAACTTTGGATATCATCAGGAGTATTCCAGTATGAAACTGGGCTTTTACTTATTTGCAGAATACATTAATATGTTTATAAGCGGGGTTATCATGTCTACCCTTTATTTTGGTGGCTACGACATACCGTTTGTCAATGAAGCGTCGTGGGGCATTTCACAAAATCTCCTGGCCTTTATCAGTTTTGCGGTGTTAATGGTAAAAGCATGCTTCTTTGTGTTTGTTTTTATGTGGATCCGCTGGACCATCCCGCGTTTCCGCTTTGACCAACTCATGCATTTAGGGTGGAAAAGACTGGTACCTCTGGCCTTAGTGAATATGATCATTACGGCCCTGGTGGTGTTATGGTTACAGAATAAATAGATCATAGTCAATGGTCCATGGTCTATTGACTATTGGCTGTTGACAACTATATTTGCGAAAATTTAAAATACTTCTCGAAAACTAATGGGTATTCAATATACAAATAGAGCCAAACCGGTAGACCGCAGCCCCATGACCTTTGTGGAGCGCTTATACCTTTGGAATATTTTGAAGGGAATGGGTATTACACTGAAACACTTTTTTTCTAAAAAAGCTACTATCAAATACCCTGAAGAAACCAGGCCTTTTAGTAAAGTGTTTCGTGGCCTGCATATCCTGAACAGGGATGAAGAAGGTCGCGAAAATTGCACGGCCTGCGGACTTTGTGCTGTGGCCTGCCCTGCTGAAGCCATTACTATGGAAGCTGCAGAAAGACAGGAGGGTGAAGAGCATCTGTACCGGGAAGAAAAGTATGCTGCTAAATATGAGATCAATATGCTGCGTTGCATTTTTTGCGGCTATTGCGAGGAAGCTTGTCCTAAAGATGCCATTTATCTTTCCCAAACTTTTACCCCATCTAATTACGACCGCAAAGGTTTTATTTATAAAAAAGAAGACCTGTTAATTCCGAACCCTGTAACAGAGCCGGAGGCTTACCAAAAGGCACTAGGAACTATTAATAAGGAAAATAAAAAAGCGGAAGCTATTTAAGGGCATGAGCATTACACAAATATTATTCTGGATTCTTACAGTGGCTGCTTTGTTCAGCGCCATAATGGTAGTAAGCAGCAAGAACCCTGTACACAGTGTACTGTGGCTGGTAGCAACCTTCTTTGCTATATCGGGGCACTATATCTTGCTGAATGCCCAGTTCCTGGCTGTTGTGAATATTATTGTTTATGCCGGAGCTATCATGGTCTTATTTCTTTTTGTGATCATGTTGATGAACCTGAACAAAAGTGCGGAACCCGTTAAGAACCGGTGGTTGCAGATTGTCGGGATCATATCCGGTGGTTGTTTATTGCTGGTATTGGTAGCCGCTTTAAGAAATACGGAGGTAGCCAAAAACATAGCCGAAGTAAATACCGGTGATGCTGGTTTGATTAAATCCCTGGGTAAAGAATTGTTTACCACATTTGTTGTGCCTTTTGAGATCAGCAGTATCCTGTTTTTAAGTGCCATGGTAGGTGCCGTAGTAATTGGTAAAAAAGATTAGTAGTAGTGGGTTGGAAGCGTGCTGGAATCACTTTCAAATCGGAAATCATAAATCAGAAATTTAAAGATGCCTATTAATTATTATATCGTATTGGCTTTGGCATTATTCAGCATTGGAATAGTGGGAGTACTTACACGCCGCAATGCTATTATAGTGTTTATGTGCATAGAGTTGATGCTTAACTCCGTTAATCTTTTATTGGTAGCATTCTCCAAAATGCAGCCGGCTAAAGAAGCTGCCATGACAGTGGCGGGAACAGACGGGCAATTATTTGTATTCTTTATTATGGTAGTGGCGGCGGCTGAAGTAAGTGTGGGCCTGGCCATCATTGTAATGATGTATCGTAATATTCACTCGGTGGATATTAATTTTTTAAACAGACTAAAACATTAAGACGGCTCCATTTATTTTCTTGCAGAGAATATTGGGGGTTAGGTTAAATACTACCAAATGAACATGCAACTACTCTTAATACCATTATTGCCCTTGATCGGATTTTTGTTGAATGGCTTATTAAGAAACTATTTGTCGAAAGGAGTGATCGGGCTAATGGGTAGCGGTTCCATCTTGGGATCGTTTATTTTGAGCATCCTTGCTTTTATGCAGGTTCGTTCCGGCGCTATCGTTAGCGCTGAATATTTTGAGTTTATTAAAATCGCGGGCTTACGCATTCCTTTCGCTTTCCAGGTAGATCAGTTAAGTTCTATATTCCTTTTAGTGATCACCGGTGTTGGCTTTTTAATTCATGTGTACTCTACATCTTACATGCATGAAGAGAAGTCGCATCATTTCGCCCGCTATTTTGCCTATCTCAACCTGTTCGTTTTCTCCATGCTTTTATTGGTTATGGGTTCGAACTTTGTAATTATGTTTATTGGTTGGGAAGGTGTTGGTTTATGTTCTTACTTGTTGATCGGCTTCTGGTTTAAAAAAGAAGATTATACCAAAGCCGCTTCCAAGGCATTTATCATGAACCGCATCGGGGACCTGGCATTCCTGATCGCATTGTTCCTCTTAATAAATAAACTGGGTACGGTTACCTTCAGTGAAATATTTACGACCGAGGCATTGGCGAAGCTTTCTGCATTTGATATTACCATCATTACCACTTTACTATTTGTAGGTGCCACCGGTAAGAGTGCTCAAATACCTTTGTACACCTGGTTACCCGACGCAATGGCCGGCCCTACACCTGTTTCAGCGTTAATACACGCTGCAACCATGGTAACGGCAGGTATTTATATGATCGCCCGGAGTAACTTAATGTATTCCATGGCGCCGGGTACTTTAAACTGCATCGCTATTATTGGTATTGCTACCGCGCTTTTGGCGGCCAGCATAGCCCTTAAACAAAACGATATTAAAAAAGTGCTGGCCTACTCTACAGTTAGCCAGTTGGGATATATGTTCCTCGCATTGGGAACGGGCTCATATGTAGCAGCTGTTTTCCATGTAATGACACATGCGTTTTTCAAGGCCCTGTTGTTCCTAGGCTCTGGCTCTGTAATACATGCGATGGGCGGAGAACAGGATATGCGTAAAATGGGCGGTTTAGCGAAGTACATGAAAATAACCAACATTACCTTCCTGTTGGGTTGTCTGGCTATTGCAGGTATCCCTGGTTTCTCCGGTTTCTTCTCTAAAGACGAAATTCTTGCAGGTGCATTTGCCACCTCCCCTATCTTATATGCATTAGGACTCTTTGGTGCTTTACTCACGGCCTTCTACATGTTCCGTTTGTATGCCACCACTTTTAAAGGTAGTTTTCGTGGTACGCATGAACAGGAGCACCATTTGCACGAGAGCCCGGCTGCGATCACTATTCCGTTGATCATATTGGCCATTCTTTCGGTAGTGGGTGGCTTTATTGGCATTCCTGAGTTTTTGATGCAGGGTGCGCACAGCCTAAAAGATTACCTGCACCCCATATTTGAACAATCTTACGCCATCCTGCCCGCACATCATGTATCGCACAGTACAGAATGGATGCTGACCGGCGTATCTTCTGCATTGATCATTATCATGGTAGTACTGGCATGGAGCCGTTACAGCAAAAAACCGGATGTGGACGAAGCAAAAGGTTTCGGAAAATTGTTGCAGGATAAATGGTATGTAGATGAGATCTACCAATCGATCATCGTTAAACCACTAAATGCGTTGGGCGCATTTTTCAATAATATTTTTGAGAAGAACATTGTAGACGGTATTGTCAACGGCGTAGGCAGGCTGGTAAACTATGGCGGCAGACAATTGCGCTGGTTACAAAGCGGGCAAACGGGAGCCTATATACTGATGATGGTGATTGGCGTGCTGATTGTTTTTGGTCTGCAATTCTTTTTAAGAAAATAAAGCGCTTCCCCTTTCGATCAAAAGAAAGGATCAGGATATTTGAAATTTATATTTAGAAATTATCATTTTAGCATGATCGCATTGTTGTTGATATTAGTACCATTGCTTAGCGGCATTATAACTTTTTTTATTAAAAAGGAAGCAGGCGCCAGAACCTGGACCCTGCTGTCGGCTATTGCCACTTTTATTATTGCCATAATAGGGTTTACCTGCTACAGCAATACGGCTGCACTAAGCTTTAAAGCACCCTGGATGGGCATCTTAAACAGCAGCTTTTCACTCAATGCTGATGGAATGGGCGCTATGCTGTGCATGCTGACCGGTATTTCTTTTCCGCTGATCTTTGTTTCCACCTGGACTACCGCTTATAAAAAGGCACCTAATTTTTTAGGACTGATGTTATTGACACAGGCCGGTTTAATGGGCGTATTCCTGGCCATGGACGCCTTGTTATTTTACTTCTTCTGGGAGTTAGCCCTCATCCCTGTTTACTTTATTTGTTCTCAATGGGGTGGTGAAAAAAGGATTAAAATTACTTTCAAGTTTTTCATTTATACTTTTGTTGGTTCGCTTTTCATGCTGGTAGGTATACTTTACATCTATTCCAAAACCAATTCTTTCGACATTACAGCTTTTTACAACTCCAATCTTCCGATTAAAGAACAAATGTGGGTGTTCTGGCTGTTCTTCCTGGCTTTTGCGATCAAAATGCCTGTTTTCCCCTTTCACACCTGGCAGCCCGACGCGTATGAGCAATCTCCTACCGCCGCTACCATGGTGCTCAGCGGCATCATGGTGAAAATGGGGGTGTTGGGATTACTGCGCTGGCTGCTACCGGTACTGCCATTGGCCTCTTATAGCTGGGGCGATACGGTATCTACCATGGCAGTGATTGGTATTGTATATGCATCTCTCATAGCGTTTCAGCAGGATGATATGAAGCGGCTAATCGCTTATTCTTCCATCGCGCATATAGGCCTGATGTGCATAGCGGTGTTTGCCGAAAACAAAAGCGCATTACAGGGTACTATGATACAGATGTTCTCACACGGTATCAACATCCTGGGTATGTGGATCATTGTAGAAATTATTGAAAGGAAATTCGGAACCCGCAAAATGAGTGAACTGGGAGGTATCGCCAAAAAAGCGCCGGTGTTGACCATCTTCTTTTTTATTATCGCTTTTGCCAATATAGCATTGCCGTTAACTAATGCATTTATTGGCGAGTTCCTGATGTTTAATGGTATACTGGGTGTAAACCCGCAAATATCGCAGTATGGTATCCCTTTCGCCGTTACAGCCGGCCTTGGTATTATCCTGGGCGCTGTATACACATTGAAAATGGCCCGTAAGGTTTTTTTGGGTGAAACCAATAGCCTCACCGAGCCCGGAACGGATATCGCTTTTCACGAAAAAGCTGTTTTAGGGATCATTGCGGTGGCGATTATTGTTGCCGGTGTTTATCCGCAACCACTGTTACATTCCTTTGAAGATATAACGAATTCTATTTTACATAAATCAGATGTGCTTCATTTACTAAAATCGAAGCATTAAGCAATAAAGTATGAACGCATTAGTACTCTCTGCAATTTTTGGCGTTGTTATGATGTTTAGCGGCGTGCTGTTTCAAAAAAACGCAGCTATAAAAACCACCGGTATTGTAGCTATGATACTGCTATTTTTAGCGAACTGCATGGAAATGCGGGGTATCCATTTTTTTAAGTTTGATGTATCCGGTTTTTTGGCTTTTGACAGCTATGCCCTGTTTTTCAACGGTATTGCCATATTTGCTACTTTGATCTATTTACTCATCACTTCCAGCCAGATAGAGAAAGTAGGTAAAAATTTTGCCGACTACCTGGCCCTGATCTTTTTTATTATCGCTGGTATCACCATTACCACCAGCTTCAAGTCGCTGCTGACATTATTCCTGGGTATTGAGATTATTTCGATTCCTCTTTACATATTAACAGGATCGGATAAGAAGAACCTGAAAAGTAACGAAGCTGCTTTGAAGTACTTCCTGATGGGTTCTTTCTCAACCGGTATCATGCTGATGGGAATTGCGCTTATTTACGGATCGCAGGGAACATTCACCATTGATCAAATGAATTTTACAATGGCAGCCAAGCCCAACCTGCATATTGCCGGGATGTTATTCCTGCTGTTTGCGATGAGCTTTAAGGCATCGGTGGCGCCTTTCCATTTCTGGACGCCGGATGTTTATGACGGCGCCCCTACCGTGTTTACCTCTTTTATGGCAACTATTGTAAAAGCAGCGGTATTTGCGGGTTTTGTTCGCCTTTTTGGCGGTGCATTTGGAAAACTGGAAGCGACATGGTCCATCTGGGTGGCGGTTATGATTGCTGCAACCTTGTTTGTAGGCAATATTACAGCCGTATTTCAACAAAGCGTTAAGCGCATGCTCTCCTACTCCAGTATTGCGCAGGCAGGCTTTTTATTGTTTGGTGTTTATGCCATGAACGATGCGGCCCGTGAAGGTTTATTGATCTACGCTGCCGCCTACTGCTTAGCAACTATTGGCATTTTTGCCGTGTTAAGCAAAATGACCGATTATAGTTTCGAGGGATTTAACGGATTGGCCAAACACCAGCCGGTGCTGGCATTTACTACTACTATTTGCCTTTTATCTCTGGCAGGTATTCCGCTAACAGCAGGTTTCCTGGGAAAATTTTACATGCTGAAAGCCGCTATCACAACCGGACAGCACCTTTGGCTGGTAATTTTTGCAGTGGTAATGGCGGCAGTAAGCGTTTATTACTATTTCCGTGTTATACAGGCCATGTATTTTAAAGAAGGACCTGTTCAATCAGTAACAGCCGGCAGCTTTGAAAAATACACACTGATCGCAGTGTCTATACTCATTATTCTTCTGGGAATTTTCCCCGGTACTTTCCTGGGCTGGTTGTATTTTTAACGCTGCACACGGCCAGCCTGATCAGGCATCCGTACCTTTCCGCATGTTCCCGGCCTGAGGGCTTTAAAGCTGAAACAGCATCGCGCAACCGGCTATTACCGCCGCAAGTACCGATTGACTACTTTACGGCCCGGTCATAATAAATTTGCTGGTATTGCTTTATGCACCTAGCTTTATAGTACTGGCATCACCAACATGAAATTCAGCGACACATTTCTTCTGGCTTTTAGAACCGTTAAAGGAAATAGGTTGCGTACGGCCCTTACCGTAGCGATTATTGCTTTTGGTATCATGGCCCTGGTAGGCATTATTACCGCCATTAAAGCCATGAACCAGAAGTTCACGGAGAGTTTCTCCAGTATGGGGGCTAATGCCTTTACGATCCGGTTTAAAGAACGTAATATCCGTTTCGGCGGCGGAGGGGATGATCTGACAGTTTCAAAAAAAGGCAAGAAAGAAAAAAAATCGAACCTGGGACGTAACATTTCCAAGGAAGAAGCAGAATATTTTATCGCCAATTATCAATTCCCGGGTGTCGTTAGCGGATTATCAGTATTCGGCAACCGAAGTAATACGGTTTCTTTTGCTGATAAAAAAACCAGTCCGAATGTGATGATGTTTGGCGGTGATGAGAAATACCTTGAGCTCAACGGGTATACTTTGCTCAACGGCCGGAACCTGACACACCAGGAAGTTAGAAATGCACAAAACGTATGCATATTAGGTTACGATGTAGCCAAAAAGTTTTTTGAAGAGGCCCCGGACAAGGCTGTAGGAAAAACAGTACGTATGAATAACCTCCCCTACCTGGTTTTAGGCGTGCTGGATAGCCGTGGCTCCACATTTGGCTTTAGCAGGGACAATATGGCCATTATAGGCTATCGTAACCTGGCTAAGAATTTTGCGGGCAACAATGCCTCCTACGTGCTGGCGATAAAAGTGGACGATATCAATAAAATGAATGAGGCCATGGGCGAAGCTGAAGCATTGTTCAGGGGTGTCAGAAAGACCCTGATCACTGAAGAAAGCAATTTTGTAATGGATAAAAGCGATAGCATGGTGGAAAGAGCTATGAACAGCCTGGGCTTTTTGACGATATCGGCTACAGTAATAGGTTTGATCACCCTGATAGGGGCTGCTATAGGTCTTATGAATATTATGCTGGTAAGCGTGGCCGAGCGCACCAAGGAAGTGGGATTAATCAAAGCTATCGGCGGCAAGAGCAATATCGTAAAAAGGCAATTCCTGCTGGAAGCCGTCATCATCAGCATTCTGGGAGCGCTGTTCGGGATTATCCTGGGTGTTTTAGTGGGCAATAGTTTTGCAATTGTATTAGGTACAGGATTTGTGGTACCCTGGGGATGGGTACTGTATGGTATTTTGATTTGTAGCGGCGTAGGTTTGCTGGCAGGCCTGTATCCTGCTATAAAAGCCGGAAAACTCAATCCTATTGAGGCGCTCCGTTACGAATAGGCGGAACAGGCATCATTTCAACACGTCAGCATGCCGTCATTTTTTAAAATTTTGATGTTTTTCACCGCTCCAAGGGAGTCTTTTGAACGGTAGGCGCAGGAAAAACAGGAAAGACGCCATGTGGCAGGAAAAATGTTATGCCTCCACACTTCACCCCGTCTGAAAAAAATTATGTACGTTTGTACCTTATCTAAAAATATATTTATCTACTTATGGCTGAGGAGATAGAAGATTTTGATGCCGATCTGGCGGGTGAACAGGGAAAGGACCAGAAAACAGGCTGGTTCCGCAGGATTAAGAAAGGCATTTTAACAAAAACGTCGGAGAAGAAAGAGACACAGGAAGGTTTGTGGACCAAGTGTCCCGAATGTAACTATATTTCTACATTCGCTGAACTGAAAGAGCAATTATATGTGTGCCCTAAATGTGATTACCATCATCGCCTGAACAGCTATCAATACTACGAGGTATTATTTGACAACAACGAATACGAAGAACTTTTTACCAATATAAAAAGCAAGGACCTGTTAGGCTTTACAGATTTGAAGCCTTATAAAAAAAGGCTGGAAGACATCTGGTCTAACAGCAGCCTGAACGATTCAATACGTGTTGGCGTTGGTTTGGTGGATGGCGAAAGAATGGTGATTGCCTGCATGGATTTTGAATTCATCGGCGGATCGCTGGGAAGCGTTATGGGTGAGAAATTTGCCCGCGCGGTAGACTATTGTATTAAACATAAGCTGCCTTACATGGTGATTAACAAAAGCGGAGGCGCCCGTATGATGGAAAGTGCTTTCTCGCTGATGCAAATGGCTAAAACCAGCGGTAAGTTGTCTCAATTAAGCGATGCACAGTTGCCTTATATTTCCTTATTAACCGACCCTACCTTTGGCGGCGTATCGGCCTCCTTTGCTATGCTGGGCGATCTGAACATAGCAGAACCAGGAGCGCTTATAGGCTTTGCCGGTCCACGCGTTATCAAAGAAACCATCAAAAAAGATCTTCCGGAAGGTTTCCAGCGAAGTGAATTTCTTTTGGAGCATGGTTTTCTCGATTTCATTGTGAACCGAAAAGCTTTAAAAGAAAAGATCGGAACCGTAATCCGGCTTTTCAGAAATTAAAATGAGTTAACAGGTTGATATGTTTCTGGTTAATAAGGATCTCCTCCTTTCCCAATCTTAAACCTCCAGCTTTTTAAACTTTTTCCTTGGCTTCATCCATTTCCATAAAAAACCGCTCCGCATTTCATGAGTATTTTATTGATGATACTTATGTAGCGGGAATGGTATTGCTGGGTACCGAGGTTAAATCATTGCGCGAAGGCCGGGCCAGTTTCAATGATAGCTACTGCATTATTCATAAAGGCGAAATATGGATCAAAAGCCTGCATATATCTCCCTACTCGCATGGCACGGTAAATAACCACGATGCAGACAGAGACAAAAAGCTCCTGCTCCAAAAGAGGGAGATCAGGAAAATACAGGCCAAACTTAAAGAAAAAGGTTATACGCTGGTACCGCTTAAAATATTCATGAACGACCGCAACTTTATTAAGATAGAGCTGGGTTTAGGTAAGGGTAAAAAGCTGTACGACAAGCGGGAGAGCATCAAACAAAAAGATGTGGAGCGCGAAATGAAGCGTTTCCTAAAATAGTATTTCCTACCTTAGCAATATACCTGCAACAGTACAGTTGTTTTTTTCATTCCCGGATCATCTTGCCGGCCATTCCTCACATGTACATGAAAAAACTTTATATACTATTCCTGGTTATAGCCATCCACTTCGAACTTCAGGCACAATTTACCGACAGCACCACCCGGTTTGTCAAACTGACTTCAGGAGGTTCTATCAATAAAACAAAAGACGGATCTAACTACCTCTTTAATAACAATGCCCAGTTCAATATACAGAAAAAGCGTACCGTACTAAATGCTGCGGCTTCCTGGATTTATGGCATGAACCCTGAAAAGCTTACCAATAACGATTTCAACTTATCCAGTAATGTAAACCTGTACCGGCATTTTACGGGCTTTTATTACTG
>JBQGCI010000301.1:0-5718 GCA_052038405.1 Acinetobacter pittii
AAGACTATACGATCAGCTCCTCCATGGCCAAGCTCTATGCTTCAGAAACGGCTATGTGGACTGCCATTGAAGCCGTGCAGGTGCATGGAGGTTATGGCTATGTAAAAGAATACCATGTAGAAAGACTCATGCGAGATGCCAAGATCACCCAGATTTATGAAGGCACCAGTGAAGTGCAAAGAATCGTGATCAGCAGGGGGATATTAAAGTAAAGAACATTTTGTTGGAACCCTTACCTGCATTTTCTTCTCTCAACGACTGCTTCGGTAGGCCTGCTGACACAGGTCAGTTCATGGCGGTCATTATAAAGTTTTATGTTCCATACACGGCTGCTTTTACCAAGGTGTAACGGACTGCTACCGGCGCGTACGCTTCCCGATAAGACCGGTCGCAGGTGGTTGTTATTGATTTCCATATCTACAGCCATCAATGTTCCTGGTCCACTACCAGGCTACTGGCATAGGAGCCTACGGTTTCGGCAAGTGCCGCTGAGGCGCCATCATGCAGCATGCCGTAAAGTTGCCGTGTTTTGTTACATACCGGCATGGTGGCTTCGAGCATACTTCCGGTGATGCGGGCAAGCCGGATACCCAGGTGGTATTCCGGTTATCGTTGAATGCGTCACTCAAACTGGTCAGTTGATATTCTTTTACTCCGGATCACATCGTATTTTAAGTTGATAAATGTAAGATGATAGGATTGGATAGTAAGGACAACCTGTAAAAAGCCTGGCTCAGAAAACCGGGATGATAGATCGGGTCAAAAAAGATCAGCAGGATAGGGATGCTATAATAAGTTGTAATATTGACACTCTAAAAAGCTACAATATGAGCGTGATCGAAACGACTGGCCTTAAAAAACAATACGCGGGCAATTATGTTTTGAAAGGTATTGATCTGCAGGTGGGGCCTGGCATGATACTCGGATATATCGGACCCAATGGTGCCGGCAAAAGTACCACTATTAAAACCATTACCGGCATTATTGACGAATTTGAAGGAGAGGTGAAGGTGCTGGGACTGGATGTACGTACTGATGCGCTGGAGGTAAAAAGGCGTATTGGCTATATCCCCGAGCTGGCAGCACTTTATGATACACTAACCCCGGTAGAGTATTTGAAATTCACCGGGAAATTGTACGGTTTAAGCGATGAAGTAATTGCTTCTAAAGGATGGGAACTGCTGAAACTTTTTGACCTGGCCGATAAGGCGGAGGCGCGTATGAATACTTATAGCAAGGGAATGAAGCAAAAAGTGCTGCTGATAAGCGGCCTGATGCATAATCCCGAAATTATTTTCCTGGATGAGCCCCTGAGCGGTTTGGATGCCAATGCAGTAATATTGGTAAAAGAAATGCTGCAGCAGTTAAAGCAGTCGGGCAAAACCATTTTTTATTCGTCCCATATTATGGATGTAGTAGAAAAAATAAGTGACCGCATTATTTTGATTGATAAAGGGCAGATTATTGCTGACGGAACCATTGATACACTCAGGCAACAGGCCCAGCAGGGATCCCTTGAAAGCATATTCAAATCGTTGACGGCTACGGACTCTGCTACTACTCATACTGCCAAAGAAATCATTGACGTACTAAACAGCTAACTACCACATGGATACTTTTTTTCTTCGTTTATTTTTTGGGATTTTAAAACTGTTGCCGTTATCGGGTGTCAACCTGGAACAGGTGCACATGATTGCATCAACGAAACTCACTATGGACAGGCGGCGCAAGCCCGCTGCCTGGAAGCGAAGTCAGCAGAAAGAGCCTACTAATGCTATGCTCTATGCGATGCTTTTGTATGCATTAATGGGATTATTTATAGGGTTTATGATTTTTGCAGTAACAGATTTTATGCTGGCCATGATCATTCTGCATACCTACCTGCTCTTTATGCTGATCATGATACTGATCACCGACTTTAGCAATGTACTCTTAGATACTTCCGATTCGCAGATCATATTGCCTAAACCTGTTACCAGCCGTACCCTATTGGCAGCACGCACTTTGCATATCATCGTATACCTGGGGCAGCTCATACTGGCTGTTATGATCTGTCCTGTAATCGCTACTTTTTTCAAGTATGGGATCGTAGTCGGAATCTTCCTTTTATTAACCACTTTACTCACTGCTGCAATAGGCATTTTTATCACCTATATTTTAT
The DNA here is from genome assembly GCA_052038405.1 of Acinetobacter pittii. Classification (GTDB taxonomy): domain Bacteria; phylum Bacteroidota; class Bacteroidia; order Chitinophagales; family Chitinophagaceae; genus Niabella. Next base: position 2,162 of record JBQGCI010000301.1, read on the forward strand.
ACGGATTGGTATTGCGTTATACCAACGAACAGAAAGTAAAAGATATTATTGGTTACTTCCAGGTATTTATGACGGTTTTCTTCGCCGTAGCTTACCATGTGATTCCCCGTTTGATCAATCTGAGCGAAACGGTTCTTAGTTTTGAATTAGGCTGGTATTCCTATTTATTACCCCCGGTATGGATGGCCTGTTTACTGGATTCAGTTCAAACCGGAACCATTGACGGCGCCCGTACAGGTATGATCGTTTGCGCAATCGGCTTACCCTTACTGGCCGGCTTCCTAATCGCTAAATACCTGTCTCCCTATTTCTCCCGTTTTATGGCTGCGCCCGCAGAGGGAGGAACGCTCACGCCGGCAAAATCTGCCGGAAGCCGAAATGCGGGCTTTTCTGAGAAGCTGGCCGGTCTGCTTTGCCGGTCTGCCTGTGAACATGCATCGTTTATCCAGGTATGGAAGATAACCGGGCGCGATAAGAATTTTAAAATGCAGTTTTATCCCAGCTTGTCTTATATCCCTGTTTTCATTTTTATCATCTTTTTTAAAAATTTTAAAGATGTGGGGGAAAAGCTGGCAGAATTACCGAATGGGAATATGTTTTTGTGGTTGCTTTACCTCGGCATGTTTGCTGTAACACTTAGCCTTTCTCTGATCAGCTATTATGAAAACTATACCGCCTCCTGGGTATACCAAACGGCTCCGATCGAGAAACCGGGGGCGCTGATCAACGGTGGGATAAAAGCTTTACTCGTCAAATTTTTTGCCCCCGTCTATCTGTTCATGAGTGCCATTACCCTGGTGATCTGGGGTTATCGGACAATAGACGATATTCTTTTGGTGGCCTGTAACAGTATACTTATTTTTTATATCAGCGCACTCATGTCAACGCATTATCTGCCCTTTTCGCAAGAGCCCAATGCCAAACAGCAAAGCGGTAAATTTTTAATGGTATTATTACGCATGTTGCTGATCGGTATACTGGTGGCTTTACACTGGTGGGCATTAAATGTCAGCTGGCTGGTTATAGCATTGGTGCCGTTGGCTTTCGCAGGCTGCTGGTGGATGCATCAACAGGTTCAACAACTTCCCTGGCGGAAAATTATTATTTAAACCGGCGTCTGCATTTAGCTCAATAATGTACGTAATCTCTTAATTTTTAGCTCGTAAATCTTATGCATCAATATAAAGCATTTTTATTTGATTTAAATGGAACCATGATCGATGACATGGAATATCATATTAAAGCCTGGTACCGGATCCTCAACGAATTGGGTGCGGACATATCTATGGAAAAAACCAAAGAAGAATGTTATGGAAAAAACCATGAATTGCTGGAACGCGTATTGCCGGGCAGGTTTTCTGTAGAGGAGAAAAATCAGATGAGCATTGAAAAAGAAAGGCAATACCAGGAGGAGTTCAGACCGCATTTACGGCTGCTTGCCGGTTTGGCCGGAGTGCTGGAGCACTACCATCATAAGGGCGTTAAAATGGCCATAGGGTCTGCTGCTATTATGTATAATATCGACTTCGTATTGGATGGCCTGGGGATTCGCCCGTATTTTCAGGCTATTGTCAGCGCTGATGATGTTGCGAATAGTAAACCGGATCCGGAAACGTATTTAAAGTGTGCAGAGCTATTGCACGCTGCTCCGTCCGACTGCCTTGTATTTGAAGATGCCCCTAAAGGGGTGGATGCCGCTGCCAACGCTGGCATGGATTGCTTTGTTTTAACCACCATGCATCATAAAGATGAATTTGCACAGCCGAATATTATAGGGTTTGCTCCCGATTTTGAGCAATTCAGTTTAAAAATGTAATAAGTACGGCTGTACTAACGTTATGTTAGCGGTTGAAGGGTGTTTATTCAGCCATCATTTTTTCTAATATCTTTTTTAGCTCTTCATTGGATTTGTGTTCAATATTTCGGTTTACAATCCCGCCTTTTTTATTGATCAGTGCATAGTGAGGAATACCACTGATATTAAAAAAACCTGCAAGGTAGTTCCATTCATTTTCTGTGAGTCTGAAGTGTTCACCGCTAATACCAGCAATCATGTTTTTCCATGTTTTTTCGGGTGAAGAAGCATCCGTAATGTAAAGAAATACTATGTTTTTTTCTTTCATTTCTTCTTTCAGCGGCGCTATTTCCCGGATACCTGCAATGCAGGGGCTACACCACGTAGCCCAAAAATCTATATAAATAACTTTGCCTTTAAATTTGTCAGTTATGGCAGATAAAACTTTTCGTACTTCCACATTACCAAGTTCGTTTATCTTGCTTTCTGTATTATTTCTTTGTTTAGCAATGGTATTATTAACTGCATTGTTACAATATTGCCAATAAGACGCCACAATAGGTAACTGAAGCTGTTTTTTTAAATAGTCGAGTTCTTCGATATTTAGGGGGGAAGTTTGACTAATCAGCTTTTTAAGTAACGCCTGAGAAATGATAATGTCATGAAGCAATGGATTTTTTAACTGCAGCTTATGTTCAAAGAAATAATTTCTAGCATTCTGCCAGCCTTGCCCCATCCAAAAGCTATGCAAGCCGCCATACTGCTCGGTAAGGTTTCGGGAAAGTTTTGATTCGCGGCTGGTAAGCTCCTGAAACTTTTGGTACTCTTCTGTGCTTTCATATTTTTGATAAGCAGCTATCATGGCATCAGAAACAACCACATTACTGTCTTTTAGAAAAAGCAGCAAGCGGCTCGCTGAATACCCATTTTCTACCGGGAATTTTTTGTAATATTTCCTCCATAAAGCCATGTTTTCTTTGACGAGGTTAGATAATTGGAGCTCAAACGGAGCAATAGTAGCTTTATAGGGAACCAAAATGCTATTCTTTCGTTTTTGGATTTCTTTCAATTCAATAATTTTTTTTAATGCTATATTTTGCCTGTTCAATGAATCAATGAAAGCACTACTGCTCAGCCCATACGATAAATTAGCGCCGCGCGCTTCGTTGAGAAAAAACAATCTGTTAAAGAGGAAATACGAGCTGGCTGACATGAGGTATACCGGGTTTCCAATAATAGTGTTGCTTAAAAAATCGTAATAGTCGTCGGGCTTTTCTGCTTTTTCGGGCAGACTATCTTTGTAACTCTTTAAATTATTCTTAACCCTTACATGACTTTCAAAATCTATATTGTAGGAAAGCAGGGTTTCGGTACAGTTGTTTTCAATAGCTACTGTTTTTAGTTGTACTGCTCTTTCGCTAAGGGTGAAATTTTTATTAATGGTTTTTAAGGAGTCTAATAGTTTATTTCTATTGGATAATAAAAAATCTTTATACTGTGTCGATGAAACACTACCAATTTTCTGCGTGAGTTCTTTGTACCCGGGGGGCTTTATAGCCGACAAGAAATTTAGTTCGCGGTTAATTTGCCCTGATGTTCCCATAAAGACATCTCCATATTGCGCATCAATAATGTGGAACAGCGTTTTGCCCGGTTCCAGAAAAACTGTAAAGCTATTGCCCAGGTTTACAAAAACATCCTCCGGGTAAAATAAAGGTATTCGTACCTTAAAATATCCTTGCTCATTTACTTGTATAACATA
>JBQGCI010000302.1:0-3910 GCA_052038405.1 Acinetobacter pittii
AAAATATCCTGCTTAACGCCAATCTTCCGGAGTATCCCGATTCGTTGATAACGAGGGGAGCCGAGCGGAGCCGGGGTTTCGAAGTGGAGGTGGCAGGCTACCTATTACCCAATTGGCAAATTAACGCTTCTTATAGCTATATTGACGCAAAGATATTGGCCGATAACGATCCAAACCTTGTGGGCGGCAGAAAGCAGAACACGCCGGTAAACAGCGCCAATTTCTGGACCCGTTATAATTTTTCAGGTAATACTGTTTTTAGAGATATCGGGTTGGGGCTGGGTATGCAGTATAACGGAAGCCGTTTGCCCTGGTTTACCAGAGCCTTTGAAGTACCGGCTTATACTTTGTTTGACATGGCACTGTACTATACACCGGCCAAAAGCAACATGCAGATAGCTATCAATGTAAATAATCTTTTTGATAAAACCTATTGGCTCGGGGCGCAAAATTATACCCGCCTTTTTCCCGGAGCGCCCAGGAATATCATGTGTACAGCCACTTACCGGTTTTAATCATCAATTAATAAACCCCGCTGGGGTAAAAACAAACTATGAAGCAAACTCTTCTTTTTTCTAAACAGTTGTTTCGGAACGCCTTCCGCCAAAAAGCGTTTTATTGGCTTTGGTTATTATTTATGCTATTGTTGATTTATGCCGGTTACACCGGCCAGCAGCATGTGGCCTCCCAAAACGAGGTGCGACAGCATTACCAACAAGTGATTCGCAAAAGCTGGACCGATAATCCTGATAAGCATCCACACCGTATGGCTCACTATGGCAGCTTCGCTTTACGGTTACAACATCCTATGAGTCTTTTCGATTTCGGGATGGAGAATTATGCAGGTAATGCAGTGTTCCTGGAAGCGCATAAGCAAAATACGGTGAACTATAGTGAAGCAAGTTTTAGTACAGGTTTGTTGCGGATGGGTGAGCTGAATATGGCTATGCTCTTGCAAAACATTTTGCCACTGATCCTTGTTTTCCTTGGATTTGGCTGTGTTGCTGGTGAAAGGGAAAATGGAACCTTAAAAATGATCAGTAGCCAGGGAGGCAGCAATTTCTCCCTGCTCATGGGCAGGAGTCTTGGCCTTTGGTTACTTAGTGGTTTATTCCTCATTCCGGCCTTTATACTAACAGGCATATTACTGGCTGTTACTCCATCTGTTATGGACGCATCACAAATTGCCGGTCGCATGGCAATCGTCTTTCTTTGTTACCTGTTTTTCTTCTGGATCATTTCAGTAAGCACGATTATCGTTTCTGCAACCAGTATTAACTCAAAGGGCGCTTTGATGAAGTTGTTGGGCCTTTGGCTCTTATTTGCGATGGTACTTCCTAAAGTAGTTCCGGTTTTAGGTGCCGGTCTCTTTCCAGCGCCGTCCAAACTTCAATTTCAAACTGCTGTTGAGCAAGATATACTTAAGCAGGGCGATAGTCATAACCCTAACGACCCGTTCTTTAATAAACTGCGAGATAGCGTGCTGAAGAAGTACAGGGTACGCAGTGTGCAGCAGCTGCCGTTCAACTACGGCGGGCTCGTTGGCAGAACGGGCGAACAGCTCAGTGCCGACACTTATGTAAAACACCAGGATCGACTGTTAAACCTGTACAGAAAACAGAATACTTTCTCTCAGCTGTTTGAGTGGGTAAATCCTTTCGTCATGATCCGAAATAACTCAATGGCTTTTTGCGGGAGCGATTTTGAAGCATATAGTTCTTTTCAGCAGCAGGCAGAAGCTTACCGGTATGCTTTGGCCCAGCGTATGAATGAACTGCAGATGAAATATGTAGGTAATGTAAATCCTAAAGAAGGAAGTCACCTGCTTCATATTGATAAAAAGCACTGGGAAGCATTCCCTGATTTTCATTATCGTTTTTTAACCACAGGTGAGGTTACACAAACTGGCTGGCCTTCCTTAGTAGCATTGGGTTTTTGGCTTTTGGTTTCTTTTTTACTCCTTCGTTTTTTTTCCAAACGTTTTAAAATTATTTTTTAGTATGTATCGTTTGATGATTATCCAGTTTCTGAGAAATAAAATTGTCTTGGCGGCACTCATATTATTGCTGGCAACCGGTGTGGTGAGTTTATTGGTGGGCAAGAAATTCGTTGTACAACAACAGCGCGATGTACAGGAAACTGCAGCCTACCAAAAACACCATATCGCAAGGCTGGTTAAGTATGACAGTAAAGAAATGGGGTCTTTGCTCTATTACCTCAAGTTTGCATATATAAATCCTACCGCTCCTATGGCTGGTCTGGCAATTGGGCAGCGGGATATTAATACCAGCATCCAGAATCCAACGATCAGGGCCATTGAAGCCCAGCGGTACGATACCGACATCAGGAACCCATACTTAAGTATGCTAGGCAATTTTGATCTCAATTTTGTAATTATATACCTGTTTCCCCTGGTTATTATCGCCTGCTGTTTTAATATGTATAGCGAAGAAAAAGAGTTAGGGGCCTGGCCGCTGATCATGTCTCAGGGTATTAGCACCCGGAAGTATTTACTGTTAAAAATAAGTGTTCCCTATCTATTTAGCAGCCTGTTGCTGCTACTCTTATGCCTGCTTTCATCTATGATGTTACAGATTCCTTTAGGTCAGGGTTTAATCGCTTTCACTCTTGGTAACTGGCTGTATATTACTTTTTGGTTTGCAGGAAGCTTGTTGGTTATTTCCTTTTTTAAAAGCAGCAGTGCCAATGCAATCATCCTGTTAAGTGTTTGGTTGCTCCTGACCTTATTGATACCAGCTGCCATCAATAATTATATTACCCGGCAATACCCGGTGCCTGAATCTTTAAGCAGCATGTTAAAGCAGCGCGACGGCTATCACAAAAAGTGGGATATACCAGTGGATAGTACAATGAAGCAGTTTTATAAAGAGTACCCGCAATATGCCTCCTATAAATGGAATAGCGACAGTTATAATTGGTTGTGGTATTACGCAATGCAACACTTGGGAGATGCAGAAACCCAAAGGGATAGCGAATTGTTTATGAAAAAACTGCATGATCGGGAACAATTCAGCAGGAAGGTTAGTAAACTAGTGCCAACTCTATACACTCAGCTACATAATACAGAACTGGCTCAAACGAGCCTGGCGAATCATCTTCAATTCCTGGATAGTACGACTCATTTTCATGAACGGCTACGCAAGTACTTTTATCCTAAAATATTCACATCAGCGCCCGTGCTACAAGAAAATTGGGCAGTCTTTGTGCCGGAGTACTATAAAGCAGATCATAAGATACCGATCCTGCAAAGTGTTTACCTGTTGTTATTCGTTATGGTGCTTGGGTCTATTGCTGTTGCCCGGCTTCAGCAAAAAAATAGCCACCGGTAAACGTCTTTTAAGTTGTGTCAACATGATGGCTTTTAACGTACACAATTTCATAAAATAAATAATCTACTATCCACTAAATATCTATTATGTCAGCATTAAACGCAATAAACCTCACTAAAACTTACGGAGATTATACTGCCGTCAACCAATTAAACCTATCCGTTGAAAAAGGGGAGGTTTTTTGTTTGCTCGGCCAGAACGGTGCCGGGAAAACAACAACGATTAATTTATTTCTTGGTTTTTTAACAGCAACATCGGGTCAGGCTTTGATTAATGATATAGAAGTAAAACCCGGTAGAGCGGATACCCAAAAATATATTGCATATATACCCGAAGTGGTGATGTTATACGGGAATCTAAATGGTATAGAAAACCTGGATTTCTTCAGCAAGTTAGCCGGCTTCCAATATGGTGCTGCTGAGTTGGAGCGATTTTTAACTACGGCAGGTTTACAGGCCGGGGCGCACAAAAATCTATTAAGTAAATATACCAAGTGTATGAGGCAGAAAGTGGGGATATCTATTGATTTTTACAAAAATGAAGTTTTAATTTTCATGGAT
>JBQGCI010000303.1:0-3425 GCA_052038405.1 Acinetobacter pittii
TATAGTATATGACAACAGCAACCCGCGCTCTACTGCTAATCGGTTCCTTTTTATCTTTTGCCAATGTCTATGCACAGGACCGGCTTTCCAGCATTTTAAAGAGTGAATTACAGCGTGAGTTCACACAACTGGAAGCGGCTGATAAAAATGTGTACTATATGAGTTACCGGGTGGATGATATCGTATCCTACCGTGTCACAGCCAGTTTCGGGGTTATCAGCTCTATCGACTCCAACCGGGTAAGAGTTTTTACACCAACGGTGAGAGTGGGCAGCTACCAGTTTGATAATACACATAATATGCAATTGGGCGGCGCTCCGGGCACTTTGCCAATTGTAGATAACGAGGATATACTGCGTTTAGCTATCTGGAAAAGTACGGATATGGCTTATAAGAACGCTGCACAGATCTATGAACAATTGCTAACTAATAAAAAAGTGCGGGTAGCTGAAGAAGATACGGCTGCCGATTTTTCTGATGCTAAACGTGAAGTTTATTTTGACGGTCCTGTCGACTACAAAGCGCTAAAACCCGACCTGGATCAGGTAGCGACTGCTCTTAAGCGTTTCACGCAGGTATTTAAGCAAAACCCCGACCTGTTACAGGGAGGGGCTAATTTTGAATTTAAGACCACCCGCAAATATTTTGTGGATACCGATGGGTCGAACATCGTAGAAGACGGAACCGAAACCTGGCAGAGCATTTTTGGCAATACCAAAGCCGCAGACGGCATGGAGCTGCCGCTTTACAAGCTGTACTTTGCCTATACGCCAGCCGGTTTACCGGCCGGCGACAGCGTACTGGCCGATGTTGCACGGATGAGTGTCAAACTGAGCGACCTGAAAAAATCGCCACTGGCAGATCCCTTTGTCGGTCCGGCTATACTTTCGGGCCGGGCGGCCGGTGTATTTTTCCACGAAATTTTCGGTCACAGGCTGGAGGGGAAGCGGATGAAAAATGAATTTGACGGACAAACCTTCAAAAATAAAATTGGCACCGAAGTATTACCCGCCTTTCTGAGTATCTCCATGAACCCTACTATCAAAAATGTGTCAGGCGCTCAGGTAAACGGCTATTATAAATTTGATGATGAGGGAGTAGCAGCGCAGCGGGTCAATGTGGTAGAGGATGGCATATTACGTAATTTTTTAATGACGCGTACACCTATCAATGGCGTGAGCGGCAGTAATGGGCACGCACGAACCGCGCCGGGCGGTATTCCCGAAAGCAGGCAAAGTAATCTGATTGTTACAGGTAAAAGCGAAAAGACATTCAGTGAGCTCAGGGAGATGCTGATTGCCGAATGTAAGAAGCAGGGTAAACCGTATGGATACCTGTTCCAGGATGTACAGGGTGGATTTACCAATGTAGGACGCACGACACCGAATGCTTTCAATGTATTGCCTACAGAAGTTTATAAGATTTATGCAGATGCTAAACCCGATGAATTGGTACGCGGGGTGGATTTGATTGGTACTCCTCTTTCTATGTTCAAACATATTGCCGCTTGTAGCAATACAGTAGAAACCTTCAACGGCATGTGCGGCTCCGGCTCTGGTTGGGTACCAGTGTCGGCATCTTCACCGGCCATCTTTGTAGATGTAATTGAAACACAGAAAAAAAGCAAATCTTCTGAACGCCTGCCGGTATTGCCCAGACCCGACCTGGATAAGTAATAATGATCTATATCAGTTGAATCCCTTGCCCGACTAAATAAGTTATTAAAATGAGAAGTAAACTTTTCTTCCTGGTATTAATCCTGGGTTCTACAGGCTTTGCAGTGAAAGCACAGGCTTTGAAAGATAATTTTTATGTTAAACTGCTGAATGATGAATTGCAGCGTAATATCAGCCGGTTACATTTACCCGACCTGGAGAAGCCTTTTTATATTACCTATAACCTGCAAAATGTGAACAGCTATCATTTAGGCAGCGAGCGTGGTGAAATAACAACAGTAGTGAGAACGCCGGTTAATAATAAATCGGTATCTGTTAAGCTAAGGGTGGGAGACTATCATCGCAATTTCGATTATATGATGTATGACGGGTATTTCGCAAATCTGCCGGACGAAGCCAGCGCAGATGAATACCGTCGCCTTTTATGGCTGGAGACGGACCGGGCCTATAAAAATAATGCCCGGCAGTTCAGTGGTTTTATGTCTTCTTTAAAACGGGTAAGCGTAGACGAAAAAGAGCTGGCCCTTGATGATCTTGCCCGCATCACGCCTGTGGTGCAGGATTTTGGCGCTATTCAACCTATTCAATTAGATATCCCAAAATGGGAGCGCCAACTGAACTCATTATCAGCTCTGTTTATCGCTTATCCTAAAATTACCACCTCTTATTGCCGCTTATTGATCAGCAGCTCCGAAAATTATATAGTGAGCAGCGAAGGTGCGGTAATAAGAAAGCCCGGAAGTTCTGTGACTTTTATGGCGTATGGCGCTACATCTGACGAGGAAGGCAACAATTATAATAACAGCTATTCTGTTACGGTGAAGCATATTGATGAGTTGCCGGCATTGCATGAATTGCAGGCCAAGGTAAAAGAACTGATCAGTAAAATACAAGAAAAAGAATTGGCCAGGGCGTTTGAGGGAGCTTACATGGGACCTGTATTATTTGTGGGAAGTGCTGTAACGGATATCGTTAATCAATGTTTTTCCAATACCTTGCAAACCCGGCGTAAACCAATCCTGGGATACGGTTCCGGCGGAACCAGCTATGAAGAAAAGCTGGGGCAAAAACTCGTAGCTTCTGAGCTTACGGTTACAGCAGTCCCTTACCTGAAAATGCTGAATGGCAAGCATATTACCGGGCATTTCGAAATAGACGATGAAGGCGTGCTGCCACCCGATTCGCTGGTGTTGATAGAAGCGGGTATTTTAAAGAGCCTGCTGAATGGAAGAACGCCCACCAGAAAATTTCCGAAGTCGCAAGGGTTTGCCCAGTCTTTCATGGGCAAAAATTATAATGCGGGTGTGTTAAGATTAACTTCATCCAGAACTACGCCTGCTGATTCAATGCAGGCCAGGTTATTGCGTTTGGCCAGGGAAGAAGGATTACAGGCCGCTTACATGGTAAGAGATATGTCTTCTAATAGTCCTGAGATATACAAAATCGATGTGGCGACCGGGAAAACAGAAATGGTGAATGAATGCCGGATTGCTCCATTGGTCATGAAATCTTTAAGACGTTTTATCATAGCCTCCGATAAGCCACAGCTTGACAATAGTTCTGATTACAGCGTTATTGCACCCGAGAGTTTAATTGTGAACGAAATAGAGATAGAGCAAAACGAAACAACTACCAAGCCTAAGCCCATTATCGTGTCTAACCCGCTTTTAGATAAGGCAATAGCAGGTAACAAGCAGAAAGCAAGAGGGACAATAAAAAAGGCTGTTAAAAATTAACAGCCCAGAGGGT
>JBQGCI010000304.1:0-8469 GCA_052038405.1 Acinetobacter pittii
ATCCATATCGATATGAATAATTTTCCGATGGGGTTTTGCAACATCCATTCAGGTAGGCTTTTCGTTGTATGGTACAGAGCTGGGTGAAATAGCCCCCGAAAAAAATCAGGCAGCCCTGCGTTCCAGCGCTTCTATTATATGCGCCAGTAATTCCTGATCTACGCTGTTTTCATGATGCGATTCAGTTGACACAACCCGGAAATTATGCTCATCATCTCTTTCAAAAACCAGTTCTCTCCCATCTACCACGATGTAAAATTTATAGGAATAAGCAAATGTAACCAACCTTCCCTTCAGTATCCGATCTTCTTCCCTGAACCTCAGGGGCAATTCAAAATAATGTTCCATTGTAGAGCTTGTAAAAATAAGCTATTTTCAAGTAATCGCCTATCAAGCATCACCGAGGTTCGCCCAAAACCTGTTCATGAGCGTATTTAAGTCTTTTAATAGGATGCTCCGTTACTTTCAATGATCCCCCCATTCAACCCGATGAGCCAGTTAACCAGCCATTCTTTTAGTATGTTTTCAAACAAAAAACAGATCCGCACAACCAGTAGCATTTCCGGTTATTGGTTAATCATTAATATTATACGCATCGGTGCCCACCTCTTACAAAAACTGATTTTATTCTCTCATTATACGTGTGGAGACTAAACCCATAACTTCTGAAATCGCCCCACCCTTTTCATCCGATTATCAAAAAAGGTCACCATTTGGTGAATAATAAATCGGCTCAGTTCAACTCTTATAATAAACGTATGTCCAGAATTAAACCGAACAGCTCTTTAAATGCAGTTGTACAAGGTGTGTAACTACCTGCATTACCTACCGATTAAAGGCCTGGAAATTGCGAAAACGGTAATAACGAATGCATAGCAGGTTCACTACCTTCGCTAAAAAGACCTCCTGTAGAAACAGGAGGTATAAGCCCTCCCCCAGCTTCACAGCCGGGGTTCTCGTATTAGCCCTACTAACACGCTCTTTAATATCGAGAATTCCTTTTTATTAATCAGAGGATGCAGTTACCAAAAGTATCGGGTAAAACCGGTTGAATAATGCGATACATTAGACCCATTGTGTCAATCTCTTATATTGATAGAATAATATATAAAATACCGTGCCACAGTTCTTAAAAATTGTTAATACAAAATCAAAGAAAGTAAAAAGCAGGATGTGACCGGTTCATGACACCAAAGGAAAATTTATCTTACCCAACTGAATTTTACAGATTTCATGATACTATTTGTATGCGAAGTAAAGGTATTAAAAGGACAACGGTCTATTAATTTTTAACAATGTGAGGTTTGTGGTGAAGCGACTCATAGCCTTAATAGTCACTCACTCATTGTAAGGGTAAAGTATACCATGAATGGGTTTGGCTGACAGTACCCCGTAAGGGGTATGTTAAGGGTTAAATGGTGTTTCTTCTTATTTAGCAAGCAGTTTCCCGGTCATGCGTCATTTATCTTTTCAAGCTTTTCCCGCAACCGCTAATTCATACCTATCTGGCTGCAGGCATCCTCTTAGCCGGGAAGTTAGATTATGACGTTCTTCATGCGAAAGGTTAGCCCCGCATATTGGGTCGGAAGGCTAAGATATGTTTCGACCTCCTTCTGGCGCTTCCCGGGTCTCCCTCTATATAAGACATCCATGCCTGTCTGGTTGCAGTCATAGAACCGGGGCGGATTCATTCCAATAAAAAGCATCGGGGTAGTTTCTTTTGCCAAATACAGCAGTTCCAATCCTGATGATCGTGGCGCCTTCTTCAATCGCAACCTCCAGGTCCCCGCTCATGCCCATCGAAAGTTCCGCCATTTCTACCCGAGGGATATGGAGCCCGCGAACTTCTGTTTGTATCTTTTTTAATAAACGAAAACAGCTTCTTATCTTTTTTTCATCCGTGCTGAATAATCCGATAGTCATCAACCCTTTTATTTGCAGGGTGTGCAAAGTGCTGATCTGCTCTATGAGTGCTATGGTATGCCCTGGCGCTACACCGAATTTACTCTCTTCCCCCGACGTATTTACCTGTATTAAAATACGCATGGTTTTACTTTGGGCCTGCAGTCGTTGATGTAACTTATAGGCAAGTTCAAAACGGTCGATAGACTGAATACAGTCTATATCGTATTTCAGTAGATCTTTTATTTTGTTGGTTTGCAAATGGCCTATAAAGTGATGTGTGGGTTGTGATGCCTGCAGCGCTTTGTATTTCTGCGACAGTTCCTGCACTTTATTTTCGCCGATCAACTGATACCCGGCTTCTAATGCTAACAGGATACGGTCAGCCGGTACCGTTTTCGTAGCTAACAGAATCTTAACTTCGAGCGGATCACGACCCACCTTTTTACATGCGTTTTCTATTCTCCGGTTAATAGACTGTAAATTTTCTGTTATCATTTGTCCTTCGCATTTTCTTTTTCCAGTTGGTAGATCAGGTTTTCTTTTACCTGCGCCAGTACATTGTCTTTTGCTTCGGCATAGGATATGGTATACCTGCGTTTAATGGACTGCAAACTGTTGGGAAAACCTGCTATAATTTGGTCATAATAACGATCCAGTTCTACATCGGAGGGTTTATCATAAGTTATAGTTATCTGAAACCTTCTCAGCAAAGCCCGATCGATTATTTCCTTATGGTTAGTGGCCGCCACCAGTAGCGAGTGGTTCGGATAATAATCAATAAGCTGAATAAGGGTATTCACGAGCCGGCGCATTTCGCCCACCTCCCGGTCATCACTGTTTCTTGCCTTTCCGATCTGGTCAAATTCGTCCAGAAATAGAACGGCCTGTTCACGGAACGCTTTATCAAAAACCTGCTTTAGATGCTGGGAGGTTTCACCAATTCGTGCGCTTATGATATTACTTAAATTTAAGACCAATAAGCGCTTGCCCATCGCGTTGGCAATGGCTTTTGCCGTAAAAGTTTTGCCACAACCCGATGCCCCATGCAGCAACAGCTTGTTGCTAACAGTAAGGCCGTATTCCTGCAACGCTGCTATATAGCAGTGTTCTTTAACCAGTTGCAACAGCTGCCGCCTGTTCGAAGCGCTTAAACAAACCTCACTGAAGGTAACCGGTTCTTTATCGGCAATAATGAGATCTGAAATATTCATCGGTAATAATTGTGATTTTGAAGATGGAAATGCTCCCGCTTTTGTGAAAAATACGGGAGCATGGAGGTTACTTCAGCTCTTCAATAGAGGCGCCGAAATTGATATGGAGTACATTCCCGTTGGGAAGCACCAACGCCGGAACAGATTTTACACCCGCTTCTTCAGCTTCCGCCACCTTTTCCCGTGCATTACCCAGGTGTACAACGCTTACTTTATCAGAAGGGATCAGCTCCAGAATAGCTTCTTCAGCACTAACACATACCGGACAACCGGCATGATAGAAAATTGATTGTTTCATACTAATTGTAATAAAAAATGGTTTATTGCATAATTGCCATACAAAACTAGCCTATCTTTGGACTACCAACCTGATACAGAATTTATAAAAACTGGTAGTCCAGATGTTGAGACCCTGGAAGTTATCCCTGGCGATTAATGATCACTGCGATAAACCCATTTATCTGCAAATAGCGGATGCTATTATTGCGGACATACGATCGGGCCGGCTAAAACAGGGTACCGCGCTGCCGGGGAGCAGGAAACTGTCCCAGGAGCTGCAGCTCAACAGGAATACGGTAGTAGATGCTTTACAGGTTTTGATCAATGAAGAATGGTTAGTAGCTAAAGAACGGAAAGGCACTTTTGTAGCAGACCAGCTGCCGCTGCTGTCGCGTTACCAGAAAGCACCTGTTATGGCTAATAGTACAGCAATTCCACCTGTATCTCGCGGTATTCACTTTGATGACGGGTATCCCGACAGTAAAATTGCTCCCATTGCTGAACTGGCCAGGGCTTACCGGCAAATTTTTAACCGGAAAGCGCGATGGCAATTAATGGGCTACGGGAATGAATTAGGCGATTGGAATTTCAGGCAGGAGCTGGCTCATATGTTGAATCTTAACCGCGGCATGCGGGTGACTGCTCAAGAGCTATGTGTTACAAGAGGCAGCCAGATGGCGATGTACTTAACTGCCCAATGTCTTTTAAAGGAAGGAGACCAGATCGTAGTTGAAAATCCGGGATACCAGCCTGCCTGGAAAGCTTTTCAACAGGCAGGTGCCCGGTTGATACCTGTGAATGTAGACAAAGAAGGGTTGTTGACTCCCCATGTTAAGCAACTGCTGCAATCGGGTCGGAAGATTAAAGCTTTATATACCACTCCACATCATCAGTACCCTACTACGGTAACCATGAGTCTTCAACGGAGGCTGGAATTGGTTCAGCTATCTAACAGGTATGATTTTACCATTATTGAGGATGACTATGATAATGAGTTTCATTTTGGTTATCGTCCTGTATTGCCTGTATCCAGTTTTGAAGAACTCAAAAAGTATGTGTATGTAGGCACCATGAGCAAGGTGGTAGCCCCGGCATTGCGAATTGGCTATTTGTCTACCAATATACCCGGGCTGATGGAAAAAATAGCTTCCCTGAGAAAGATCATAGATGTGCAGGGGGATGCTATTATGGAACAGGCGGTACTGCAGCTTATTCACGATGGAACCGTAAAGAAGCATTTAAAAAAAGCTACCCATTATTACCGGGAAAAGCGCGACTTAACAAAGGCATTACTGGTTAAATATATAGATAAAAAAGCGAGCTACAGTGTTCCGGAGGGTGGTTTAGCTTTCTGGATTATTCCTTTCAGGCAATGCGATTGGGATGATATATCGTCGCTGTTGGGAAAGAAGGGCATTACAATTATCACTCCCGGCCAGTATAGTTTTGGGCGAGCTGTAAATGGTATCCGTTTAAGTTATGGTGCCCTGTCGGCAAAACAACTGGAAGAAGGGATACGCGAGCTGGCTTTGCTGATTTAAATGGAACCTTTACCCCTTCCCTAAAACCAGCCCCATTTTTAAAATAAATAATGGAATATTGAGGTTTCTTCTGTAAGAGGACGAATATCAGTAATCGACACGGTTTATAAATGAATGGCCCCGGATCGTAAATGACATGTACGGATCGCATTTTTTACAGTATTTTGATACCGGATATACGCTCATTCACCCCGTAACAATATGAAAAAGATTTTATTATTAATTTCCCTGCTTACAATGACGTCAGCAATCTTCGCACAAAGCAATACCGCCGAACGTTACCGTCAATATGCCGGCCGGTATGGCGGCACCTCCGGCATATGCCTGTTTGACGATGGGCGTTTTATGTTGTACGGGTATGCAACTGCTGTATTTGGCGCTTACAGCTTTAAAGGTGATGATTTACAATTCATACCTGATAAACCTGAGTTATTTGAAGTATATGCCCATTACAACAGCAGGCTGGGCGACAGTACCAGGATGAATTTTGCAGGCTTTGAAGAGGGCAAAACATTGGTACAGTTCAATGAAGAAAAACGGCAAAGGGTTTTTAATGAAGATGCCAATTGCTTTGGTGCCCCTTTTGTATATGAGACCTATCAACAGTTAACCCGTTTCACACTCTCCTTTATCAGAGAAGATGTGGGTTGGGATCTGCGTAAGCCTGGTACCTCCTGGCAATACAATCCGGCGAAAAAATACAACGATTTTATCCTGATATTTAACGAACCCAAACGGGAATATGAAAATTTTGCTGCGAGATTTGTAAAGGTTGAAGGGAAAAACATACTACAGCTATCTAATTATGGCGGCCAGGAAGGATTTGCTAAACAAATACCACAAGAAGAAGAACAAGAACAATGGCAGGAAATCCTGGAATGGAAAAAACAATACGATGAATCCAAAACTGCAACAGCCCATACTATTTTTGCTAACCAACATTATCGCCTGTTTCCTCCACCTGATTCCTTAAACTATAGCTCTAACGAAGCCGCTAATGAATATATCAGCCGGCAGGCCGATGATAATGACGAGTATTTCAAGAGCCATCAATACCACGATGACCGCCTGCTCCGGAAGTATGTGAAGCTGGCAGCCGAAAATAAAGACACTGTGGATTTTGCAGAAGACAGCGGAGCTCATAATAGTATCTTTTACGTGATTTGTGGAGAAGGTGTACGTCCCTCCTATCATTATAAGGGATTCTTGACCGACGAAAAAGAGGGAGAAGAAAGAACAGCTCTTAGCACGACTGCGCCACCTCCCCCTTTAGAAACTCGTCCTGATAGCATTGCAGATCAGGATCCCGTACCGGATTCCATAAAAAATAGCAGAGCTGATGAAATGATAGCCCTTTTAAAGCCTTTCGCAGTGAACAAACCAGACGGATTTTATATCATTGAAAAGAAAAATAATGACGATAGGCTGGCTATACTGGCGGGTGGTCCGTCGCTAACGCCACAAGACTATGATACCGTTTTATATAAAAAAGGAACACGAGGTGAATCCATTATAGAAATACGTTTTACTAAGGCGGGCGCGGCCCGGTTGGAAAAATTCAGCAAAAAACAGGTTGGAAAACAAGTGGCCCTCGTAGCAGATCAGAAAGTTATCATGATGCCGTTTATTGCGGAACCTATCACCAGCGGTCGTATTAATCTTGACGGAAATTACTCAGCCAAAGAAACAGAAGCCATTGTTAAACGGTTACAAAGCCGCTAATAGTGCAGAAAGCAGTCACATAACAACCCGGAAACTGAAATCGAAATGTTTTTATGAATATAAAACTGAAAATATCCATCACAATGTTGCTGCAAACCATTATTGGTTTTGTGCAGGGTCAGTTGTTAAATTCAGTCACTTTACATAAAATAGGCGATCAGTTGCTACAGCTCGAAATAAAAGGCAGAGAAGGGATAAGCCAACCTGGAGACAACTGTATTCGTGATAAAGACGGGCATTTTTTATCCTGCCTTTCAGCTGAATCTTCTGAAAGCTGGGTTACCGACTTTAACAGAGACGGCTGGCCCGATGCCGTTTTTCTTTTTACGGATGAAGGTTTGGGGGGCGGTGGCAACGCCTACGGTTTCGATTACCGGGTGGTGCTGCTGGATAGCAAGCGTACGATCATCAGTCAGTATACCCTATTTGGAGGTGGGAAATTCTCTTATGGTCACCTGCAAATAGATCAGGTAAAAGACGGAAAACTATATGCTACCTATAATGAAAATCCCATGTCCCGATCCGATGGCGAAAGTCCGGACAATCTGAAGCAGGTAGCGGTTAGTTTTTCTTTCAGGGATAATAAGATCGTAGAAGACCGTTACGTTGATTGCCCGCTTGCGTCTATGAAAAAGCAGATCTTTAAAAAGGATAGTAACTTAAGGATAGATAGCACGCTGGAGATGGATGACCAGTTTAATGAAGCCTATACTGAAACGGTACACATGAAAGATGGTTCTAAGTTGGTGGCTTCACTGAGTGGGTGTGAAGAGCCGGATCTGTACTTTAGCAGAACCCTCAAATACCAACCTGCATTAAAAACTGATCCATCTGCAAAAAAAGAAGCATTACTTCACAACCTGCAATTTTTAAAAGACAACACGCTTTTTAAAACCGTTATAACTCATGCCATTTTACAGGTAAACCAGCTCGAGACAGGTCGTATAAATGAAGACAAAAATAAAGGGACCGCCTTACACCTGTTGTTGCCTGATGGATGGAAAACTCATCTATTTATATCAGGAAACGAAGAGCAAGGTTGTTTTATTACCATCCGTTTTGAAAAACCAAAAAACAAAGCAGGCATGATGGATTTCTGGGAAAGCATGGAAAGCAAAAGCAAACTACGCAGATGAAAAATTTGTTTATAATACAATGGCTACTATTTTTTGGGGTAGTAACCTGCTATTCCTGTAACCATGTTCAGCGAGAGGACACCACTAGTGCGTCTAAGGATAGCAGCTCCGTCATTCCGCCTCAGATCAGGGATACCATACCCATACCTGAAATATCGTACAAAAGCGGGCTGAGGCCGGGTAACAAAGTACCCCTTGGCAAAATACTTACCGACACGGTAACATTTGTGGAATGGAATGATGATGGCGACTATTTTCTTTTTCACGTCAGGAAGGAAAACCGCCTGATATCCCTGGTATATGAAGACCGGGTTGATCAGCAGCCGGATTTCCTGCGCGGAGATACCCTGGCAATACAATGGAAAATGGACAGCATATGGATAGCAGGTGACGGAGACCGGCCGGACTTTAAAGAGCGACTGGTTGGTGTAAAGAAAATTAAAGACAGCAAAATAGTGGCTTTCCGGAAAAAGTACGCCAAACCAATAAGATATTGGTATGAGAAGGACGCCAGCTATACTGATGATTTTAAAAATCATCTTTATCTCCTGGTGGAATACTATATTGCGTATTCCCGACAACCATTGGTACTAATGCACCTTGAAATGCCGGAAACCGAGTTCGTTTATTCTATCGGAGAAAGAGATGAAAAAGGCAGGCATTACATCGTGTTGG
>JBQGCI010000305.1:0-15276 GCA_052038405.1 Acinetobacter pittii
ATTATCATCTGCCAGGATCAACTTACCTGCTATTTTAAAAATCCTGTTGTTGTTGTTACTGATCACCTTTTCTCTGTCTGTATAGGTTTGCGTTACCAGTTTTCCATGTTCATCCGGCACTACCCGGAATAGTCCTCTGTAAGGATGTGCTATCCATATGACCCCGTCATATTGCACCACAAATCTGGCCGATTCACTGGAAATGCCGCCGGGTATGCGCTTTACAATGCCGTCAACTTCATCGAGGAAGCTAATATTGTTATAAGTGCCGGCCAACACCTGCTTCTTTCCGCCATGGGTATAGGGCTGAAAACCCCAATAGCCAATGCTGTTATCAATTAAAACAGCCTCTCCACCGTTAACGTAATAGGCGCCGGACGCATGTGCAATAAGCAACCTGTTATGAACAACTGAAAGTCCCCATACTTCACCTTTCGAATTTTTCACTAGTTCAAACTGCCCCCGGGTTTTACTGATATCGGGCTTTGCTGACAAAGGTGTACGATACACACCTGCAGAAGTGCCCAGGTATAAGTATTGATTATAAACCGCAGCGGCAAAACCGGTGTTATGATTCTCTTTTTCGGGAAAAATGTGTTTGATGGCTTCGGTATAATTCACAACATCGATGCCATTATCCAGACCCAGCCAGATATTACCTTCCCTGTCGGCTTTTACCGAAAGCGTATTCTGGCTTTGCAGCCCCTCGCTTATGGTAATCCTTTCGAGTAATTGTCCCTTTCTATCCACCACATAACAGCCGCCCAACCGCGTGGCAACCAGCAAGTTTTTGTCGGGCAGTTGGAGTACCTGGTATATGCTTTTAGCGGCTACTTCTTTAATGGAGGGCGTTTCAAAAGCTGTAAGCCCATTATGATCGAGCATAAAAAAACCAAATTGCTGGGTGGCAATCAACAGTGAATCCGGTCCAATAGACATAATGGAACGAATGGCTGCACCTGCGGGCAGTTGATCGCCGAAAGGTAGCGGTTTCCAATCCCTTCCATTCTCAAATATCAAAAGTCCGCGGTTGGCGTTGTGGGCAATGATATCCTTGCCGGTTTCGCCCAGGAAGGACCAATAATTGCTGGCATAAGTCTGTATCTTACCCTTATTGAGTACAAATATTTTTGAGTTGATTCTAAAAAAGACAGCATTATCTTTCTCACAAATGTTCCATACATCCGTAAATGTATTGTCCTCAGGCAACAGTAACGGATTCAGTGAGTGATATACCAGCCTTCCCTGTGCATCAGCCTTGAAATAGCCAATCTGCCCCTGACCTCCGACATAAATATTTCCGTCTTTTGAAACCATAATGGAACGTAGCGCAATTCCATTAGGTAATGGATAGATTTGCCAATACACCCCGTCAAAGGTGAGCAGTCCGTTATTATTGGCAAAGTACATGACACCTCTTTCATCCTGGTCAATATCCCAATTCTGGTTACCGCCTTTATATGATTTTTTTGAATAGTTTATGATGGATGGATTGCCTATCACATTTTGCCCGGTGCAAGGCAATGCCCCTATTATAATGCAAAGCAGCAAGAAACCGTAATATTTGTAGTCAACCATTAGCTTAATTCTCAAACGATGGTAAATATATTCAATTCAGAAATCCGCTCCATATCCATTTATAATATATGCCATTTTATCAAGAACAGATTTCATAACAATACCCGTTGAATTATTATTGCTCTAAAAAAAATGATCCTTTCAGCCCGGAGTCACTGCTGCCTCCCACCCATACATTAAACATGCCGTTCTCAGCCTTTTTCACGAGATCTAAACCATAAAAAGCTACATCATCGCTGCTTAATTCAAATGTCACCAGTTTTGTTTCACCGGGTTTTAAACTGATCTTTTGATATCCTTTTAGCTCTTTAACGGGGCGGGTTATTGATCCGACAATATCCTGAACATATAATTGCACTACTTCTGTCCCTTCATATTTGCCGGTATTGGTTAATGTTGCAGACACTTTCATTTTCTCCCCGGGTTTTATTTTGGTAGCTGAAAGCTTCAGGTCTTTATACTCAAAGCTGGAATAAGAAAGCCCGTAACCAAAAGGGAAAAGCGGATCTCTTCCTGAGTCCAGGTAAAAGGAACTGTTACCCAAAGAGCTTTGTTTGGCCTCCAAAGGAATATCATCCAGTTTCATGGGATTCTTTGGTCCGGGTCTGCCGGTATTGTTATGGTTATAATACATAGGGATCTGTCCTACTTCACGTACAAAAGTAACCGGGAGTTTACCGCTCGGGTTGGCCTTTCCAAAGAGCAGGTCCCAAATGGCTGGCCCGCCCATAGTACCGGGATGAAAATTGTACAACACGGCATCGGCATTGGGTAAATCCCGCTCAATGGTTAGCGGCCGACCGGCCATAATTACCAATACAACCGGCTTGTTTGCGGCCTTCAGCGCCGCCAGCAGTTCTGATTGCGCACCTACCAGGTTAATATTGGATAGCGAATGCGCTTCGCCCGAAAGGATAGATTCTTCTCCCAGGAATGCCACTACCACATCCGCCTGTTTGGCAGCATTTACTGCTTTTTCAAAATTGGCTTTGTTCTTATCCCTGGTGAATGTCAGGGCCGGCTCATAAACATAGTTGATATGTTGGTATTCGGTTTGTAGTGCTTTGAGAGGTGTTACCGTATATTCTTTCTGTCCATCAAAAACCCAGGTCCCCATCTGGTCATGTGGCGCATCGGCCATGGGGCCAATAACAGCAATCTTTTTACGGGCATCAAGTGGTAATAACTGGTTATTATTTTTTAGTAAAACCGCTGATTTAACGGCGCTCTCTCTTGCTGCATTTAAATGCACCTGGGAGTAGGTTTTGCCTGGCCCGGTTGGCGCAAAAGGATTTTCAAATAAACCCATACGGATTTTAATACGCAGTATATTTTTAGCCAGTTCATCAATGGCTTGAACAGGCACTTTACCTTCTTTTACTAGCTGCTCCAAATTTTGAATATAGGTTTGGCTTACCATCTCCATATCCAGCCCGGCATTGGCTGATAGCGATGCTACTTCCTTTCTATCTGCAGCAAATCCATGTGAAATCATCTCCGACATAGAGGCCCAGTCGGAAACCACGAAGCCGTCGAAATTCCATTCTTTCCTCAATACCTGTTTCAGGAGAAAGCTGTTTCCTGACGCCGGTATGCCATCATTATCGTTAAATGAGGTCATTACTGTAGCAGCGCCTGCCTCCACTGATTTTCTGAATGGTTCCAGGTATACATTACGCAACAAGTGAATGGGTATATTTGTGCTGTTATAATCCCGGCCACCTTCTGCAGCGCCATAGCCGGCAAAATGCTTCAAACAGGCTGCGATAGAAGTAGCGTCTGATAACTTATTACCCTGGAATCCTCTGACCATAGCCGCGCCTAAACGGCCAGCCAGGTAGGGATCTTCTCCCAGGCTTTCTGCGATCCGGCCCCATCTTGCATCACGGCTGATGTCCAGCATGGGAGCGAAAGTCCAGTTAATCCCTTTTTCCCGGGATTCCACGGCTGCTATATGGGCTGCATTTTTTACCAGCTCATCATCAAAGGAAGCGGCCTGGCCAAGCGGAATAGGAAAGATGGTATGTAATCCATGAATCACATCGCGGCCTATAATTAAAGGGATACCCAGGCGACTTTGTTGTAGCGCCACCTGTTGAAGTTGATTTACCTCTTCGGCTTTGGTAACGTTAAGTAACGAACCGATTGATCCTTTTTTAATCTTTTCTTCAAGATCTTTATTTATTTGATCAAAATTGAGTTGGTTCATTTGCCCGATCTTCTCAACCAACGTCATCTTACTGATCAGATCACTGACCCTTTCCGACTCTGACCGGGTTTTGTCTTTATAAATACTTTTATTTTGACTATACAATTGCATGTTGATTGAGAATACCAAAAAAACAACCGGCAAAACCCTGCCACTCCAATTATTCATTGAATATACTAATTGATTGATTAATAAATGACGATTCGTAAGCAGCAGTAGCCGCGGGCTGCCGCCCCATGAAGCATATTGCGATACATGACCGGTGATTGGCTACGCTATTATTTACCCGCCGGCCCTTTCGAAATCACCTCCTCGAAAACGGTTCTGCTTAAAAGGCCATCATCCGTATCACCGGCATATTCCCAATACATAGCGCCCCGTAAATGATTCGCATTAATAAACGCAGCCTTTATTTTAATAGACTCGGGTGATTCGTAGGTACATACCATTTCCCCGGCAGTGTTGACCAGGTAAGGTACTTTAGCAACAGCATCCCATTTGGTTTCAAAACCGGTTAGTTTAATAAGATCCCTGTAATGTATAAATCCCTTTATATCTTTATTATTACCTCTTCCATAAAAAGGAATCCCCAGTACCAGTTTCTCCATCGGCATACCGGCTGCATGATGCGCTTTAACTCCTTCTTCCCCCGAGCCGGAACCTGTCATTTCGGAGCGGTATAGTGCCGCATGATGCTTAGGTGGATTTCCTGAATCATAAGCCATGATATTTACAAAGTCGACCACATCTTTAATAGCTGTGAAATCGATGTACTTTCCACTCATCACCGTTGCCAGCGTTAGTATTTTTCCCTTCCCGATAGCCTTTCGTATATCCTCCATCAATAACGTGAAATTCTTGGTATCATCTTCGGAAGCGGAGATACCTCCGGCTTTGCTGGTTGGATATTCCCAGTCGATGTCGATTCCATCCAAATCGTATTCTTTTACCACGCGGGCGCAATCGTCTGCAAATTTTTTACGGTTGTGATTATCAGCAGCCATTTCGCTAAACCGGCCGCTGCCCCATCCCCCGATAGAAAGCAATACTTTGAGGTCTTTATTAGCCGCTTTTAAAGTAGTTACCGTCTTCAAACGCAGCGGATTGTCGATTTGAACCCCGTCAAAGGTTTCTGTAACATGCCCGAAAGCATAGTTAATGTGGGTTACATACCGGGTGTCCGGCAGGGCCTGTGTCCAGGAGGTTACATAAGCCACAATAACTTTCTGAGGCTTTTCCTGATCAGTACCACGCGCTCCAAGCGACGTAACCAATAATAATAACAATCCGGCAAACATGCTGCTAATTTTCACCATCGTTAGTTTTTAAAACAGTTAAAAATTTTTCATATATCGTTAAAGACCTGTATGGCCATCCCGGTTAGTCATGGCCAGTTATTCAACCTGCCGGAATAACCGTTTTCATAATCCGCGCTTTGCAATATTTCCTTTACAGCATTGATCCTTAAGTAGGATTAAGCGGATACCACCGCTTACTACCTGTCATCCGCAATACATATCAGGCAATGCCTATTTTTCACCGGCATACAAATATGCACCGACAAGTCGGCATTTTCCAAAAAACAGGCTACGTCAAAAATGCATCAGAATAAATAAAATTAATTGAAAATCAATAAATTAATGAAAATTGTCAAATTTTACAATACGCTTATTTCCGAAACAGACCTATAACGCGTACAAGTAACCGTATGATCTATGTGGCAGATATTTGACCTTTTGAATATGACGGCAACAATCCGCAACCATTTTTTATACGCTAATATTGTAGGCCTGATTGATCACAACAACATGACGCCCAGCAGGACGAAGCGCTTTCCGGGGCTTCATGGGGCATACCGGTGAACACCGCCATTTTACGAAGCAAAAGATACAATTGACCACTTCATCAAATGCGTAAAATCCAACTCCTCTTAACCCGGATAAGTTGGATTCAACTTCGCTATATAAAGCTCAGGGCGAAAAAGATGCTATGCTACAGTATAGGCCCCTACCGGTCATTGATGTTGAAAGACCGTTCTACCGGCCGGGCCGACCGGACCTTCTCCTTAACCCCGTATTGCCAGGCTACTACTGTTACCTTTACAGGGAATTTTGCCCGAGGCGGTATTTTGGTGAATACCATTTCATCGCCCTTTAAACAAGCCGGTCCTTCTTTTATATAATATAGGACTGGTAAGCAACAACTGCTCCTTGCGTTCAGTTTAACCGACGCAGCACCTTTCCTAACATCATTTATTGCAGGGAAAAATATTTCCTGCTGCTGCCCATTTGTAAGCGGATAGGGTATTTTATAGTTAAACTGTTGCACAGCAGTTTTATAAACAGTGTTGCCTCCGGCAGATGCAAAAAGCCAGACATCATTGGTTCGTTTGACATTATCCAACCCCATCCGGTAAAATGCCAGGCGAAATGTAGTATCGCTGATCTTTTCGACAGGTCCGCAGATTCGATCAAGAGTAATGTGTGTAGCAGCATGGGCATCAGATAAAACCCTGCCGGAAGAGTCGGTAAAGGTTGCAGATAAATGATATGTGAGTCCATCCTCTTCCGGAAAGACAGGACTGCTACTGTACTGGCCATGAATGGCGCTGCTGAAAGGTAACGCTCGCCACATCCATTGCAATCCCAGGTACCGCATCTGTTGGCCTCTTTCTCTACGGTAATAGTTTTCTGTAGCTACCGCCATCTCCTTGTCAAAATACCAAAATGCGTCATGCAGATCTCCTTTATAGGAATTAAACGGCGCCGCACCTGCCCTTTGTTTTTGATTGGGGTGCCAGCGTTCTGCCAGCCATCCTTTTTTATTATCTATTTTAATAAGTGGTACCGGTTTATCCGGGGAATGGCTCAGGGGCAATCTGAAAGCCACTGCCTTTTTAATAAATAGCGCCATATATGCTACTACTTCATCGGTAACATCGAAATGCCCATGACCGGCGTCACCAAGAAAAGAAATGCAGCTTTCGGGGTACATGATACGAAATGCCAGCGCCGGATTGACCCGCGCTTCCCACCATTCATATTCCCCTTCGATCATTAAACCAGGAATACCGTCAATATTCCGGTTGCGTCCCCATTCGAGATTCTCCCGGCCATAACCCGTCAGGTTGGTACGCGGTGCATCTCCTTTGTACGAAATGACCGCTAAGGTCCTATCAGCGTTCCAGGCAGCAAAGTTCCAGGGAAACGTAGCCATCGCTGAATGCCCTAGTGGAATGACCGGCGCATGGTTTAATTCATTATATCCGCTTTTTTGAGCCAGGTCGCTCATCATATCATCAAATGCCTCCTGGCAGCCGCTCCTGACATCCCATTGCTGATCTATGCCGGGTGTGATCCAAATAATCGCAACTCCCAATTCCGACAAGGTCTTCCTAAAAGTTTGATGTTCAAAAATCGTTTCCTCGCACATATTGTGCTGCCCAACTACTACGGCCTCCACCTGCCGGCAATCGGGAGGTATCCACAAAAATGCCTGGGGATTGTCATCTGTTTCAGGAGATATGAATCCTTTTACTTTTGTTGACCATTGGTATTCTGCGCCTTTTACCTGTAAAAAATGCAGGATCGCCAGCGGTATAAAAATGATCCATAGCTTAAAAGTCAGTGATTATTTTTTTCGCGTAAAAGAGCTAAATATTGTTTCCTACACCCGACCGGTATGAAAAATTGCTTCAGCAGGTAACAAAAACGGAGTCAAATCCTGTCATTTAAATATTATATTCTCCACATGTGCTCCTATAAATATCCGGGCCATATCGCCTGTTTTATACCAGGCCGGCTTGCCGAGCATATTGTCGGTAATCTTTTTGCCGTTGATCAGCAGGTTTTCAAAGGTGATATTTTTAACCATCCGCGAACTGTCATATCCGGCGATCATAGAGAGTTCTGCATTGTTCCCGCTATAAACGATATTTTTAAACAGCACATTTTCTATTCCGAAACCGGGCGCCTTACAATACTTTTTATTATAAAAAACGCGGATATTCAAAAGTTGTCCCTGCCGGAAATCTTCTACCCGTATATCTTCAAATTTTACATCCTTTATCAAATTATTATCGCCTGCGTTGATGGCAAAACAGCCCTGGTAGTCCAACTGCGCTTCTTTATGATCCAATATATCAATATTAGTGTAAATCAGGTTTTGTATCGTATCCGGGTTTTCAGCATTGCCGTGAATACCAATCATAATGGGGTGTGCCACATCTGCCCAAAGGGTAGCATTTTTAATAACAATATTACGGCAACCACCGGTAAACCCTTTACGGGTAGCATATACGGTGGTGCAATCATCAGAGTTACGGCAAAATACACCGTCATACAAAACGTTATTGCTGGCAAAAACGTTCATGCCATCGCCCCAGCCATAATAGCTGATACTTTTTACATTTTTTATGGTGACGCTATCTGATCCCCCGACTGGACATTGAGTAAGCGCTAACCCCTCCACCAGTATATTCCGGGATCTTTCAATCTGCACTGCTCCCCTTACCGAAAAATCGATAATACCCCTGCCCATGATCTTTACATCCCGTGCTTCGCTTACCAGCAACTGTCCTTTAATAACGGCCCCACCGGCCACATACACCGTTTTTCCCGAAGCGATCTTTAACTTGCCACCCGGTACTTCGTGCACGCCGGGTCCGAAATAGATGAGATTCCTGTCTTCTTTATTGACCTTAAAGTCATCTATGGGATTGGCAAACAAATGAAGGTTATGGAAGATATCACCGTTGATCTCCACGGAAAGATTAACAGGCTTTTTCAGTTTAAAATAAAGGGTGTTGCCTGCTATTTTATGAGTGATATTGTGCGAAAGCGGCCGGATACGTGCAGTATTTATTTGATTTTTATTGGGTGTTACCGCTACTTCCACTTCACCCGAAAAATCGAAGCTGCACATAGAAGCCTGCATTACGGTATGCCTGGTATCTTGTACCTCGTCCACTTTTAGATCATACTCATACAGGTCCTGCCAGGAGCCGCCGGCTTTTCTTACTTTAACAGTAAAATCATCATTATGGAGCAGATCCGTTTCTGCGGCCGGTGCGGGATATACGGTTAGTTGCTGAGCGCCGGCAAACGAAACCATCGCTAACCATGCCGCCAAGGCTATACTTTTCTTTAAGCTGATCAATGCCATTTTAAAATTTTCTTTTGTTTGTAATTAACGAGCGTTTACACCGTTAAAGAAAATAGCGCTTGCCGGTTTAGTCCTGCCGTACTAACTTCTTTTCCAGATCTTCCAGCGAAACACCTTTGGTTTCAGGTACTTTAACCAGCACCCACAACAACTGTAACAGCATCATCAATGCAAAAAACAAAAAGATGGGCCAGGGGTTATCTTTAAAGATGCCATTATCTGCATCTAAAAAAACCGGAGTAATTAATGTAATAACTGCCGCAAATACCCAATGCACACTGGCGCCAAAAGCCTGTCCTGCGGCCCGTACTTTTGTAGGAAAGATCTCAGCAATAAACACCCATATCACTGCTCCCTGCCCAATGGCATGTGCGGCAATAAACAGCATCAGGAAAATCAAAAGAAAATTGGCGCCGGCACCCGAGTAAAAAGCCCAGGCCACCATGGCAAGGCTTATCATATAACCCAGGGAGCCGATTATTAAAAGCGTTTTACGGCCAGCCCGGTCAATAAAATATAATCCTACAAAAGTAAAAACAAGATTGGTCAGGCCAATAAGAATAGAATTGCCCAAAGAATCTTTGGAGGCCAAACCGGCACGTTCGAGTATCTCAGGTGCGTAGTACAGTATGAAGTTGATCCCGCTCCACTGGTTGAAAAAAGCTATAAAAAATGCCAGCCATAAAACGACCCGGTATCCGGATGAAAAAATGCCCGCTGCAGCTGCCTGTCCGGCCTTCTTCGCTTCAGCTTCGTTAATGGCTTTAACTTCCTGGTGAGGGTGTGCCACACCCAGACGAAGCATTACCGTTTTAGCTGCCTCTGTATCTTTTTTTACCGATAGCAGCCAGCGGGGGCTTTCAGGGATATTCGTAACCATCAAGGTATAGATCAAAGATGGTATAGCCATTACACCGAGCATCCAGCGCCAGTCATTGTTGCCTCCTATGCCCTGCAGGAAATAATTCGACAGGAATGCGATCAATATGCCGAACACGATGTTGAACTGATACATGGCTCCTAATCGCCCTCTTGTTTTTGGCGTCGAGATTTCCGAAATATAGGTAGGGGCAGCAACGGAAGAAACGCCGATACCCAGTCCGCCGATAAAACGGAAAAAGGAAAAAGTATAAGGGTCCTGCGCCATTGCCGAACCAATTGCTGAAACGCTAAATAATATACCAATCCACAGCAGCACTTTTTTCCGGCCATATTGCTGTGTAGGTATGCCGCCCAGCAATGCCCCGGCTACTGTTCCCCACAAAGCCATCGACATAATAAAAAATCCATGAAACCAGGGAGATGTATGCCATAGCTCCTTGATGGGCAAATTTGCACCGGAAATAACAACGGTATCGAACCCGAAAATGAAACCCGCCAGGGCTGCAATCAACGAAACACCCAAAAGATTCTTTCCTCCTTTTGCCGACATACTCAAACGATCACCTGTTGTTATCTGCATCATTATTGAATTAGTATTTATATTCACAAAGGCTTTAACCAAATCGCCTGCCCGCCCGAAGCTTTCAGGGCTGCCTGTAGTACTGTTTTGGAATTTACGGTTGCTTTCCTGATACCTACTTTTGTTTTGGTAGCGACTGTATCATCATCACTATAGATGGTTGCCAGATATTTTTTGCCTGCGGGCAAAAAGTCAAAATTCACGCTTACGGTGCGGGGGCTGCTGTTATTTAAGGTTCCCACAAACCAGTCTGCGCCGCTTCTTCTTGCTACCGTTACAAATTCCCCGATGGCCCCATCCAGCGCCCTGGTGTCATCCCAAACAGTTTTAACCTTATCAAAAAATTCAATTTCCGGTTCACCGGTGTACATTTTTGGATGATCGTACCAATATAAAAACTGCAGCGGGCTATAGTATACCGCAGCCATGGCCAGCTGGTGTGCATGCGTGGTTTTGATACGGTTGTTGTAATAACAGATCGTATAGTCTGCCGCGCCGGCAATAAATCTTGTAAACGGTAAAATCGTATTATGGACAGCGTCAGGCATTTCTTCATTACCCCGTATACCCTCCTGCGTTAACAGGTTCGGATAGGTACGGCTAAAACCGGTGGGACGGTATTCATCATGAATATCAACCAACAAGCCGTTATCGGCGCATTTTTTTACAGCATCATGGAGCCAGGTACTCCATTGCTGATTCCCTACCTGAACGAAACCGAACTTGATTCCCTTAATACCCCATTTTTTCAGTACCTGCAGTAGTGTATCCATCTGCCTATATAAGGAACGCTGATTGATGTAAACAAATATGCCGATCTCCTTCGCCGCTGCATATTTTGTCAGGGCCGGGAAATCAATATCTTTATCCGGGTGAACTTTGGTTGCATCGGATTGCGCTCTTATCTCCGGACCGTACCAGCCTGCATCCACGTGTACATACTGAAGTCCGCGTTGGGCTGCAAAATCCACGCAGGCAATAGCTTCACGCTGACTTAAGCCAGACCGTATAGCCTTGCCTGGCTTGATCCACGAAACGTCTTTAATCCTGCTCTGCGGATTCAGATTAAGAACGATATGATTATTGTTGATTAAATCAACCGGGCGTTCCGCCACCATAACCACCCGCCAGGGTGTATTATATGCCGTAATAATATCTGCGCCTGAATACATCGAAAGTTGCAGCGTGTTTAATTTTCCCTTGCTCAGGGCAAACTTCCCTCTTGCGTAATCAACCATATTGGCTTCGGTTAAAGCTACCGTTAACCCATTGGTTAACTTCAGGGTAAGCGGGCGTTCGGATTCTTCCGTCCATCCTTTTAGGGGCATTAAACGAAAGGGCCCCTGGGCCCAGCTTTCATGCCAGGCCAATGTACCGTCGGGAAAAGTAAACTGTGTCTGTTCTCCTGTAATATGGAGAAACAGACCGTTTTCTGCCTCCGGGAAATGATACCGGAAAGCTACACCTTCGTTATAAGCCCGAATTTCCACATTCATAAAATAATAACGACGTTTGTCATAACCATCGCTGCTGCCTGCACCTTCGGGATTTCCTTTTTGAAACTTTAATACGGCCTGTTGATAGTGATCGGGAATGGATGACCGTTCACCATATACTGGATTCCACACCTGCTTAACGACAGCAGTGTCAATCCCTGTAAGTTGCAGGTTATCGCCCCAGTTTTTCAACGTATCACCGGGGATGGCCATCGCCGACTCCAGCAGGTGGTTATCGATCAGTATGCCTATCTCCGATTCAAGAATTACATCCTTTTCTTTATAAGAAAGTGCGTAATACAATTGTTTGCTTCCGTCTTGTTTTTTCTTCTGATAGCAGGAGAACCTGTAATTACCGTCTGGCGACTTCAATACCATCTTTGTTTCGGCCATCACTGTTTCCTGTGAAAAAAGTGACGCCAAGAAAAATAAGAACAGCAGTGTTAGAAAAATACTTTTCATTGTTTATTTCTTTATTGTTTTTAAAGGCCAGATGGCATTCGTCCAATAATCATTCTTTTGCCTGCCCGAACGACCTGCAGTCGGACGGGAGGGCGTCTTCAATATTTCTATGGATCCTTTCGTCATAAAGGTTTATTGCTCTCTTTAATATTTTTTAACCGTAACAACGCTTCTAAATAATAATAATCTGCGTAAATAATAGCCGCATCTACCTCTCCTCCATTCGGCTTATGGCCCGTGCTGTGCAGCAAAAAAGCATTATTAACCTCGCGGCTTTGGTATCTTTCGGAAGATAGCTCTGTCAGCATACTAACCGCGTTATCATAATAGGTTTTTGCTTTAGGGTTATCACTCATTAAAGTAGAAAGCTGTAACAATGCAGAGGCTACAACTGCAGCCGCAGAAGCATCACGGGGAGCCCGGGGAATACCTGGATCATCAAAATCCCAATAAGGTATCCCGTCTTCCGGAAGTCTTGAGAGATAAACGTCTGTTACTTTTTGCGCAAAGTCGAGAAACTGCTGATCCCTGGTTTCGCGGTATACCATGGTATAGCCGTAAATAGCCCAAGCCTGCCCCCGGGCCCACATGCTGCTGTCATTTAAGCCCTGGTGCGTTATTCCTTTTATCCTCCTGCCGGTAGCCGTATCATAAATAACTACATGATACGAGGTATAGTCGGTCCTGAATTGATTTTTCATGGTGGTAACAGCATGATCAACGGCTATATCAAAAAGGCGTTTACCGCCGCCATTTTTAGCAGCCCAAAATAAAAGATCCAGGTTGATCATATTATCCATAATCGTATTGTGGCGTAATGGCCAGTCCACGCCCCGCACCTGGCGGGGCCAGGACAGGATGGTTCCTGCCTTCGGGTTAAATAACGTAGCTAAAGAGTCAGCTGCCCGTAATAATATTTGCCTGTAAGTACTATCCCTCGTCAGCCGGTATCCATTGCCTAAACTACAAAATAACTGAAAGCCGATGTCATGATCGATTGCGGATGAGTCTACGAGGGGATATAGTGCCCGCGTGCTTTTCGCAGCAGCAGCCTTCCATTCTTCCTCCTTGCTGACCTCATAAGCGTACCACAAAATGCCGGGCCAGAAGCCGCTGGTCCAGTCCCGGTAGTCGACGAGGCGCCAGACCGTATCACCATGGGCAATACTTCGGGGCATCATGGCAGGGTCTTTCAGAGCGGATAGGGTTTTTTGCGCCTGCTTAAAACAATATGCCAGTTCTTTTTCAACGTCAAAAGCACGTGATCCGGCACAGCCTGCGAGTACAACGATTACAACAATACCTAAAAAAAATGTTTTCTTCATCCGTATGCATTTCATTTGTCCGCCATAGCGAACTTTTTTGCCAAACAGGCCCAAAGCATTGCCACCGGTTACCGGGACGCCGCTGAGCAGTTATCGATTTATTGTGCAGACCGTGATGTTTCCCGAACACTCCACTCCTTTCATTGGTATTATTCCCAACGATTAAAAAGAAGGGTACCATACCCGGGATTATCGGCACCGGCCGGCGCCTTTTCGGGCCTCAACTGCTGCAATACCTGAACTGTATAAGGCATAGAGCGCCCTTTCTTCACCACATAGTGATTGTAAGCGATTTCGAATACAGAGCGGAAATTGGTGGAACGGGCGGAAATATATTCCGGTGTATAGTCTTTATAACGCTCGTGATAATCGTACCAGGTACGAAAGGGAACTTCATTACCGAGGTTGTATGAAGCAGTATATTCGTACCCGCGCATGATCGCATTATTGGAGGCTTCATATAACGGGATGCCCTGATGCTCGGCAATTTCACACAGTTCGGAAAGGCAGCCCAACGCCAAGGTGGTATGGGGCTGATCGCGGTTGCTTTCCTGCAGCTGCCCCGCATCTGAAACCACGTATTGATTAATACTTCCATTACCTTCGCCATGATAGAAATAAGTAACCACCCGGTTGAGCATATCCACGTCTTCGGTATAAACGGCAATTGACATCAGGGCTTTCATGCAAATGATATCCCAGTTGCCATGTGCATAGGGCCTGAAATTGCGGAGGGTCGGGTAGAATGCCCGCTGCAACATTTTACCCAACTGAACCGCTGAGGTTTCAGGCCATTGGTCGTATGTATAGCGCATGATCTCGCCCGCATTGGCTAATATAAAGCCGTACAGCCCATTTAATTCTGCGTCGGCGCCTACAATACCCACCGCCTTATTGGCATAGGCATCTAACACCTGCACCGATTTGCGGGCATGTAATGTGTCTTTGGTAATGTACCACATCAGGGCATTGTAGTAGGCGCCCAATACATCGCGTTCTACAAGGCCTTTTACAGCTCCACCCCGTAAACCATCTACGGTTAAATTGTTATCCCTTGTGAAATAGGTAAACGGGCCTCTCAATTCGTAATCATAACGGGAACGATAATCATTTTTCAGCAATTGGTAGCAGGCATAAGCATTCGGCTTTTGCTCCAGCACCAGGGAGCGGATACGGTTGAGATCTGCTTCGGAATGCAGTAGCCCGGGGTGCTTGATTTTTTTATTAAAAGAATAAGGCGGAGGCGCGGGAATGTTGAGCTGCGCACGCATATCTTCTACCGATCTGAAACTTTTTATCCATGATACGGTATAACCGGTATCGCCTGCGGCCAGTTGTGCGCTGGTTAATTGTGCTTCCGCGAGCTTAAACTGGAAACGCGACAAAAACACATTGCTGTCCGGAACAGGGTTTTTGCCCAGCCCGCCATAGCGCAGGTCCCAGTAGTAGATATTGCTGCCATCCGGCTGTTTGATAACGGTATGGTTATTATTACCGTTATTATACGATCCAAGATTCGTATCGAAAAAGAAGTTGGATCGGGGTGGTTTTCTCATTTTGACGGCGATTACGGGAAAATGG
>JBQGCI010000306.1:0-7505 GCA_052038405.1 Acinetobacter pittii
TCTTGATCAGATCAGGGAAGCTAATGACATGGGCATTTTAGATGGAGTTACCACCAACCCTTCTTTAATGGCAAAAGAGGGCATCAAAGGCCATGATGCTATTATGAAGCATTATGTTGATATATGTGAAATTGTAGACGGCGATATCAGCGCTGAAGTAGTGAGCACCGATTTCGATGGCATTATAGAAGAAGGTAAAAAGCTGGCTGCATTACATAAGAATATTATTGTAAAAGTTCCTATGATCAAAGACGGCGTTAAAGCCATCAAGTGGTTCACCGACAATGGTATCAAAACCAATTGCACCCTGGTGTTCAGTGCGGGTCAGGCGATCCTCGCTGCCAAAGCCGGAGCCAAATATGTATCACCTTTTATTGGCCGTATTGACGACAGCGGATGGGATGGCGTTCAGTTGATTGAACAAATCGCCCATATTTTCAATGTACAGGGCTTTAAAACTGAAGTACTGGCCGCCTCCATCCGCAGCGCCAATCATATTATACGTTGTGCCGAAGTGGGTGCTGATGTATGCACCTGCCCGTTAGATCCGATCCTGGCATTATTGAAGCATCCTTTGACAGATATCGGCCTGGCGAAATTTTTAGAAGATGCCAAGAAGTTTCAGTAAATTATAGGTGAGAAGTTGAGAAGTTGACAGGTGAACAAGGCGCAGGCCGGTACTTTTCAACTTTTCAACCTTTCTACTTTTCAACGATTTTAATTGAACATCTCCTCTTTTATTGCCAACCGCATTGCGTTCAACCGGAGCCGGTCATTTTCACGGTTTATCATCCGGCTATCGATTGTGGCTACCGTTATCAGTGTTGCGGCAATGATCATTACGCTGGCTTTTGCCAATGGCTTCCAGAAAACAGTAAGCGAAAAAGTGTTTAGCTTCTGGGGGCATGTGCGCATACAGGAAACACTCCCCTACTCCTCGCTGATTACCGAGGAAATACCCATCATATCTGCTAAAGAAACCGAAGAGCGCATCCGCGAAATACCTGGTGTGAAAGCGGTATACCCCTTTGCCACCCGCTATGCAATTCTTAAAACAAAAGACGAGTTGCAGGGGATACTGGTAAAGGGGCTGGACAAAACCTATGATTTTAGCTACCTCAAAGAGTTTATAGTAGAAGGCGTTCCGATACGGTTCAACGATACTACCTATAGCCGGGACATTATTATATCGAAAAAAACAGCGCAGGAGCTTCATTTAATGGTGAACGACCGGGTTTCCATTTACTTTATCAGGCCCGATGGTTCAAAAAGGCGCGACAAACTAACCATCAGCGGCATTTTCAAAACTGATATCGGCGACTTTGACAATTCTTTTGCGATAGGCGACATACAATTGATCCGCAGGCTGAACAACTGGCAGCAAAACCAGATCGGCGGCTACGAAATAGTGTTACAGGACTTTAAAAAGACCGACAGTACCATACATCAAATAGCGCAGATACCGGGATTTGATGAAGACTGGAGCGTTCAGAATATCAAAGAATATATCCCTAACATTTTCGACTGGCTGAATATGCAGGATACCACCCGGAATGTACTGATCGGTATTATGATCGTTGTTGCAGTGATCAACCTGATCACCTGCCTGATCATCCTGGTACTCGAGCGCATGCGTATGGTAGGCGTACTAAAATCTGTTGGAGCTACGGACTGGATGGTTCAGAAAATATTCCTGCGGCACAGCCTCATTATTGCGCTGAGAGGCATTATTACAGGCGCCGTATTAGGTTTAGGAATTTTATATGCACAACTAAAAACCGGCTTTATAAAACTGGATGAAGAGGCCTATTATATGGACCGGGCGGCAGTACAAATTACAGCCTGGGAAGTACTTGCCATTTGCGGCGCCACTTTCTTCATCTGCATGCTGGTACTATTAATACCCTCCTATATCGTAAGAAAGATACAGCCGGTTAAAGCTATCCAATTTCGGTAATAAGGAAGAATACCTATCCTTACTGCCTGTTCCCCATTCCCTGCGCCCCATTCCTCATCGCAGGTGAGAAAGAATAATTCCCGTTGCAACAGCTGCATTCAATGATTCGGCATCGCCCCATTTTTCAATGGTTATTTTTTCGGTAAGCCGGCTCATCACTTCAGGCCTTATCCCTTTCGATTCATTACCAATGACCACCAGTCCGTTGGAAATGGCAGGTCTTTTTTTCAGTGGAGCGCCATTTAACGCCGCGCCATAAAAGGCTAACCCTTTATGCGTATCCATCCAGGCTTCCAGGTCTGTGTACAATAGCTGCACCCTGAAAATACTTCCCATAGTAGCCTGCACCACTTTCGGATTATAGGCATCGGCACAATCTTTACTGCAAATAACCTGGTACACACCAAACCAGTCAGCTATCCGTATAATCGTACCCAGGTTGCCCGGATCCTGGATAGCATCAAGCATAATACCCGGCTGATCAGTGGCAAATGCAAAGTGTTCAACGGCCGGCCGGGATAGTACCGCCAGCACCTGGTTGGGTGTTTTAAGCTGCGATATCTTCTCCAGCTCATAACCGGCTACTACCTCGCAGTCAAAATTTTTACATAATTCCACATTTAATTCCAGCCATTCCTGCAAGGCGTATACTTTCTTTACTTCCAGCTGCGAAGCTATCAAAGCTTCACCAACTATTTTCGGGCCTTCTGCCACGTAAACACCTTCTTCATCCCTGAATTTTTTTTGGCTTAAACTTTGAATATATTTGACCTCAGATTTATTAAGCATCCTTTTAATATAATTCATCCATTGAATAATAGCATTCAATCATACAAAAATATACATCTTCTTTTTGTACCTCTTATAATGGTAGTCGTTTTTTCTTCCTGTACGCTTTTTACAGTGGTAAGAAACGAGCCTCAAAACAGACCTTATATATTTCAAACCGCTATCCACGTAAAAGATAATAACCTGAAGAAAGACGAAAAGTCGAGGCTCGAAGCAGGCCTGTACGAACAATTAGACGATAGCATTGCCGCCCGGAAACTGGACAAAGTGTTTTGGGAAGTATTGAAGAATCCGCAACCCCTTGACTCGGGTCTGATCGGCAGATCGCTGGAGTTCATCAACAATTACATGGTAGCAGAAGGCTACTTTCACGACTCCATCAATTTCACCACCCAGGTAAAAAATGTGGGAGACCAGCGAAGAGCTTTCATCGATTTCAATGTATGGCCCGGAAAGCCCACCCTTATTGATTCCCTGGGCTACGACTTACAGGATGACAGCCTGCAGCTGCTTACCAACAAAAACCTGGAAGATGCATTGATCAGAAAAGGAGACCGCTTTGCACAGGCGCCTATTTCGCTGGAAATGGACCGCCTGGTAGAATTATACAGAAACAATGGTTATTTCCTGTTTACACGCAACAATCTTTACGCGCTCTGGGATACGCTGGACCTGGAATTGCTGCAACCGGCCCTGGACCCCCTGGAGCAGGTGGCCCAGATTCAAAAGCTTCAGGAGCGCAGAGAAAATCCAACTGCTAACCTGGAGATCAGGCAAAAGCAACTAACCGATAGCGTCAGCCTTCAAAAATATTATGTAGGTAATGTAACCGTATATCCTGATGTACGGGGCGACACCACCAACCGTGCTGAAAACATTTCCACGATCCGGAATGTGACAGTCATACAAAGATCGGACAAGTTCAAACCGAAAATATTCCCCCAGTACGTTTACTTAACCCGGGGCGAATTATACCGGCAAAGCCGTTACATGCGTACTGTAAACCGGTTCAACAACCTGGGTACCTGGCGGCTGGTAGATATTCAGCAGATTGCACGGGAGAACACCGACACCGTAGATTTTGTAATGCGGCTCACCCCGGCGCCTAAATATAATTTCACCACCAACCTGGAGGGCAGTTTCAGCCAAAGTGTTATCAGCGGCAACTTTGTTGGGCTGGGACTGAATATAGGATTACAAAACCGGAATTTTTTAAAAGGAGCCAACCAACTCAACACTAATATACGGGAGGGCGTAGAATTAGGAGGACTTAACTCGGGCCAGTTTATTCAAACACGGCAGATCAGTTTGAGCAATTCCCTGATATTTCCAAGATATGTTTTTCCCGGGATGAAAAATTTCCGCGAGTCATTCAGAGGCAATATACAATCTGTACTCAGCTTAAATGCGGCCAACACCGAGAGAAGACTCCTGTTTAATCTTACCAGCTTCAATACCTCCTGGGGGTACGAATTTAGCTGGCGGTCGAAAGAGTACGCACTCACCAATCGCACCTTTAACTTAGGCGTTAAAATACCCAATATTGAATATTCCTATATCAGAAAAAGAGATAGCCTTTTATCACTGATCAGGGAAAACCCTTCCATACAAAACCTGTTCTCAGATGGGTTGATCACCTCTGTGATCACCAATTTTTCTATGCCCTGGAACAGCGCCAACAAAAGCAGCATCAATGTTTTAAGAATGAACCTGGAAGCTTCGGGCCTACTTACGGGGATGGTACGCAACAGCTTTATCGACGAACAGCTATATCGTTTTGTTAAGTTAGATGCTGAATATGCCAAGCTCATAAAGTTGTCTCAAAAAACAGGATTGGTAGTACGAGGTTTTGCCGGTGTAGGTTATGAGCTCGACGCTACCGCCAACCCCCTGAAGCGATCGCAGTTACCTTTTTTCAAACAGTATTACAGCGGGGGACCTAACAGTATGCGGGCCTGGCAATTACGCCGGCTGGGACCGGGTTCAACCGTCAAATATTATGAGAACGACCCATCCATTGAAGGCGAATTTATAGTACCCGACAGGTTCGGAGATGTAC
Organism: Acinetobacter pittii; assembly: GCA_052038405.1. GTDB lineage: Bacteria > Bacteroidota > Bacteroidia > Chitinophagales > Chitinophagaceae > Niabella. The sequence continues at coordinate 4,806 of JBQGCI010000306.1, forward strand.
AGCTGGAAGCTAATATCGAATACAGGCTCCCCTTGTTCAACATCGCTGGCCTTCCCATTAATGGCGCCATTTTTACCGATATTGGCAATATATGGTACCTTAAAAAAACCGCCGGCTTACCAGAGGAGCGATTTCAATTATCACGTTTAGGCAGAGATATTGCCATTGGCTCCGGAGCCGGTATCAGGGCCGATTTCAGCTTCTTCGTTATCCGCCTGGATTATGCCTATAAAGTGAAAGACCCCAGCCCCGACGGCCGTTTTGCAGACTATCAGAATAAGTTCTTTGCCTACCCGTTCTTCCGGGGCAGCCAGTTGCAGATAGGTATCGGGTATCCTTTTATATTCTGATTTATTTTTTTTCAAATAACCAGGGGATGCGCCTGCGCCTTTTTATTTTATAGTTGGTAGTAATATATTTACTGATGTGATCCATTGCTTCATCAATATCATCCGTTAATAATACCAGGTCAAGATCTTCGGGCGAAATGGTGCCCTTCTCCGCCATGTCTTCAATAGCCACCATCAGGTCGGCATAAAATTCTTTGCCAAAAAGAACAATGGGAAACTGCGCAATCGTTTTTGTTTGTATAAGCGTCAAGGTTTCAAAGAACTCATCCATGGTTCCGAAACCACCCGGCATGATAATAAAAGCATAGCTGTATTTGATCAGCAGGGTCTTCCGTATAAAGAAATGATCGAAGGTTACCGCCTTGGTCAGATACTTATTGTAATGTTGCTCAAACGGCAGCTTGATATTACATCCTACTGATTGCCCCCCGGCTTCGAATGCGCCCCGGTTGGCCGCTTCCATGATGCCGGGACCGCCGCCCGTCATAGTAGTGAAACCGGTACCAGCGATTCTGGCACCAAATTCTACTGATTTTTTATAGTACACATGATCTTCTTTGAACCGCGCGGAACCAAACACCGTCACACAAGGTCCCACAAAATGCAGGTTTCTCATTCCTTTCAGAAACTCCCAGGCCACTTTGAACAGGAAAACCAATTCATAGCCCCTGCTTTTAGGTCCCTCCAGGTATATATGCTCTTTAGCTGGTATAATGGGTTCTGCAATGCTCCTGGCAATTTTCTCTTTTTCTTTCATCTTTCGAATCGTTTTTCTATGCTATCACTCACGTTGTCTCTGGCGAATATAAATTTAAAAATCATAAACAAGCAACATCTTATTTTTGCCTGTTATATACTTTAAGTAAATTTTATGCGTATTATCAGCTACAATGTAAACGGCATAAGGGCCGCAGTAAAAAAAGGATTGCTGGATTGGATGCAAACAGACCCGGCAGATATTATTTGTCTGCAGGAGACCAAGGCAGAAAAAGACAATGTAGATTGCACGCCTTTTAACGAGTTAGGCTACCACGACTACTGGTTTTCGGCACAAAAAAAAGGATATAGCGGTGTTGCCGTTTTTACCAAAATCAAACCAGATCATATTGTGTATGGAACCGGGCACCAGGTGAGCGATGATGAGGGCCGTGTTATTCAATTGGATTTCGGGGATATCCGTTTGATCAATGCCTACTTTCCTTCCGGCACCAGCGGCGACCTGAGACAGGCATTTAAATACATGTGGCTCGACGAGTTTTTTACCTATTTAAATGAACTGAAAAGAACCCATCCTAAACTTATTATCTGCGGAGACTATAATATCGCGCATAAAGAAATAGACATACATGATCCCAGGGGCAATAAAAAGTCTTCGGGCTTTTTACCCGAGGAACGGGCCTGGATGGATAAATGGGTGGCAGCAGGGTACAATGACAGTTTTCGCCTTGTTCATCCTGAAGCTGCGCACCGGTATAGTTGGTGGAGTCAGCGCTTTCCCAGCGTGCGTCTCAATAATAAGGGATGGCGTATTGATTATATTACCGTTACTGATCCGCTTAAAAGCAAGGTTTCAGATGCAGATATATACCCCGATGTAAAACACAGCGACCATTGCCCTGTTTACTTAAAACTGGACTTATAATGAACCCCCATACAGTGCTTATATACAATATCACCAATAAAGTATCGCATCCTATACACCGGGAGTGGCTGGCATGGATGAAGGCCGATCATATTCCTGCGGTTTTAGCCACCGGATGCTTTGTGAAAGCCGTTTTATTAAGATTAAAAGGCGTAGATGATGAGGAAGGTCCTACTTATGCCGTTCAGTACCATGCCGCCAGCGAGGCAGATTATGAACGTTATTTATCTGACTTTGCCAGTGTGCTGCGGCAGGAAAGCCTTAACAAATGGGGAGATCAGTTTATAGCATTTCGTACCGTTATGGAAGTTGTGAATTGAATGTGCATAAGATTTTATTTACTGTTGGTTAAATCAAAAAAAAATGTATATTTCTCTGTAAGCCTTTACAGGACTGCATTTCAGAGCAACAGGCATGAAACCCTTTACTGTAGCGGGTTTCAGCAAACAAACATCTTTCAACAGGCTTTTCCGACACGGTACAATATTGCGCAAATCCTTACTGCACCTGCATTGTAGCCGATTAGCAAATATCAATTTATAACAAAATATTTTGTTGGTATGAATGAAAAGCTTCTAAATTTGTTGCAATTAAAACTCATTAAAATATCAACTATGAACAAAGCAGAATTGATTGAAAAGCTTGCTAAAGACGCTGGTCTTACTAAAACTCAGGCTAATGCCGCTTTAGACTCTTTTACAGAGGCGG
>JBQGCI010000307.1:0-2020 GCA_052038405.1 Acinetobacter pittii
TATGCCCGGCCCGATAGATTATACGACAGGTACCTCTTACATGAACGGACAGGAGAAATATGAACAGCTTTATGGACTGAATCTGAAAAACCTACTGGCCAGTGCACTAGGCATTGCCAGGTCACGATTGTTCATGTACAACGATGCGTCCTGTTTTTTACAGGGTGAAGTGCATGCAGGCTGTGCAGCAGGTTTTTCGGATCAAAAAATTATAGGTGTCACACTCGGTACCGGACTGGGTTCTGCTGTGTATAGCAATGGGATGAGTCGCAGTGCCGATAAATGGTGTGTCGATTTCAAGGTTGGGATAGCCGAAGATTACCTGTCTACCCGGTGGTTCACCAACTGCTGGGCAGAGTTAACTGGTCTGTCCCTTAACGGGGTAAAGGAACTGGCTGGGTATGCTCTTGAAGGTGATGCAGCAGCAAAGAGCATATTTAATGAATTCGGTGAGCATCTTGGGCAGTTTCTATATGATTTTGCAAAGACGGAAAAACCGACGGCTGCCGTGATTGGGGGTAATATTGCAAAAGCGCATCCTTTTTTTATTCCCGCAGCAGAAAATGTACTTCGGAGCCTTGACCTTTCTTTAAGCCTGCTGCCCGCTTACATTGGCGAACGGGCACTTTTGTTGGGTGCAGCTAATTCCTGGTATCATCAGTTCGGGAGCAAAAAAAGTTAAAATAAGCATTAAACTTTGGATATGATCAGAAGCATCGCGATAACCGCTACTGTTAGTTCTTTGATAATAAATTTGCTGTGGAGCAGTTCGCTCTGTGCACAACAGCCCGATTACACTAAATACGTCGATCCTGATATTGGCACAGCGCACTGCCGCTGGTTTCATTATACGCCGGGCGCACAGCCTTTTGGAATGGCAAAGCCAGCACCGTCCACCAATGGCAGCTATGGAACGGTACATGGATGGGAAGCTTCAGGTTACGATTATCGGCACAACTCAATTGAAGGCTTTGCTAATTTCCATGAGTTTCAATTAGGGGGTATTTTATTTACAGCTACGACCGGACGATTGCAAACGGTTCCCGGGAAACTTGAAGATCCTGAAAGTGGCTATCGCTCCCGGTTTGATCGTCGGGATGAAATAAGTACCGCCGGTTATTACTCCGTTTTATTAAAAGATTACCAGGTGCGGGCAGAACTGACGGCAACCAAAAGGGTGGCCTTTCACCGGTATACTTTCCCGGAAACTCAAAACGCGCATATCCTGTTTGACGTTGGCAATGCGTGGGGCGAAAGCGGGCCGGTCAAAGATGCTCAGGTAAATTTGTTACCGGATGGCCGGGTAGAGGGTTGGGTCACCACGCTGCCGGTTTATGTGCAGAAGTACCAGCCAGGTGCAGAAGTTACCATGTATTTCTCAGCGGTGCTCAGCAAGAAGGTCACGGATCACGGTACCTTTAACGGCGGGGACATTTACCCGCAACAAACTGTTGGTAGGGGAAAAGGTGCGGGATTATACCTGAGTTTCACCACTAAGGCAAATGAACCGATCACTGTGAAAGCCGGACTCTCACTAACCTCTGTCGAAAATGCACGGCTCAACCTGGAGCAGGAGGCAAAAGATCTTTCATTTGACGCCGCCAGGAGTCAATCAAAACGTCTGTGGAACGACTACCTGGGCCGTATTGATGTACAAGGTGGCGCGCACAAGGATAAAGTGAAGTTTTATACAGGTCTTTATCATGCATTATTAGGACGTGGTCTGGCTAGTGATGTCAATGGAGCCTATCCGATGAATACGGGTGGTATTGGTCAAATTCCTTTGAATGCGGCTGGTAAACCCGTTCACCATCATTACAATACAGATGCGGTCTGGGGAGCCTATTGGAACCTCACACAATTATGGGCAATGGTGTACCCGGAGTATTACGCCGATTTTATAAAGAGCCAGCTACTGGTGTACAAGGATGCGGGTTGGTTGGGTGATGGGATTGTAAACAGCCGGTACGTTTCGGGGGTGGGAACCAACTTCGTAAGCCTGGTCATGGCAGGTGCTTAT
>JBQGCI010000308.1:0-3609 GCA_052038405.1 Acinetobacter pittii
ATAAGCGATGGTTGCAGCGCCATTACTGACTCGATAGAAATGGTACGTACATGCCCCAGATCCTTAGCTGTAGTCTTTATCGTTTCAGGATACGTACTGGTTACATCAACACCTACAATATCTTTTTCATGACCCAGGGCCGCAACAATTTCTGTAACAGCACCATTAAGCGATACGATTTTCAGATTTTCATTTTTAACGACTGTATCAGCTACAGCAGTTTCTTCAGTGGTTGGTTTATTATCTTTTTTGCAGGAAATTACCGAAAATAGCGTAATTGAAAGCGCAAGGATTGTGATTATTTTTTTCATTGGTTATGAATGTAATTTTTACTTAATCTAAATAAGCGCAAACTTACATATTATTTTTAACCTTGAAAAGCGAAGCGGTAAATTATTTAGAATAATTTTAAGTAAGCATCATAATGCCTTTATTACATAGGTAACAATGGCCCATACCGTAAACTGGTTATGCTCTGTAACATTTATTACAGGATAATGCGGATTTTCGGGCATAAGGCATAGTGAGCCAAATTGCAGCTTAAGGCGTTTCACGGTAAAGTCACCATCTATAAGGCATATGGCTATTTTACCATCCGCAGGTTCCAGGCTCCGGTCAACCACTAAAAGGTCGCCGTTTTCAATACCTGCATTAATCATTGAATTGCCCGATACGCGTATATAAAATGTAGTAGACCTGTTGTGACTAAGTTCTGCATTCAGGTCAATTGCTACCTCCATAAAATCCTGTGCAGGAGAAGCAAAACCGGCCGATACACCGGCATCAACATACGGAATGGCACTATTGCCCTCATATTGTGGCGTGAAAAATGTAAATACCGGTTTGTACTTTTTTATTGGCATTTTACAGTAAGTATTTCTTTAAAACTGGTGGTATACCTTGGTGAAAGCATATTCTGCTTCATGTCCCATGTTTTTCCCGCCTGCGAGCCAAGCCGTATTATCCTTGTACCCATCCTTTGGTTTACGGCATCCATAGTTTTCATAAGGGCAATATGCCGCGGATTTTCGTCCAGGAACAGGTTAAACTGCTTAGTGTCTTCCGGAATAAGTCCGGTCACTATTACACCTGCTTTTTTAAAACGTACAGTTTCGGTTTGCGCCAGCATACCTTTTAGTAGTTGTATGGCTGCAGCGCTTATTGTAAGGGCAGAATTGGTAGCAAACGGCAGTGTCATACCCTGGCTGTAATGATAGCGCGGATTATCAATACTGTGCTTATCGGCAACCAGCATTACAATAACATTGTGGCAGCAGGAATGCTGTTTGCGGAGCTTTTCGGCTGTAACCGTTGCAAAGGTTGAAACCCGTTCACGAATCAGGTCGTAATCAGTAAGCTGTTTTGGAAAACTCCGTGTAGTGGCTATACTTTTTTTATCGACATCAATAGGATCGGGCCCCAAAACCGACTTTCCCTCCAGTTCATACTTTATACGCAGGCCTACTACCCCCCACTCCTTTTTAATCCAGGCTTCGTTATGTGGCTGTATAAAATCATAGGCTGTCAATATGTTTTTAGCAACCAGCTTTTTTGCCATACGGTGGCCTATACCCCATACTGCACTCACCTTCAGCCATTTTAGGGCTTTTAAGCGTTTCTCATCGGTATCTACAACATAAACACCGCTGGTTTCTTCCGGAAATTTCTTAGCTATATGGTTGGCCGCTTTAGCCAGTACACGTGTGGGCGCTATACCCACGCCAATAGGCAGGCTCAGCCAGTTCCAGGCGCGGTTTTTCATTTCCGTGCCATACTCCCTGAAATTATTTACATGTATACCACTAAAATCCAGGAAGGCTTCATCTATGCTATATACCTCAACATTAGGCGTAAAACCCCGCATGGTTTCCATGAGCCTGGCGCTCATATCGCCATATAACGGATAGTTGGAAGAAAATACTGTCACCCCTTTTTCCTTAAGCAACGGCCGTATCTTGAATTCGGGTACTGCCATACCTATGCCCAATTCCTTAGCTTCCTCGCTGCGGGATATAATACAACCATCATTATTGGAAAGAACCACAACAGGCTTATTCCGCAAATCGGGCTTAAAGACCCGTTCGCATGAAACATAGAAATTATTACAATCGATCAATGCATACATGCTACAAAAATAATAAATATAAGATTATTTTCTTTTTTAGTCGTAAATTTTCTTAAATAAAAAAATCCCGGCCTAAGCCGGGACACAAAAACAAACTAACTTTACTATGGAAATTAATTTAACAACTCGTATTGGAATGCAGGGAAGCCCCTTTCGCCAGCCTGGTTTGCACCGCCGGTCATCCTTACTTTGTAAATGTTCCCTTCAGTATCTTTAACTACATAAAAGCGGTCTGTCCTCAGTACAAACTGCGATACAGGGAATCCGTCAGGGCCTGTAACGCTTGTACCCCTCCAGTTAGACCCTATCGCTCTTTGGTCAGTACTGAAACTTGCGTTCACTACATCGTCAATGTCAAATGATTCATAAGTAAGGCCATCAGCAACCATTACCTGATACGATGTTGCACCACCTTTAGTGTTGGTAAGTACAAAGTCAGCATAGTAGTAAGGTACCGGAGCAGGACCCATGCTAATAACGTTAGTGAAGGTAGTGAATACAAGATCCCACGCTGCTTTTTGCGGTTCTACAGCAACTACGCTATTAGTTGTAAGGCTAAAAAATGAGAAATTGAAAGCAGCATCTTTATTTACTACAACTTCCTGGTGCGTTGTAGCATTAATATCGGCATACTGGATTTTATACCCTGAGCCACTCCTTAAAACCCTAACTTTTTTCCAACCCCTATGTGGGCCTGAAGCAGAACCTTCAGCACCTACAGCCGGTGCAGTAGCAGCCGGTCCATTACCAAGGTTGATAAGGTAAACTTTATTATCAGCATCATTAGCTGAAACAGCTGCTATTGCAGTGATATTAATGTTTCCTGAAGGATCATCAATTTGTGAAGCATTACCCTGGCCCTGAGCTATAAGCATACTTTCGTCAGGAGCTACTACAGCATCAATGTTAGTAGTCTCTAATTGCTTGGCCGACATTTTAAGAGAGCTGTTAAGCACTACCCTGAAATCAGCTCCTGAGTAAAATCCAAGATCCCATGATGTCCTTTGTGCAGCTACCATTCCTCCGGCGCTAAGGTCAATGTATACAGAGTTAGCCTGGCTTGGCCCTCCTGTTTGCGGCTGAAGTAATGCACCTTCAACCGGGCCTTGTGGTACATAGCCCTGAAAATCATCATCACTACATGATGTAAAGGCAATCGTTGCTACAGATAATAGAAAAATGAAACTTTTTTTCATGATTATGGTTTAATTAGTTAAAATTGAGATTATACGTAAGTTTTAAAAAGTAGGAGCGCCCATAAGCCATTGACTGTACCGTAGAGCCTCCGGCATGTATTCCTACACCGCCGGCCGCTGTGGTTGATGTAAGGTCAGTAACATCAAGCAGGTTCCTTACACCGGCAGTAACATCAAGCTTATTATTAAAGAATGTTTTTCTTACCGACCCGTCAAGCATACCATATCCTTCAAATTCCGAAAGGACAAAAATGGTATTCCCAAAGCCGTCGCCATCTTGTACATACT
>JBQGCI010000309.1:0-14152 GCA_052038405.1 Acinetobacter pittii
CGTCAACTCACATACAAAATTGGGGTTGGGAGACTCCTTGTCTAGTACAGGTACGATGGCTTTTTTATGTCCCAGTGAATCTGTAATGGCAATGTTCGTGTTTTCAAATACAGACTGAAGCGTATAGTATTTCTTGCCGATAAATCCTACGAACTGATCGATATCCAGTTTAAGAGGCTCTTTTTGTTCCGGGGTTATGTCTGTTTTGCCACACGAAGCCAGCACTACAATTACTGCAACAAGTGATAGCAAATTTTTCATTTGGTTTTGTTTGGATGTATAAGAAAGTTAATTTGAGATTGCTAAGCAAATGTAACGTTACAAAAGCTTTCGTACCCAGTTCAACGTATCAAATTTTGCTCCAATTGCCATTTTCAAGGCTTTTAACTTTTTATTGGCTGGAAAAAAATAAAAATATTCTTGTAGATTTATTTATAAGGATGATTATTAATAAGTTAAAATGCAGCAGGTGCCGGGAGGTATTTACAGTTAAAAAACAACAGTCCTGGACACCGGCTGCGAGCTTTCGCCTGCATCAGCTTATATCAAATTCCCATACCGTACGATAGACGCCATGTTGTTCTATATATTGAAGAAACGCGTTGTAGAACGGATCAGCGCCAATAGTAGCACTGTCTCCTATAACTATAAGCATCTCCTTAGCCCTGGTAACAGCAACATTCATACGCCTGTAATCTTTTAAAAATCCAATTTCGCAGTCTTCATTACTTCTTACCAGAGACAGCACAATAGCAGATTTTTCCTGTCCCTGGAAGCTGTCAATGGTGCTGATGCGCAGGGTTTGGGGCAGTTTGTCTTTGGCCATCAGAACCTGGCCGGCATAAGGGGAAATGAATGCAGCATTTTCAGCAATTATTTCTCCGCCCTGCAGAAGTTGCTGTACAATATTCAGTTCGCCTTCATTTTGCAAGCTGCTGCCATCAGGACCTTTACTTTCGTTCAAGCCAGAGCCCGCCGTATCAATAAAAGTGAGGTGAGTGGCCTCGTTTACCAGGTGGGACGCGGATAGTAGTAATCCGTTGTAAAAATATTGGCTGCTAAATCCGGCAATTACCGGCTTCATGCGATATTGTATGTTGAGCAGGTGAACCGCGGGAATGGCATCAATAGCAATTTCCAGGATCGAACGATTAAACCCGGCTTTCACCGCAGCGCTGCTTAAAACGGTAGGGGGGAGCTGCTGGTGGTCTCCCGCCAGTACTATGTTAGGAGCCAAAGGAAATAGGCACCAGGCCAGGGGCTCAATGCACTGTCCGGCTTCGTCTATAATAAGATAGTGGAATGCGATCTTTTCCAGGCCTGCGTCGTGCAGGCCAATGGGTGTGCCTGCAATTACCTGCGCTTCGGTAAATAACTTTTCTTCGTTATAATGCTGCAACTGCTTTATTTCGTTCCTGATATTTTTAACCTCTTTAAATAACAGGTTTCGCTGCTCTCTTTCTGCTTTACCGAAATTTCGCTTGTACTTTAAGGCCATTCGCCTGAATTCTTCTGCTCTTAATTTTAACTGACGAATATCTTTCTGGGCTTTACTATTGCTGAGTTTGCCTTCAGGTGTGTGCATAAAAATGGCTTCATCGGTTTTACCGGCATTGCCCACCCGCAGTAACTGTATGCCTTTTTGGAGTAAACCTTTGCAAATATTGTCAACCGCGGCATTGCTTGGAGCCGAAACCAGCACTTTTTCGCCACGCTTAACCAGCTGCTGAATAGCTTCGATGAGGGTGGTTGTTTTACCCGTCCCGGGAGGGCCGTGTACAATAGTCAGTTGCTCATTTTCGGTGATCGCCGATACCGCCTGCTGCTGACTGGGGTTCAGGTGCTTGTTAAAAAAGGCAAGGTTGGTGCTGAAAGCAGGAGTGCGGGATGCCGTAGCAATCGCTCCATGCAGCTCTTCAAATAAGCGGAAAAGCTGCTTATTCCTTTCAAGTCCCGTTAAAGCCTCTTTCATAATGCTATTGGTACGCGTATCCGGTGCCAGCTTAATACCCACGCCTTCATCTTCTATCCAGTCAGGAAAGTCGGGTGCGAATAACCTGAATTCCCCGGTTTTTCCTTCCAGGCTCATCATGATGCCTTTAACCGGTTCTTCCCCTTGCTTAAAACATTCGATAGCCGCGCCATCACGAAATAAATGGGTGGTACCGGGATAAGGGAGGCGAAAGCTGATCTCGGGGTAATCGGCGTACCCAAAACTTTTACGGGTTACAGCTATAGGGTGCAGGGCCAATCCCTCTGCTTTTAATGACCTCAATGTATGCGCCTGGCTGATCTGGTAACGTTCGGTCTGTTCTTTTTCTTCGAGATTAATACAGCGGATTAAATGTTGTATGTGAGGATGCATGAAACGAGATTGATTGATTCGGCGCTCTAATAAAAATCCGCTGCGTCAATAATTAACACAGCGGATTTTTAAATGTCGGGACGACAAGATTCGAACTTGCGACCACACGCCCCCCAGACGTGTACTCTACCGGGCTGAGCTACGTCCCGAACTCAGCTCTGCAAAGCAGAAGGGACGCAAATGTATATAAATCTTGCGCAATTTCAATATCCTGGAATAACAATTTTCATTTTTCTCTGCATTTACCGTATGGTTGATCATAAGCGGGAAATGACATCAAAATATTTCCGGTGATGTATTGTCAGAAAAGCTTGGAAACAGACTGCAGAAACGCAGAAATGAAAAATCTTGTGCACTGTCAATTGCAAATATTAATTTTAAAATTTCATTGCCTTATCTTCGCACCTTAATGAACATTATCATTAAGAAGGCAAGAATTACAGACCCCACATCGCCTCACAACGGTCGAATTGCCGATATACATATTGCCAGCGGCAAAATAATTTCAATTGATAAAGATATTGCAGCAAAGGGTGCTAAGATAATAGACACACCGGGTGTGCATGTTTCTCCTGGCTGGATCGACCTTTTTGCAGATTTCGCTGACCCGGGATACGAGTTCCGGGAAACCCTTGAAACCGGTGCGGCAGCGGCTGCCGCCGGAGGGTATACCGATGTTTGCGTGGTACCGAACACGAAGCCGGCTGTTGATCAGAAATCGGTGGTAGAATATGTAGTGCAGAAGGCCAGGCAATTGCCCGTGAGTATTCATCCTCTCGGAAGCATAACGCGTGGCGTTGAGGGAAAAGACCTCGCCGAAATGTACGATATGAAACTGAGTGGCGCGGTAGCTTTCAGCGATGGCAAATCATCCCTGCAATCTGCCGGTATCCTGGTAAAAGCCCTTCAGTATGTAAAATCTTTCAACGGCGCACTGATACAGGTGCCCGATGATAAAAGCATCAGTCCCAACGGACTGATGCATGAGGGCATTACTTCTACCCGCATGGGATTACCAGGGCGCCCTGAAATTGCCGAAGAGATTGCGGTGGCCGCTAATGTGAAGCTGGCTGCCTATGCCGAATCCAACCTGCATTTAACGGGAATCAGTACTGAGGGCTCTGTAAAACTGGTAAAGGAAGCCCGCCAGAAGAAAGTGGCGGTAACCTGTTCGGTAACCCCCTATAATCTGGTTTTTTGTGATGAGGATATCACTAGCTATGATGCCAACCTGAAAGTCAATCCTCCATTGAGAAGTAAGAAAGACAGGAGGGCTTTGCAGAAAGCCGTGGCAGAAGGCTGGGTTGATTGTATTGCCTCACATCATATACCGCAGGATAAGGATCATAAGGTGGTGGAGTTTGAATATGCCAAAAATGGTATGGTCAGCCTGCAAACAACTTATGCAACCGTGAATACGCATTTGCCTGAGATCCCGCAGGATCGTTGGGTAGAACTGCTGGCGATTAATGCGCGCCGCATCCTAAATATGCAGGTTCCTACCATTGCGGAAGGCAACGAGGCTTCCCTTACTTTATTTTTACCTAAGCAGGAGTGGGTGTTGGAGTTGAAAGATATTGTTTCCAAAAGCAAGAATACGCCGTTAACCGGTCAGAAGTTTACCGGTAAGCCCTTGGGTATTTATCATAAAGGCAGGCTTATATTAAATCATTAGTTGTGACGTTAAATGCTACTATAAAAGGATTGATTACAGGGCTGGCGATGGTTGCGGTGGCCGTTGTTTTTTATTTTAATAAGATCGAAGAGGCCTCGCCCTTGAACTATTTGGGCTATGTTATTTTTGGTTTGGGTATTGTCTGGAGCATCACCTCTTTTGCAAAGCAAACCCCATCTGCGCAGTTCAAGGATTTATTTCAGCAGGGATTCAGGTGCGTGTTGGCTGCTACCTTGATTTTAGCGCTCTATACATTTGTTTATTTTAAATTGAACGAAAAAGAAATAGAAGTAGTAGTACAGCAGGCCAAGCAAGAACGGCTCAGAACGGCTAAAGACCGCACCCCGGCCGAAATTGAAACAGAAGCGCAGCAAACCCGTAAGTATTATATACCTTTTCAATTGTCTATTTTAGTCTTTTCCAATTTATTTACCGGTGTTATTGTTACAATGGCAACTTCCGGGGCTTTATATTTGCGCAACAAAAACTCGTAATGGATATTTCAGTTGTTATACCTCTCTTAAATGAGGAAGAATCTTTGCCGGAACTGGCCGAATGGATTGCCCGTGTCATGCGCGATAACAACTTTAGTTACGAAGTGATTTTTGTGGATGATGGAAGTACGGATCATTCCTGGAATGTGATCCAGGAGTTGCGCGCTAAGAATGATAGCATCAAAGGCATCAAATTTCAACGAAACTATGGTAAGTCTGCCGCCTTAAACGAAGCTTTCCGGGCTTCGCAGGGAGATGTAGTGATAACCATGGATGCCGATTTGCAGGACAGTCCGGATGAAATTCCCGAGTTGAGGAGGATGATTGTAGAAGAAAAGTATGACCTGGTGAGTGGCTGGAAGAAAGTTCGGTACGATAACACACTAACCAAGAATATTCCCTCCAAATTTTTTAATGCCGTAACCAGCAAGGTTTCTAAAATAAAGCTGCACGATTTCAATTGCGGCCTCAAATCGTATAACAGGAAAGTAGTTAAAAGTATTGAAGTATATGGCGAAATGCATCGTTATATACCGGTAATAGCCAAATGGTCGGGCTTTAGAAAGATCGGCGAAAAAGTGGTGGAGCACCGGAAACGAAAATACGGTGTTACTAAATTTGGCTGGGATCGCTTTATCAATGGTTTTCTTGACTTGATGTCGATTACCTTTGTAGGAAAATTCTCCAAGAAACCGATGCACTTTTTTGGCTTGTGGGGAATGATCTTTTTCTTAATAGGTTTTCTCACATCGCTGTTCTTAATTGTATCCAAGCTAATTCATTTCGAATACGCCATTACTAACCGCCCCACTTTTTACATCGCATTAACTACTATTATTATAGGGATGCAACTGTTCCTCGCGGGTTTCCTTAGTGAATTAATATCCCGTAACGCTGCGGGCCGGAATGCTTATCTTATAGAAGACCGGGCAGGAATAAGTTGATCCGCTACTTGCTATCGAGAGCTGAAATAGCTTCCCCCACGCCGGTAAATTGAGCTCCGCGGGCCTTGGAGGCCGGTGCAATAATGCTTTGGCCCCAGTTGACCATTACGTTGTATTCGGAAGCACTTTATACGCTTAGTTGTCCTGGCCAAACTCGGAAAAATGTGTCTGAATAGGTCTTGTACCTAGTTTCATTAAAATAGTATACCTTTAAAGGCAATCTTAATGTACAAACCCTATCCTTCATGAATATTTTTAAATCAGCACTTCTGGGCTGTTTATTATTGTGCAGCCATATCGTATTGGCCCAATTAAGGGCTAAAGAAGGTAAAGGTTATTTCAATATTACCAATATTGCAGAGCCTCAATATTTACAATCGGTAGACTCGTCTGAACTGGCATTTGGGGACGCCTATATCAAAACGGTTGGTTTTGCTGCCAGCACGATTAACGGCGTTTTCCTGAATCCCCATTTGTCTATTGGTTTGGGCGTGGGCGTTCAGTTTACCCGGTACAAAGCGCACCGCAACGCGGCAACACCTGACAGTACTTTTGCAGCCGGGTATTTTGAGGAAGGTCACCGCATGGCGGCCTTGCCCATCTTTGCTGATTTCAGGTATTATCCTAATGGCACAAGAAATAGCTTAATGCTGATATTAGATGTAGGATATGCTCCTTTGTTGAACATTAAAAATGATTTCGATAAAATGTACCTGGACGGTGGGGCTTTATTAAAACTCGGAGCCGCATACCGCGTTCCGCTGGGGGAAAGCATTTCATTGTTACCCTCCCTTAATTTTAACGCCCAGCGCTTTGGTGAAAACACCAGCATTGGTGCTAATATAGGATTGGGCTTTATGTTTTAGTCGTCATGACTGCTGCATATGCTGTACACTTCTTTTCTGTCCATAGAAAGTTCTGCGCAATCTTTGCGGCCTCTTATTCGCGGTTAAAAGACCGGCTGCGGGGTTGACCCTCCTCTAATTTTAATACGCAATGTCTTGGGAGAACGCCAGTGCCGGTTCCAATATAGGACTGGGTTTTATGTTTAGTTTCGTGGTTGGTGGCCATTCTGTGGACTTCATTTTCGGCCAATAGAATGCTCTGTACAATCTTTACTTCCCCCGTTTCTTCGGGCTTAAATACCAGCTGCCGGGCGCATTCAAGCAATCTCCTCTATTCAGAAAGCCGCTTGCGTAGCTGCTCCGCTTTTTTACCAATTAACCAGAACGAAAGCGCCAGTAATGCGAAAAATAATCCCTTGTTGGTGCGGTCCCAGAAGTATTCAAAATAACGCGTATAGATATTGAGTAGAAAAAACACGATGGTGATATCTCTGAGGGTTTCGTCTTTCTGCTTCACCGCATACACCAAAATGCCGATCAAAAGCAGCGTATAAGTTATGGCCCACATAAACAGCTTTCCCTGTTTGATGGCCGACCATACATCATAATTTAAATTTCCGGACACAGAGAGAAAGAGTGCGGAAAGCAGCAGAAAGATCCAACTGGCATACCAGGAGAGGTTAAAGTATCTTTTGGTAGATGATGGCTGTTGGGTGAGCAATGAGAGAAATACCATCAAAACACCGAATAAGGCCATCCTTAAAGGATAATTCATTCCTAAAAAGTAGGAGTGAGAAGGGGGCGTTGACCATGCGTAGGTTTGGGTAGCCCAGCTGCTGACCAGGGCTAGCAACATACAGGTCCATAAAATTTTGGAATCGAGATATACGGCCCAAAAACCATACAATACAGCTGCAATGAAAATACCTATACCATAATAATAGTAGGTAGGTTGAAAGCTTCTTGTAAAATAAGCGACAGATATACCCAGGGTTAATGCTACTAAGACAGTAAAGCTTTCATTAGCAAGGGATGCGTAAGCGTATTTTCGTTTTCTTCTTTTAGCGATCCAGGTAAGCAATACAGCTATACCACCAAACAAAAATCCTATAAAAATTTCGGAAAATGCGAATAGCTTCCGGAGACGTTCTATCCATTTTTCATCCAGCACCAGGGCACCAAAGGCCAGCAAAGCACAAGACACAGCAGCTATAGTTGCGTAAAATGCTACCGAATCAAACTCATTTCTGTAAGAGGAGATCGACTTTTTAAGTTCGTCGGCCTTCGGACCGTCGAGCAATTCATCTTTTTGCCATTGATGGATGGCTTCCTCTAATAACCTCGCTTCTTTTTTATTGACACGCATAACTTATTACTACAAAATACAGTTTTACTGCAAAAAATACCCGATTGCAATCATTTAGTTCGTATAAAAAATATGCCGGGATACCCGGTTCTATCCAATACATTCCTGCCGGAAGCACGGAACTGTGCTGCTTATAATTTATCTAAACTTACTTAATATGATGATAATCAATTATTAATTGTTGTTACTCCAGTGGGCTTGATTGGTGTATTGGGCTAAATATCCCGCGATTCTTAATGCAAAAACACCTGCTGACGGATTTTAATCCGTTAAGGATGGTATATTTGCAGCCCGTAAAAGGCATTTCAAATTATAAATTTCAAATATTTCATGTTTCGTACGCATACCTGTGGTGAATTAAGAGCCGCTGACGTAAATCAAGAAGTTACCCTGGCTGGCTGGGTGCAAACCGTTCGTAAATTCGGTAGTATCACTTTTGTGGATCTGAGGGACCGCTATGGGATCACTCAATTGCTTTTTTCCGAAGCACTAAACACACAATTGGACGAAAATCCTTTGGGCCGTGAATTTGTGCTGCAGGCTACAGGAAAGGTAAACGAACGCAGCAATAAGAATAAAAATATTCCTACGGGTGATGTTGAGTTGCTGGTAGAAAGCTTCACTATTCTGAATAAAAGCGTTACACCGCCTTTTACGATACAGGATGACACTGATGGTGGCGACGACCTGCGCATGAAATATCGTTATCTGGACCTGCGCCGTAATGCGGTAAAGAGAAACCTGGAACTACGTTATGCTGTTAACAGGGCTACACGCGACTACCTGCATCAGCAAAATTTCATGGATATTGAAACGCCGTTCCTGATTAAATCCACACCCGAAGGCGCCAGGGATTTTGTAGAGCCCAGCCGGATGAACCCGGGTGAATTTTATGCATTGCCACAGTCTCCCCAAACCTTTAAGCAATTATTGATGGTAAGTGGTTACGACCGGTATTACCAGATCGTAAAATGCTTCAGGGATGAAGACCTGCGTGCCGATCGCCAGCCTGAGTTTACACAGATCGACTGTGAGATGGCTTTCGTGAAGCAGGAAGATGTGCTGAACATGTTTGAAAATCTGATCAAATATATTTTCAAAACAGTGAAAGGTATTGATTATAGTGAAGCGGTAGCGCGTATGAGCTGGCAGGAAGCGATGTGGCAATATGGTAACGATAAGCCGGATATTCGCTTTGGCATGAAGCTGCTTAATATCAAATATCCCAAGCATGTGTTTGCTGATAAAGAAGAAAATGCCCACCTGGTAGATGGTGCCGGTTTCCAGGTATTTGATGCAGCAGAAACGGTTATTGCTATTGCTGTACCCGGCTGCAGTGAATATACACGTAAGCAAACGGATGAGTTGACAGAGTGGGTGAAACGTCCGCAAATTGGTATGAAGGGTCTGGTATTTATTAAATGTAATGCCGATGGTACCTATAAAAGCAGTGTCGATAAATTTTACAGCGAGGAAAAATTAAAAGCTATTGCCGATGCCGCCGGAGCAAAAGCCGGTGACCTGGTTTTAATATTGGCAGGCGCTGAAGAGCGTACCCGCAAGGCTACCAGTGAGCTTCGTTTGGAAATGGGCAAACGACTGGGCTTCAGAAAAGATGATGAGTTTAAATTACTTTGGGTATTGGACTTCCCGCTGTTTGAGTATGCTGAAGACGAAAACCGCTGGGTAGCCAGGCACCATCCGTTTACGTCTCCCAAACCTTCTGACATCGATACGATGATCAATAATAATCCGGTTATTGAGAATGCAGCAGAATACCTGAAACACCCGTACTCCAATATCAAGGCCAATGCCTATGATATGGTGCTGAACGGAAACGAAATTGGCGGTGGAAGTATCCGTATCTACCAGAAAGAGTTACAGCAGAAAATGTTTGAAGCGCTGGGTATGGATACTGAAGAGCAACAACATAAATTTGGCTTCCTGTTAGGAGCGTTCGAATATGGTGCGCCGCCGCATGGTGGTATTGCATTTGGCTTCGACAGGCTCTGCTCCATTTTAGGTGGTAGTGAAAGTATCCGCGATTTTATTGCTTTCCCTAAAAATAACAGTGGTCGAGACGTAATGTTAGATGCACCGGCAGCCATCGATGCCAAACAGTTTACTGAATTACAGATCAAACTGGATTTACAGAATAAATAACAGCCATACATTTTACAGAAAGCCTTTGGCAGCAAATACGCAAAGGCTTTTTGATCGTATAATTATCAGAGTGTGATGCAGCCGAAGTTCGCAACGGCGGATCGAGTGCTAATAGTGCGCTTTGAAGGTATATGACAAGCGCCTAGAGAGTCTGATGGTCATTTTGATAGTTAATGGCCTTGTTTTCGGCAGTCCTGGCGTCCCTGGTGTTCTTTTGCACCGCGATGGCCGAAAATATGCTCAGTATAAAGGACATGGCATAAAATCCTTTTTCGCTGCGTGTGATATCTGCATTCCAAAGTCCCACGGTAATTAACACAACAGATAATATAGTCGCAAACCAGGCAATACTGTAATACAGGTTGGTAACAGGGATGCCTTCCAGTTGGTCACGTACTGCTTTTTGAAGGGATATGGCAGCGAAGAGCCCAAACATTAATACGGTAAAATAGTAGCCTTTTTCATTCAGTTGCATTTCTGCGTTCCATAAGCCAATAATATAAGCAGTGAAACCGATAAGAAGCGCCATCCATGAGGCGCCGATAAAAGCACCGGAAGGTTTTTGATAATACTTTGTTTCCATGTTTATTTTTTGTTGAAACAAAGCTAATGGCTACCGGGCGGCTCCCGATTTGATATTTATCAAAAACTATCAGGGGATTTGTTAATGCAGTTTCCGGATCCGGCTCAGGGTTTCCTGCGTCATGCCCAGGTAGGATGATACATAGCCCAATGGTACGCGTTCTAATATATGGGGCGATTTTTTCATCAGGTCGCTATACAATTCGGCTGCGGTTTTAAACTGGGCGTTTACATAGCGTTCTTCTAATCGTATATAATAGTTTTCATAGATAATACGTACCAGGCGCTCCAGTTCGTGATACCGGTCAAACAAGCCGCTAAGGTCTTTTTTTGAAATAGCCCACATAATACTTCCTTCCATAAATTGAATGTTTTCCACTGAAGGTTGTTCTGTTATATAGCTGTGGAAGGAAGTGATAAAAGTGTTCTCGAAACCAAACCAATGCGTGATCTCTTTCCCGTTCAGGTTATAAAATCCACGCAAAGCTCCGCGTTCCATAAAATAAAAATACCGGCATACCCTGCCAGCTTTGATCAGGTAGTCGTTTTTGGCAAAACATTTTTCCTCCAGGCAGTTGCCCAGCGCTTCGCTCGCTTCATCACTTAAGGGGTAATAAGTTTTAAGATGTTGAATCAGTTGCTCCATTGGTTAACGATGTATAAGCTATGATCACTTAGGTACATAGAGAATATACTTCTCTTCGAAAAATGGTTCTTCGAAAATGTCTTTAATAGCCGTTACATAAGGCTTGGTGCCACTTTCCTGTATCTCCTGGGCCAGATCGCCGCCTTTCAGGCAAATAAGCCCGGGCGCAGGAACCCCTTCACCGCGGGGCGCATTACCGGTCTTTTGTATAAGGGGTTTGCCCCAGCGCCAAAGATCCTGTAATGGGGCAACAGCCCGGGACACCACGTAGTCGAATTTTTTATCTTTAATATCTTCTACGCGGGAATGCTGAACAGAGATATTCTTGAGGCCGATAGCTTCGGCAACCCCTGCTACAACCTTCAGCTTTTTGGCAATACTGTCTACCATGTGAAAATGAACGCCGGGAAAGAGTATGGCCAGCGGAATGCCGGGGAATCCACCCCCGCAGCCCAGGTCCACCACTTTTGCACCCTCATCGAACCTAAATGCAGCTGCTATAGCCAGGGAGTGCAGTACATGTTTCTCATAAAGGCTGTCGATATCTTTACGGCTGATAACATTGATTTTTTCATTCCAGTCGGTATACAGATTCTTTAATGACGCTATTTGCCGTAACTGTGTGTCGGTAAATTCGGTAAAATATTTGAGCACAATTTCCATTAAAACAAACCTACATAAAATATTTTATGCAACCCCCTTCCCGGGGCCTTTAATCGCCCGAGCCGGTGAGCCTGTTGAAAATAATAGCGATGTTTACAACTGATCTCAAATGGCAAGAATTTTGACCCATTATTTTTTTCTTTTGTGGCTATCAGCAGCAATGGCGAAGGGCAGGTGGACTGTATTTTGCGCACGCCCCAAAGCCGGAGACCTTTACTGTCGATCTCAGCCAAAGATTCACTCATCCACATTGACTTTCGAATTGCGGGGTGGAAGCATAGGCTGGCGCCTTAGTAGTTATTGATTGAGGGTGCCTATCTCAAAAAAGGAATGGCTTTATCAATTGCAAAGCCGCTACCATGTTTTTTTTTCTCTTTTCCAGAGGGTATTTACAAATAGCAGGTAGTAAACCATCATCCAGAGATCCAGCAAAAATATCCATCCGGTCAGATCCTGCTCATTTAATTTCTTCATAGCTTTTGAAAAAACGAGGTATTGAACAGCAGATTTCAACGTAAGCACCATTAACGCGATTTGCCAGCTGAAAAAACAAGCAGTAATCAAAAGAAGCGGGTAAAATAAAAATTGCGACAGGCTGTATAATCCCAGTAAAAATTTATGTTTCGGCTTATAATATTTAGAGGTACTGTAATGTCTCGTTTTTTGATGTTTCCAGGCGGTCCATGTTTTTTTAGGCACGCTCATGGTGTGGGCGTCTGTGTCAATCATAATAGCGGTATTGGACTTGGTAGCGGCCTTACTGATAAAAAGATCATCGTCTCCGCCGGGGATATGATTGATAGAAGCAAATCCTTTATGCTGTGTAAAGAGCTCTTTTTTATAACTCAGGTTGCGCCCTACTCCCATATACGGATGGCCTGCCAATGCATAGGAAAGGTATTGCAATGCGGAATGAAAGGTTTCAAACCGGACTACCTTATTAAGAAAACCCGGATGCTTTTCATAAGGGCCGTAACCTAAAATAATATCAACACCCGGTTGATAAGCACTCGCCATTTTTGCAGCCCACCGGGTAGAAACCGGCAGGCAGTCTGCATCCGTTAATAAAAGGTGATCGTATTGAGCCTCTCTTATGCCGATGGATAAAGGATATTTCTTGCCTACGCTCTCTTTATTCTTTCTTTCTATATTGACTATTTTGAGCCGGGGGGAATTCCTCGACATCCATTGCATAACATGCCTCGTATCGTCTTCAGAATTGTCATTTACCAGCAAAAGTTCCCATGGTTCGTTATACTGCTGTTGCAGCAGTTGGGGAATATTTTTTTCCAGGTTGTATTGTTCATTTTTAGCGCAAACAATGGTGCTGAGCGGTGGAAGCCCGGATGATGCGGTTACTGGTTTGTTTTTAAAGAATGCCAGCCGGGTAAAGAAAAACAGATAATAGAAGAATAGTACTGCTGTTACAAAAATCAATAAAATCAAAATTAGCTGCGCCGTAGTGGAAAACATATCGGCAAATATAATCACCAAAGAAATACGCGCGCTTACCGGGTCAAAAGGTATGCGGTATCCCAACGACGGCCTCCCGGCTTCTTCCTGTTGCCGGGGATTAATCACAATTTATGCTTTTGATCATTTATGATATTGCCTTTTCGGTGAAAATGCTGCTTTTAGGGGAATCGCCCGTATTTCACCGTATAATTACAGCGGCAAACATTACCCGGTAATTTCAATAAGAACATAGTTGCGGTCAATAAAGTTAGTAATTCCTGCAGGTTGCAATGACCAACTGCTGTAATCTGATTACTTTTGCGGCAATGGCAACACTGAGTTTCGATCTTCAATATAAAGACAGTACCTCCCATGCAAGGGCTGGTGAAATAACTACCGATCACGGAAAAATTCAAACACCCATATTTATGCCTGTGGGTACCATTGGCAGTGTAAAGGCTGTTACACAACAGCAGCTAAAGACAGAAGTACAGGCCCAGATTATCCTGGGCAACACCTATCACCTGTACCTGAGACCAGGAACAGCAGTGTTGGAAAAAGCGGGCGGGTTGCACCAGTTTAATCATTGGGACCGGCCTGTTTTAACAGATAGTGGTGGGTACCAGGTTTTTTCTCTTGCCGGAACCAGGAAGATCAAAGAAGAAGGGGTCACTTTTCAGTCGCATATAGATGGAAGCAGGCATCTTTTTACTCCCGAACGGGTGATGGATATACAACGAAGTATAGGAGGCGATATCATTATGGCCTTTGATGAATGTCCGCCCGGGGGCAGCGAGTATAATTATGCCCATAAAAGTTTGCAGTTAACGCACCGCTGGTTAGACCGGTGCCTGGCACAGTTTAATGCCACACCTGACAAGTATGGCTATACGCAGAACCTTTTTCCGATTGTACAGGGCGCCACTTTTAAAGACCTTCGCAAACAGTCTTGTG
>JBQGCI010000310.1:0-5972 GCA_052038405.1 Acinetobacter pittii
TTTACCGCAACGGTCCCCATCTTTAACCAGTTTAGTGTGCGCAGGCAAATCAGGCAGGACCGGTTAGCTGTTAATCTGCAGGAATTAAGTTATGAAAACCAGCGTTCGCTGATCCATCTTTCGGTAATCAACGCTTTTAAAGACTACCAGCAGCAGCAGAAATTCTTAAAGCTGGAAGAAGAAAGCATTGCGTTGGCCGAAGAGAATGTGGCTATAGTATTTGAAACCTATAAGCTGGGCGCGGCTACGCTGGTACAATTGAGAGAGGCACAGCTGAGTCTGGCACAAGCATATGACCGGCTGATTACCGCCCGCTATAACCTTAAACTGGCTGAAACCGAGCTGTTACGTTTAAAGGGCGACATCATCCGGTAAATATTTGCAGGAGCTTGGATAGTATTCGAGCGCGCCACCATACTTTAGCTGATAGAATGAAGTAATTATCGCAATTGTTGAAGGCAATCAAAGCGGATGAGTTAGAATGTATTGTTGCTATAGAAATTAAGTATTTTCTTTCTCAGAATATAATCGTACCGGGCATTTACCAGGTTTCTGTTCGCACGGTCGAGGTTGTTTTTAGCTGTCAGATAATCAATGGAATTACCTACACCCTCATTGAATCTTGCCTCAGCGGCTTCAAAAGATTCCTTGTAAGCGGCTACCTGTTGCAATAGCGTCTCATATTTTTCGATTGCTGTCTGCATGTTTAGTGTAGCAACATCAATATCCTGTTGTAGCTGTCTTTTGGTATCAGCTGCTATGGTAGCATTACGTTTCACCTGCAGCTGTGCCTGTTTTATTTTGTTGCGTTGTTGTAATGCATTAAAGATAGGAATGCTTAAGGTTACACTGAGCGAAGAATTCAGGTTATTGTTAAGTTGTGTACCATAGGGAATGGAGCTTGCCAGGTAATTGTCCTGTTTAACGAATAAGGGATACTGTTGTCCATTGAGCGCCACATAGTCTTCTGTTTGACTGAAGCTGGTGCTTTGAAGTTGGTTCTGCCTGGCTACGCTGGAATATTGCGTATATGCGTTTCCCCCCAGGCTTAATGTAGGCCAGAGCCCGCCCCTGGCCATCTGCACGGATTTTACGGAGCTGAAAGTTCTTAGATCAACTGCTTTAACCAGGGCCAGTTGCTGCAGGGCCGCCTGGTAAATACTGCCTGATCCCCTGGTGTCGGCCACAGGCAAATGACTGTCCGTGGGTTCAAAAGTGATTGTAGAATCGTAGGGGATATTCATTAACCGGAACAGGCTCAAACGGGCATTGCCCAGGTTGTTTTTATTATCGGCAATAAAAAGCCGGTCATTGGCGAATTGTCCTTTAAGATCAGATAATTCTGAAGGTTTTATAGCCCCCTCTCTATTGAGTATATTCAGCCGGTCTACCTGTTGTAAGGATAGTTGGGCCTGGTCTTCTGCCAGTTTGGCCTGTTCGGTAAGACTTAACACTTGCAGGTAGGCAAGGGTGATATTAATCGCCAGGTTGTCTTTTTCCTGTTGAAGTTCCATTTGTGCAGCCTTCCAGCTGAGTTGGGTCCGCCTGATATTATTCATTCTGGATAGCCCGCTGAATAAAACAAGGCCACTGGCCAAACTAAAGTTGGAGGAGTTGAACGATTGCGTGACGGGTGCGTTCGTAAAAGGGTCAATGCTGCGTCCCTGGTTGAATCCATGACCTGCATTTCCGTTGAGATCAGGCAGCAGGTTGAGCTTGCTTTGTTTATATTCCAGTTGTTCCGATTTTGCGGCAATGCGTCTTTGCTCCACGTCAAAATTTTCCCGGATGCCGGTATCAATACATTGTTCCAGGGTCATTGCTTTTTGAGCATTGATCAAAGAGCTGATACATAAAAAGACTGATAGTAGCCATATCTTCAGTTGATCCTTCATTGTAATTCTTCAGTTTTAAATATTCCGCCTTGCATCTGTTACTTTTCAATCATTCCATCCAACAGGCTGATGATACGGTTGCCATAGGTCGCATTTTTCTCTGAATGGGTGGCCTGTATAATAGTCGTGCCTTCTTTGTTGAGTTGAGTAAATAGTCCCATGATCTCTTCGCCCTGTTTGGAATTAAGGTTACCGGTAGGTTCGTCTGCCAGTAATAATTTCGGCCGGGCAATCAATGCGCGCGCAATACCTACCAGCTGTTGCTGGCCGCCCGACAGCTGTGCCGGGAACAGGTCTTTCTTAGCTACGATATTAAAACGATCGAGTATATCGGCTACCATCGCCCTACGCTCACTGCCTTTTACGTTTTGATACAGTAGCGGTGTTTCGATATTTTCATAAACCGTTAATTCATCTATCAGGTGATATGCCTGGAATACAAAGCCTATATGCTGTTTGTATAAATGGGTTCTTTGTTTTTCCTTAAGCGAGTGTACCGGCTCACCCAGAAACTCATAGCCTCCCTCGTCAAACCCATCCAGCATACCGATAACATTCAATAAGGTAGACTTACCCGATCCTGACGGCCCCATAATAGAAACAAATTCACCCTCGTTGATCGTAAGATTGATGTCTTTTAAAAGAAAGATGCGCTGGTTACCGTTGTTGACCCACTTGTATATTTTTTTCAGTTCTAACATTTAATAGGAGTTGTGATGTTTAGTTTATATTCTTACTGGTTATCCAATAATTATTCACTTCTTAAGCTCTTCACCGGGTTGGCAATGGCTGCTTTGATGGTATGTAAGCTAATGGTAATAATGGCTACAGCTAATGCGATTATGCCACTTGCCGCAAAAAACCACCAACTGATTGCTATGCGGTAGGGGAAATCTGATAACCACTTGTTCATCAGCCACCAACTCAATGGTGCCGCAATAGCCACTGCCAATACTACCAGTATCAGGAAGTCTTTGGATAGTAAGGCGGCAATATTTTGAACCGAAGCTCCCAGGACCTTTCTGACTCCTATTTCTTTGACCCTTTGCCCGATCATTAACGCCGACATGGCAAATAACCCCAGGCAGGATAGAAGCGTAGCCACGCTGGTGGCAATACCCAGTATTTTAGAAAAGTTTTTTTCTTTGTTATACCACCTGCCTATGTTTTCGTCGATAAATGAGCCATTGAAATCGGCTCCCGGATCCGCTTTTTTGTAAGCATCCTTGATTAAGTTCATGGTAATTTCCGGGTGGTGATTTTTGACTTTTATTAATGCATAGTCTATGAAGTCTGCATGGTCGCCGGCCAGGTAAACCGATAACGGCTTCTTCTCTTCATGAAGTGAGTACAGGTGGAAATCGGGAATAATGCCGATGATGGTAGACCTGGGTTCTGAACTATCGGTAATAAACGAAAGACCCAAGGGATTTTCTACACCAAAAGAACGGGACATGCTTTCGGTTACGATTACATTTCTGGAAGTATCGGTACCGAATTTTTTGCTAAAATCTCTTCCGGACAATAATGGTATGTCCATTGTTTTCAGGAAATCATAATCTACTGTGATAACATTGGTGCGGATCAGCCGCCCGTTATAATCGAATCCTGAGGAAACCCTGGAGGTGCCGCCATCCTTTCCGAGGCCGAAATTGATATCACTTCCGGTAATGCTTTCTATTGCCGGTTGCGCTGCCAGTTGTGCCCGGAGACTGGAAATAATTGTTTTGCCTCTTTCGGGGTGTGAAATCGGAACACTGATTACCGACTCCTGGCTGAAGCCTAACGGTTGTGTCCGCATATATTCAAATTGCCTGAAAACAATTAAACCTGAAACCATTAACAGGCAGGCCATTACAAATTGTACAACAATCAGGGCATTTCTGAAAATGCCGGGACGCTTTACAGTGACATTTCCTTTTAATACGTTAATAGTGCTTAACCGGGAAACGGCAGTTGCCGGATAAGCTCCCGCCATTAAAGACACCAGTACAATGAGCAATAAAATGCAAAGTATTGGCAGGGGTTGAAATAAATAGTTAAGCGTGATGCGTTGCTTTAATAGCTGATTGATTGGTTTAATGCAAATGCTAAGCGCCGTCACACCGATGATCACTGATATAAGACAGACCATATAACTTTCGCCCCATACCTGCAAAAATATCTGTCTCTTGCCTGCTCCTAAACTTCTGCGTACCCCTACTTCTTTAACACGGGTAAATGCCTGCGCAATATTCAGGTTGACAAAGTTGAACACCGCAATAATCAGTATTAAAAGCCCCACTGTTAATAAAGTGTACAAATAACTTTTGGCTGTTACAGGCCCGGTACCTTTTTCAGTATCGAAGTGAACCTGGGAGAGGGGTAGTAACCGCAACGCTATAATATCGCCATTTTCATCAGGTTTGGCACCTCTCTGTTTCATTTCATATATATCGGTAGCGCGGTATTTTTCAACAACAGGACGGATGCGTTTTTCTACCTCTGCGGCAGATATATCGGGTGCCAGTTGAATATAAACATCATGATCCTGTGTATTCCAACGCTCTTTGATCGCTGTGTAGCCGGGTCTTAATTCTGTTCTGACCAGCAAGTCATAGGTTACAGAAGAGTTATCGGGGAAGTCTTTTAATACTGCTGAAACGGCGAGGTTTTGCAGGGAGCCATCCACATTTACTTTTAATACTTTACCTATCGGGTCTTCTTTTCCAAAAATAGCCTCAGCTGCATATTCGCTCATTACAATATTACCTACATCTGCCAACGGCGCCCGGGCATTACCCGATATTACCGGGAATGTGAAAATGCGAAAGAAGTCATTGTCCACATAGTTTAATTGCAGGTTGATCTCTTTGCCTTTATACGTTACGGCACCATTGCCGTTCTTGTAGCGCGTGGCCAGCTCGACGCCGGGAACTTCCATTTTCAAGGCCGGAGCTACCGGTAATCCCATCGTTGCGGAGCGCCTGGGACCGATATCTCCCCGTTCGTCGCTGTAGAAATTATATACTTTAAAAACGGAAGATTTGTTTTGATGAAAATTATCGAACGAGAATTCATAGTATGCCACCAGGAACAAAAAGATACTACATAAAAAAGCAACCGACATACCCAGTACGTTAATGGTGGTATGAAGCTTATACTTTCTTATGTTTCTCCACGCTGTCTTAATATAATTTTTAATCATAATCAGGTATCAGATTATTCGTTTCTTAAACTTTTTACGGGGTTAGCAATAGCGGCTTTAATGGATTGAAAACTTACCGTTAATATTGTTAACAACATAGCCAGGCCCCCGGCAATCAGGAAAACCAAGGCGTTGACTTCGGTTCGGTATGGATAGTTTTGGAGCCACTGGTTCATAAGCAACCAGGCTACCGGGAAGGCGATCAAACAGGAAATAGCCACCAGCAGAAAAAATTCTTTTGATAACAATTTTGTCATCTCCGTAATACTGGCTCCTAACACCTTGCGGATGCCGATTTCTTTTATCCGCTTTTCTGCCGTATAGGCTGAAAGCCCAAATAAACCCAGGCAGGAGATTACAATAGCCAATGCCGCAAAAACTTTAGACAGGGTGCTTATCAGTTGTTCGTTCTGAAACAGCTGGCCGAACTGCTCATCAACGAAGTGGTGCGTAACAGGGTAGGAGGGGGTATGTTTTTTTATAGCTGCTGTTATTGTGAATATGGCCTCTTCGGTATCCACGCCGGGCTTTAACCGTACATACAGGTTCGTAAGACTACTCATGTTGGTACCATAAAATACAACCGGATCGGGTTGGGCATACATGTCGCCATATATATAATCATTTACAACACCTATTACTGTAAATTTTCCTCCTTCACTATCTCCGTTCCAGTATATTTTTTTTCCAAGTGCACTACCCATACCCATCTTCTTTTCTAAAGAGCGGGTGATGATGATATTCGGATTATCAGTTTGCGCACTATCTGTTGTAACAAAGTTTTTTCCGGATATAAGTTGCATACCGTAAGCAGCAAAGAACCCAGGGCTGACGCCACGTGTTGAAATCAGTGTTTTATCTCTCTCGGGCTTTCCACTCCAGGCTAAGCC
>JBQGCI010000311.1:0-2958 GCA_052038405.1 Acinetobacter pittii
TTCAGTAAAGGGTCTTTTAAAATAATATCGGCATGGATAGCCCGTTGGTCCAGCCTGGGCCCCAGTAATTGCAATACGTTTTCAAAAAGATCGCCTGCCAGGAACAATTGTTTACCCGAACTGGTAATTTTGTTTAAAGTACGATAGGTTGCTGCAAACTGCATCAGGCCCTCACTTCTCCGCTGTATCGTTTCAATGCCCAGCTCCAGGTCGTCCTTGGCAGAAGCGAAATGATCAGTACCCAACTCCAGTTGCTGTTTAAGTGTGGCTGCTAACGAAGCAATAGGCGCTACGGAATTCATGATCTCGTGCGTCATTACACTTAGCAGCTTTTGCCAGGAGCGGGCTTCATTCTCGTCAAGCGCCTCGTTAATATTCTGCATCGCTACGAGTTTATGACTCTGTCCTTCGGTTATAAAGGTGGCGGCAGAAAGCATCAGCTTTTGTTGTTCGGCGTCAAGCAATAGTACAGTGCTCTGGCCGGGCTCCAGGTTAACCACTGCATTATAAACAACGGCATTCTTTTTTTCGACCAGGTGCAAATGGGGTAAGTACGGCAATTCCAGTATCTTCTTTACCGCTTCGTTCACCCAGCTTACTTTTCCTGTTTCGGTATCATACAAAATAATACCGGTTTTTATCAACTCCAGTATTTTCTGAAGATATTGATACTGGGTTTCTTTCTCTCTTGTTATCGACTTAAAACTTTGGTTGATCAGGTTAAAGTCACTCCTTAACGAGCGCAGTTCAGCCGGCGCTTTATCCAGGTTAAAGTGACGGGAAAAATCGCGGTATCGGGCAGCAGCAGCAAAATCTTCTATTTCGGTGAATGGTAATATAACCCGTTTATAAAACAGGCAGGCCTGTGCCACCGACAATATAAAAAACAAAAGAGATACGATATATGCTGCTTTCAGGAAAGACCAGGCTGTAAACGAAAGCGAAACAAACAGCAATACCAGACGTAGTGCATACCTGAGCCTGTATTTGTGATGTATTGCCATAACTAAATATCATACTTACTTAACCGCCTGTACAAAGCAGTTCTTGTAAGCCCCAGTTCTTTTGCAGCTTTGGTGATATTTCCCTCATATTTTTCTATAACCCTTACGATGGTATTTTTCTCCAGGGTCTCCAGGTTAGTGGGTACCTGCTCCGGCACCGGGGAATGGTGTTTCTCTATGGGAGAAAAGACCAGGTCGCTGGCATCCAGTGTTCGCCCTTCACACATAATCACGGCTCTTTCAATAGCATACTGCAACTCCCTTACATTACCAGGGTAATGATAAAGCTTAAGCTTTTCTGCAGCCTGCCTGTTTACAGATAAGGAAGTCTTCAGGTATTTTTCGCCATATAATTTAATAAAATGTTGTGTTAATGGCAGAATATCTTCCCGTCTTTCACGCAATGGCGGAATGGTGATCTCGACGGTATTGATCCGGTACACCAGGTCGCGCCGAAAACGCTGCTCATTGGCCAGTTCCTGCAAAGGCAGGTTGGTGGCGCATATCAGCCGGATGTTGACCGGCTGAACCTCGCTGCTACCCAGGCGGTTGACCACACGATTTTGTAACACAGTAAGTAATTTAGCCTGCTGCGGCAAGGCAATATTTCCGATCTCATCTAAAAAGAGCGAACCGCCCGAAGCCATTTCAAAACGTCCTGCCCTGTCTTCTCTTGCATCGGTGAAAGCACCCCGTTTATAACCAAACAACTCACTTTCAAAAAGACTGGCGTTTAGTGCCCCTACATCAGTTTTTATAAAAGGGCCCTTATGGCGTAAAGACTGTTGATGTATTAAATGAGCTACCAGGTCTTTACCAGTACCGTTTTCTCCCAATATAAGGATATTGGCTTCTGTAGGTGCTATCTTTTTAATCTTATATAAAATATCCTGCATGGCCGGAGACGCTGCAATAAAAGCGGCATCTGCCTGTAGCAGCGCGTTATGGTTGCCTTTGGACGATTTGCATTTTTGTGCTACTATCTCCTTAATGGTCTCCAGCATTTTTTCGTTATGCCAGGGCTTTACAATAAAATCGGCCGCTCCATCTTTTAAACTCCGAACGGCTAAATCAATATCACCGTAGGCTGTGATCATTACTACCTGTATACCCGGATCTAAGGATTTAGCCTTCCGCAACCAGTAAAGCCCCTCATTACCCGTGTGAAGTGCGCTTGTAAAATTCATGTCCAGCAACAGCAGGTCATACTTTTGCTCCATTAAATGGGTGCGTATATTTTCAGGATTCTTTTCGGTAACAATCTGCTTCACTTCTGCCTTCAATAACAAACGCAAGGCGGTGAGCATATCTGCATCATCATCTACAGCTAATATGGATATATTTTTTAAAGACATTTGCCAGTGCAATAATACCACATTTGGATACCCGATATGCATTTTTACACCGGGTTGATCGATAATTGCAAAAACTGTATCAAAACCGGACAGCTGGTGTACGTTTCTGAACAGAATCTCAACCTAAAATAACACATAAAAAATTGAAAATAAACATATTAAAATAATGGCATGGTATTACAGGGCATGAGTGATTTTCTTTCATGTTTTCACTGCCGGATAATGGATTAAAAATCCGGCAGCTTTTTTAACAACAGGAAAATAGCGCATGACTGGTTTATTACAGTGTAGAATACATCATACCAATAAAAACTAATAGGGTTGGACAGGAAAATTGAACAAAAGAAATGGTCGAAAAAAAGGATCCTGCTGATTGCAGGCGTTGCCGGCCTGGCAATACTAATTGCAGCCAGCATTTACGCCACCACCGGCAATACCAAACTGAATGTGGCCGCTGAACGTATTACTATCAGCGAAGTAAAACAGGGCAATTTCCAGGAGTTCATACCTGTAAACGGTGTGGTGCAACCGCTTACTTCTATTTACCTGGATGCAGCAGAAGGCGGGCGTGTAGAAGAAAAACTGGCAGAAGATGGCGC
>JBQGCI010000312.1:0-12468 GCA_052038405.1 Acinetobacter pittii
CAGAACTACCGGAGCACACAAACGATCATCAACGCCGCCAACGACGTAATCGGCAAAAACAAAGGACAGATACCTAAAGTGCTGTTTACCGAAAATGCGGAGGGAGAAAAGATCCGCATCGTAAAAACCATGTCGGATAACGAGGAGGGAAAGTTCGTTGCCGACAGTATACAGGAGCAAAAATTACGGAACCACTTCCTGAACAAAGATTTCGCCATCCTTTACCGCACTAATGCCCAAAGCCGGGCTTTCGAGGAGGCCTTGAGGCGTATGGCCATTCCTTATACGATGTATGGAGGTGTTAGCTTCTACCAGCGTAAGGAAATTAAAGACCTGGTGGCTTACCTGCGCCTGATCATTAACACCCGTGACGAAGAGGCCCTGAAAAGGATCATTAACTACCCGGTACGTGGTATCGGAAAGACCACTATCGATAAAATCATACTGCTGGCCAATACCCACAATAAAACCATGTGGGAGATACTGGTAGAGGCCGCCCAGCACGGCTTCCGGGCCGGAACACTTGAAGTGATCAACAACTTTGTGACCATGATCAGGAGTTTTTCCAGCATGCTGGAAAAACACAATGCCTATGAAGTAGCATTCCATGTAGGCAAGAATACCAACCTGGTGCGGGAATTATTCAACGATAAGAGTACCGAAGGACTACAACGTTACGAGAATATCCAGGAGTTGCTCAACTCTATTAAAGAATGGGTAGAAAGCCCCGACAATGAAGATGGCGAAGTAGTAGATAAAGGCCTTGGAGCTTACCTGCAACAGATCACGCTGCTGACCGATGCAGACGAAAAAGACCCGGATGCAGATACAGTAAAGCTGATGACGATTCACGCCGCAAAAGGTTTGGAATTTGAATGTGTATTCGCTGCCGGGCTGGAAGAAATGCTGTTTCCCAATGCCATGAGCATTAATACCCGCGAGGAGCTGGAGGAAGAACGCCGGCTTTTTTATGTGGTGGTAACGCGGGCTAAAAAGAAACTGTGGGTTACCTATGCCAATACCCGCTATAAATTCGGGCAGCTGGTGCAAAATGAGCCCAGCCGTTTTATAGAAGAGCTGCCGGAGCAGCTGCTCGACCGCAGCTACGCAGGCGGAGGCACCAAAATGAGCACGGGGTTTGGCGGCAGCGCTTTTGAACGCATGAACAGTGGCTTTGGCGGAGGTTGGAGCGGAGGTAAGAAAGCGACTGAAGATGCAGAAAAACGGTATGGCCCACCACCCAGTAAAAAGTCAGCAACTCCAAGTTATTTACCGCCCAAGATGGAAAAAAAGGTGGCCGACCACACACCTACAGAAAATTTCGTAGCCAACGATGTTGCTGAATTGGCAGTAGGACAAAAAGTGGAGCATCAGAAATTTGGATTTGGAGAGATTATCAAAATGGAAGGAGCGAACCACAATCCCATGGCCATTATTAAATTTGAAACTAACGGCGAAAAGAAAATCCTGCTCAATTATGCCCGGTTGAGGATCGTGGGATAGACTAAAAATCAATCCAATAGCTTTTAACAACTGTTGTTTAACGCAACAGTTGTTACCTTTGCAACCAATTAAGCCGGGGCCGGGCTTTTCCCTGCTCCTCATTTAAACAGGAAGCGCGTGGAAAGGAAAAAAGTCATCGTTCATCATTATTACAAGCTGGTACTCATTTCTATTGTCATTAGTTTAATAAGTTGCCTGCTGGCATTCTCTCTCAAACACCTCACCGAGTATTTCGAGCATCAGGTATTCAGTACAATAGAAACCACTCACAAGATATTATTTGTGGCATTGCCTACTATAGGCATAACAGCCATTTATTTTCTTCGCAAATACCTTTTCCTCAACCGTAAAAATAAGGGCATCACAGAGATATATAAAACCCTGGATCAAAGAAAAGAGCATCTCCCTTTCTTTAAAATTCCCTCACATTATATCAATGGATTCCTTACGGTGATCTTCGGAGGATCGACCGGCGTGGAAGTCTCTACCGTAGTGGCAACGGCAACTGTAGGTAATATGGGCTACAAAAGGGAGTTTTCGGCGAAAATGTATAAGCGCGAGTTGATTTGCGCCGGAGTAACCGCAGGCGTGGCGGTACTTTTTGCCAGTCCGTTGGCAGGCTGGTTATTTGCGATGGAAGTGATTGCCCGGAAACTGCGCAAATCCCTGATCATTAGTTGCACCGCAGCTGCCATTATAGCCGCCGCGTTTATTTACCTTTTTGACAACGAACCACTGCTTCATTTTTCAATCAAAGACTGGAACAGGTATGCTATTCCTTTCTTTATACTGCTGGGTTTGTTAAGCGGTACACTTGCGATCTACTTTACATTCCTGGTTACACGGATTAAAAATCTTTTTGCCCAGATACACAATAATTTCCTAAGAGTAAATCTTGGAGCCTTGATAGTAGGGCTGCTTATTGTATGCTTCCCGGCTTTGTACGGAGATAGTTATCATGGGTTGAACCATATACTGGAAACGGCTATCAGCGAAAAACACATTTCACTGATGCTTCTGGCCTCGCTGATCCTGTTAAAGCCTTTGGCGGCTTCGCTTACATTAGGTGCAGGTGGCGATGGCGGTGTTTTTGCGCCCAGCATTGTGGCGGGCGCCTTTCTGGGTTTATTAATGGCTATCTTTTGCAACACTTATTTTCACACCCACCTGGTGCCTCTTAATTTTGCACTGGTAGGCGCAGCAGCTACGCTTTCGTCGGCTATTTTTGCTCCTTTTACGGCATTGATATTAACCTGCAACCTGGTGCCTAATGGCTACAGCCTGTTCATCCCTATTGTAATCGGGTGCTTTACTGCGAAGTTATTTTCACAACAACTGATGCCTTATAATGCCTATACTTATGATTTTTACAAATTATCGAAATCGCAGCAGGTATAACAGGTTCACTTAAAGCAGGTCGCCGGATTGAATTCTGACAATAATAAAAGATATTTGCGTTCTACATTTAACAGACATGCCTACTATAAAAAAATACACATTACCGGAAATTGATCAAACGGCCGGGTGGTTACTAAATGAACTGAAAGACCGAAAGGTCATTGCCTTGCATGGCGCAATGGGGGCAGGAAAAACCACACTCGTAAGTGCTATTTGTCGTCTGTTAAAAGTGGAAGATGTCGTGAGCAGTCCAACCTTTTCCGTTATTAATGAATATCGCTATAATGAAAATGAAACTCCGAAGCGGCTGTATCACATCGACCTGTACCGGCTTAAGGATGAGGAGGAAGCCATCCGGACAGGCGTGGAAGATTGCCTGTACAGCGGCGATTATTGCTTTGTGGAATGGCCTGAAAGGGCTGAGGCATTATTTCCGGACGACACAACAACACTATATCTGCGTGTTGAAGGCGATACCGACCGGTCGCTGGAAATAGCATAAAAAAGAGTAAATTTGAAGGGTGATGCATAATGAGATCAGGTTGGATGCAACGCAACAGAAAGCAAAAGACCAGGAACCATTGTTGATCACCTATGAACTTTAAGCAAGCAATCAACCTGACCAAAAATTGTTAATTGTATTCAATATAAACCGAGATAAAACCAGTACAGTTCCTTTACAAGTATGAGTAAGAAACAGCCTGTTATCAGCACATCATTCAGCTACGAAACGCTGGAAGAAACCCTGGACATCAAATTGAAGGGAGGAGGTATGACCATCGGAATTCCTAAAGAAATTGCCTTCCAGGAAAACCGGATCGCTTTAACTCCGGATGCGGTAGGCGTTCTTGTTAATAATGGCCACAATGTAATGCTGGAGCATAATGCGGGAGATGCCTCACACTTTCGTGATAAAGATTACGCGGATGCCGGAGCTAAAATCGTATACAGCCGGGAAGAAGTATTTAAGGCCCCTATAATGGTAAAAAGCGCACCGGTTATTGAAGAAGACCTGCCTTTGCTGCAAATGAATCAGTCGATCATTTCTCCATTGCATTTATCGGTACTGCAGCCGGATGTATTATGTACCATGATGAAGAAAAAGATCACGGCGCTATCATTTGAAAACCTGAAAGATGATACAGATTCTTACCCTATCGTACGCAGCATGAGCGAAATTGCGGGTAGCGCAGTGATGTTGATCGCAGCACAATACCTGAGTTCTGCCAATCATGGCAAGGGTGTGTTATTGGGTGGTATCTCAGGTATTGCACCCACTAAAGTTATTATTATCGGGGCGGGCATTGTGGGCGAATATGCCGCGCGCGCGGCACTGGCTTTGGGCGCGTCGGTTAAATTATTCGACAACAATGTAAGTCGTTTAAAGAATCTTCAGAATACGATTGGCCAACGATTATGGACTTCAGTAATCGAACCCAAGTTATTAGCCAAGCAGCTGCGTACCTGTGAAGTTGCTGTAGGATGTTTATCGAACTTAAGCGGCCGTACCCCCATGATCGTAACCGAAGAAATGGTTAGCGGCATGAGGCCGGGCTCGGTTATCATTGATGCCAGTATCGACCGCGGCGGTGTTTTTGAAACATCTGAAGTAACTTCTCACGAGTCTCCCATATTTATGAAGTATGGAGTGATCCATTATTGTGTGCCGAATATACCATCCGGCTTTTCGCGCACCGCATCACAGGCTATCAGCAATGTTTTAATGCCCTTGCTGATAGACGCCGGCGAGGAAGGAGGCATTGAAGACCTGGCCTGGCATCGCATCCATTTGCGTAATGGTATTTATCTCTTTAAGGGACATCTGACCAATTTTTATTTAAGTCAGCGCTTTGATTTAAAATATACGGATCTAAACCTGTTGATTGCAAGTCAACGGTAGCTGCAGCAAGCTGAGAACTGCCTGAATAATCATATACTATTTTCTACTTACCGAAACAAGCAGGGCTGCTTTGTAATGCTTGATGCACAAAAATATCGGTATTAGCTTGAGAACTTCTGATTGTTCCATCATCGCAAAGCTTCAAAACCTAGCCCTTGCGCCGCCTTTAAACCGAAAGCAGGTTGCTTTCACCGTATCTCAATCAGTCAGGGATTTTTAATCGCTGAAGGAAAAACCTGCCGCAACAGCCGTAAATTATAATTCAAATAGCGGCATAAAAAAGCCCGGCTTCCGAACCGGGCTTCAGGCATGTTTTATTTCCTGGCTTTTTTCTTTGGATTCGCTTTCTTCTGTGCTGAACTTTTCTTTTGTGTAGGCTTATTCTTCCTGGGTTCAACTGTCTTTTTTGGCATAAATTTAAATTTAAAATGAGTGAATTATTTGCTCATGGCTACTTAGTATTTCGTCCTCTTTTACACGTTTCTTTTAAGGAGAAAGAACAGCACAGCCAGATTGTAAGCGGACAAAGATATGCCTATAAAGGTAAATCGAAATTGATGGTGGCCAAATCCTGAAAAAATTCCTGAACAGACTGCACACAACATTACGTTTTTATACGGGTTAGGTCAGATTTTGCAACATCAGCTATTTGTAAGTCAGCCTTGGTTTGGGTACGGCATTCACCGTCAGCATAACCCGGGACAATCAATAGGCTGCAAACAGCACCAGCAGCTCCCAGCCATCGTTTGCACCAACAAGGGCTTGATTCTTGCTACCAGAGAAACATGAAATTTGTAGTTATCATTTTCTTCGCGCTCTTTTATTTTTCGTGCGGACCAACTACCGCTAAAAATGATACTCCTGAGAAAAACAGGGAATTAATCCCTGATCCTGAAGGCGATCAAAAAGATACTTTTTCGAAGGGCAACTCTCAGTCCGGTTCCGGCATAGGGGATGAAGCAAACCAACATCCCACATTCAATGAAGCAATTGACACCTTACCTGAATCATTGAAAACCTTTGTCCCTGAAGGCTATTCTGCCATCCATATTTCATCAGGCGATGCCAACCTCGATGGTTACATAGATAAAATTGTGGTACTCCGTAAAAACACAGAGGAAACCACTTCTAATTATGCAGAAAATCAACCTGACAAACGTCCCTTGTTACTACTTTTGGGACAAGCCGATCAGACTTACCGGCTTGCCATCCGCAACGATAATGCGGCTTATTGTATCGATTGCGGAGGCGCATTTGGTGACCCGTTTACCGGAACGACCATTAAAAATGGCTTCTTTTCGATCGAGCATGGCATAGCGGGCGGACAACACTGGGAGCATGTTACCTCCTTTAAATTTGATAAAGCAAAAAACAAATGGTTTCTTTATAAAGATCATTTCATCAGCTACAAGCTAAACAACAGTGATGATCGGGACGCGGAGGCAATGGTAAAACAAACCGATCAATTAAAAACGGCAAAGGATTTCGGCATGGAGTCTTTCGATACTTTTAATATTTATAAAGATCATTGAATACTGGATATACCAAAAAATTCACTATTATGAAACAGCTCATCTTTCTTCTGGCCTGCACCCTGACCGGTCTGATAGCACAAGGCCAGCCTGGCCAGATATTGTATTCGCTGAAAGATACCAAACAGCTTAAACAACTGAATGTGGCTGTTCAAGCGGGAAGCTTGAACCAAAAGCAATCAGTGAAAGTGACGGATATAAACCCACAGGCCGATACAGAATTAAGAATAGCTAAACTGGAAAACACTTATTTCTATAATGGCACTATAGAAGTTGAACTGGCCGGCCAGCCTCTGAAAAATGCCTCAGAAGGTGCACGTGGTTTTGTCGGCATAGCTTTTCGCATAGATAGTTCTCATAAGAGATTTGAATGCTTTTACCTCCGCCCCACCAACGGCCGTGCGGAAGACCAGATTCGAAGAAACCATTCTGCCCAGTATATATCTTACCCGGAGTTTCCCTGGTATAAACTGCGTAAAGACTTTCCTGAAAAATACGAATCTTATGTAGATTTAGAAGTGGGCACCTGGACAAAAATAAAAATAGAGGTACAGGGAAACACGGCAAAATTATTTGTTCATAAAGCCCCGCAGCCTACATTGATCGTCTCCGATTTAAAACATGGCGCTGATGCCAAAGGAAGTATCGGCCTATGGATAGGCCCCGGGACAGAAGCCTATTTCAGGAATTTAGTGATTACCCAAAAAGATTAATGTTGCTTCTTGTCTTCCTCGGATATGTATACAACCCGAAAATGGACAATAACAGAGCAATAGGGGTGTTGCAGCAACCTGGATACATTAAAGACCCAATGGAAAGTGAAGCGAGGCAAACATAACCTATTGAAACTATATCTCACCCAAGCGTGAACTTTTACCAACGATGCTGTCACAAGGATTCAATGAAAAAACAGCTGTATAATCAAACACAACATGAAATATTCTTTTTTACTTTTTCTTTTCGCAACCTTTAATACATACGCGCAAAAAGTTGATGTATTATTAATAGGCGTCGCACACAACTACAGCCAATCCCCCAGGCAGGATGTGTCCAACCTCTATGCACAAATCAGGAACTTTAAACCAACTGCATTCTTTGGCGAATTCCTGAGCAAAGAAGACGAACGGCTGGTTATGGATTACTGGTGCAAAGAGGACAATATGAAGCGGTTGAAGATACTCAGGAATAACAGAGACATCACACCGGAACGGCTATCAGGCACCATTGACAGCTTAAAAACACTGGTATTATTAAACCCGACAAACTATCGGCTTAAAGCAGATCTGGCCCATGCCTATTACCTGAACCAGGATGTATCCAATGCACATTATCAATATTGGCAAGTGTGGAGGCAGCTTCAAGAATCACCCGATAATCAACTTGAAACCTATGTCAATAATTTACTCAGCCCTAATTTAGACACGACCGGGCGAAGCATGAGAAGATTGAAGACTTCGGAATATGCCTTGATTGCATTCCCTTTGATGCAGGAAATGAATATCCGGGAATTGCTTCCAATGGACTGCCAGGATTTTGACCTGAACTGGTCTGCTTCGGCTATTGCGTTCTATGACCGGTTTGAACCTTTTAAAAAAGACACGACAGCTTCTTATGCAAAAGAGCTGGAACGCATTTTAGCAAAGAGAATTAAAGGATTTGAAGAATGTTCAAACATAGAAAAAAAATCGACGCGGTTTACAGAATGGCTAAATACCGATGCAGCCTCGGCTATTTTAGCATCGGGTGATTTTTATTTCCCGGAGTTATATGATTTAAAAGATTTCCCCAAAGAGGAAATATTATCACAGATACATTGGTGGCTGATGCGTAATAAAGGTATGTGCGAAAATGTTGTGAATAGAGCCAGGGCGTTAAACCATAAAAAAGTGGTGGTAATAGCGGGCGCCAATCACAGGAAATACATGCAGGATATATTTGAAAAAATGCCTGGTGTGGCTGTAAAAAATATCACCGATACTCAATAATTTTATCTGGATAAATACACTGGTTATACAACAATAGTATGCAAAAATCATTTGCAGGCTTACTGGCTTTAGCCGGCTGGTTTGCCGTTATAGCACAATATGTATTAATGCTTAACAACAGCGCAATCACTGTGGGTGAAGCTACCCTGCGTTTCTTTGGTTATTTTACAATTCTTACCAATATTATGGCTGCGGGTTATTTCACTGCTGCATTATTCAACGCATCTTTTACGAAAAGAGCAGGATTATTATCAGCGATAACTGTTTATATTATCATCG
Organism: Acinetobacter pittii; assembly: GCA_052038405.1. Taxonomy (GTDB): domain Bacteria; phylum Bacteroidota; class Bacteroidia; order Chitinophagales; family Chitinophagaceae; genus Niabella. The sequence continues at coordinate 8,598 of JBQGCI010000312.1, forward strand.
TCGGGATGGTGTACCAGGTGGCATTGAGACATATCTGGGATCCACAAGGGCTGCAAAAATGGGTAGATGAACTGCTGCACTCCGTTATTCCCTTTGGGGTTTTAATTTATTGGAGCCTGTTCGAAAAAAAGGGGCTCCGGCATGTGCAGATTTTTTCATGGAGCATTTATCCCTTAGCATATCTGCTTTTTACTTTGATAAGGGGTAGCATCTCGGGCTTCTATCCATACCCGTTTATCAATGTTAGCGAGATAGGCATGCGACAAACACTGATCAATGCTTTGATCATACTAACCCTTTTCATGACCATCTCCTTCTTATTTATTTTTGTAAACAGGAAATTGAGGAAATAAGAATTCCTCCGGAAGCGCCTCGATGAAAACATTATCGGTATTTTGCCAAAAACAGTACATACATGCAAGAAAAAACAACTGAAACCTTTTATCCTAAAAACAATAAGGAGTGGAGAAAGTGGCTGGAAAAAAACCACGAAAAAAAAGACAGTGTATGGTTGATCATGTATAAGAAATCATCTGAAAAACCTACCATTTCCTGGAGCGAAGCAGTAGACGAAGCCCTTTGTTTTGGATGGATCGACAGCATTAAGAAGAAGAGGGATGAAGAAAGCGCCATACAATTCTTTAGTAAAAGAAAACCCCAAAGCACCTGGTCTAAAATAAACAAGGAAAAAGTAGAACGGCTGATCGAAGCCGGCTTAATGACGGAAGCAGGACATAAAGCCATTACGACTGCGCAGGAAAACGGTACATGGGACCTATTGAATGAAGTGGATGCCCTGACCATCCCCCCGGATCTTGAAAAATTATTCAAAGCACATAATGGGTCAAAAGCCTATTTTGAAACACTCAGCAGGTCGGTGAAAAAAATGATACTGTATTGGATCCTATCTGCCAAAAAGCCTGAGACCCGACTTAAACGAATTACTGAAGTAGTTGAATCAGCCGCCCTGCAAAAAAAGCCCCAACAGTTTTGATTGCCGCCATCCCATGCGGCTCCGGCGATGGTCTTAAGCCCTGGATTGGGAAGGAACCCCTGGCCGGGTTATTGCCCGTTGTTTATAATTGTTGCACCTTACAATCTATATTATGGATATACAGTCGGCCTACCAGAAAGCGATACGCTTTGCAGCTCAAAAACACAGCGGGCAAATCATAACAGGCACCCAGGTTCCCTATCTCGTACATGTTTGCAGCGTAGCGATGGAAGTTATAATTGCAAGCCAACACAGCCCGGAGTTCCATATTATCGATGCGGTTCAGGTGGCATTGCTGCATGATACGATTGAAGATACGGATACCGGTTATGAAGAACTGAGTAATACATTTAGCGAAGAAATAGCAGCTGGCGTACTGGCCTTAACTAAAAATGAAACCCTACCGAAGGAAGAACAAATGCCGGATTGCCTGAGACGGATCAAAGTGCTGCCTAAAGAAATATGGGCAGTTAAACTGGCAGATAGAATCACGAACCTGCAAAAGCCACCGGAGCTATGGAGTACTTCTAAAAAATCTTCTTACCTCGAAGAAGCGGTGGCTATAGCAACATACCTGAAAGGTGGTAATGCCTTTCTTGAAAAACGGATCCATGAATTGATCCAGTCCTATACAACTTATCTTTTATAGCTACACCAATCTCAAGCCACCTTTGAAAGGCCTATATTCGCAAAAACACTGAACCAGCAGCTCAACCACCAATGGTTTGTCTTTTTTGGGGCGGTAATCATCAGATAATAACAAATACGTTTATAAGAGCGGACACTTTGTTTCGATATATAGGTAACGCTGAAATGTACCATATAAAGTTGACGACTGGTCTGATACTATTACGCAACAAAATAAAAAGCCTCATTAATACGAGATTGCATAAAAACTTGTTTAGCACTACAGCAGCATTTAGCAAAAGCTACCAGCCTCCCATGTATATTGATGAATTCCATAAGACCTGCTATTATAGTAAGGGTTACCCAATACCTGTGGGAGTCATGTCAGAAACTCACAGCGTCGTTGGTATTACAAAGGAAATATCTGGCAGTGGTTGCCTGCATTTTTTCGCTAAATGGTCCTGTTTTTTCAATGAATCCCCTTCAGGCTGGCCAACACTTATCCAAACAGCGATATTCGTATAACTTTGATAGTATAGTACAGGAGTTAAGGCCTGTACTTCAGAACATCCCCGCAAAAATGAAAGAGATGATTATTCAATGAAAAAAACAGATATGCATGCATTCACCGCCGTCCTCGACCTCATAGGAATTAACCCTTTTGTATGGGTACCCGACCGCATCCTTGAAAGCATTTTTGAAACGGCTGGCAAAAACAAGGGACCAATACCTGTTAAGGGCACGATCAACGAAGCTCCTTATAATCAAACACTGGTGAGGTTCAGAGGTAAATGGAGATTATATATCAACACCAGTATGTTGTCCCATTCTCCACAACGCATTGGTGAAAAAATACAGGTCACCATTGCTTACAATGAAATCGCGCCACCCGAAACAAAACCGCCGGCAGCATTTGAACTGGCCCTTAAAAAAGACAGGGAGGCCAAAGCGGTATATGACCAGTTAGCCCCCTACCTCCGAAAAGAGATCAACCGGTATCTATCTGGTTTAAAAACACAGGAAAGCCTCCATAAAAATATTGGCAGGGCGCTTAATTTTCTAAAAGGAAAAGAACGATTTATCGGGCGTGACAAACCATAATACATCCGATATTGAGTGATAAGTATAAAAACGCGATGAAAGAAAACAGCATTCAAACGATGCCCCGAACAGGACTCTTGCATCTTGCAAAAGCCGTGTTTAAGAGTCAGGCAATAGTGACAAAAACGAAATCTTGTTTCGAGATGGCCGTAATGGTACGGCCGAACAATACTAAAAAAATGTAGCCATGAAATCTTCCCTCCCCTCTTACAACCCGAGCGATTTCGAAACAGTTAAACGGGTAGCTTTGTCCTTTCCTGATACGGAAGAAGCCGTTTCGCACGAGGGAACCCCTTCTGTAAAAGTAAGAGGGAAATTAATGTGTCGCCTGCACGAGAGCGGTAGCTTTATTCCAATACGGCTTAATTTTAAGCTAAGAGACCAATATTTAGATAGCCATCCTGAATTGTTTCACTTACCCGATCACTTCAAAAACTATCCGTATCTATGCATGTGGATTCATCACTACGACATCCAACTTTTAAGGGAGGTATTAGCATTAAGCTGGCGCGGGCTGGCCACAAAAAAAGCCATCAAGGCATACGAACAGTCTAATGGCGCACCTTTGTCCTGACTCCTATTCCCTAATGGCTTTTCTGGCGGTTCAGCTGTTTAATTAGCTGAACCCAGTTGTATTAATGTATTTTCAATTCTTTTAATGGTTTCTTCTTTGCCAATGATCTGGGCAATGTCGAACACTCCCGGCCCAAATTTACCTCCTACCAGCATGATACGCAGGGGCAGCATTACCTCGCCCGGCTTAAGCTGGTTGGCTGCGGCGATTTCCTTAAAATTATTTTCAAGATCATGCGCCTCCCAGGTAGCCGACAACAGGTAGTTTCTTATTACCTCCTGAAAAAACAGCGTCTTTGCTTCATTCCATTTGGGCTGTATGGCTGCCAGATCAACTGCTGAAGGTGTAGCAAAGAAATAGGAAGACTGCTCATAAAAATCCGTAAGTAATACACATCGGTCTTTTACCAGGTCTACTACCTTGCCAAGCAGGATAATGTCATTAGCTTCCAGCCCTTTGGCTGCAAGTATGGCCTGTACCTGGGGCAGCAAAGCAGCTCCGTCTACTTTTTTGATCCATTCCTGGTTAAACCACTTCGCTTTTTCATAATCGAATTTGGCCCCGGCGCTATGCAC
>JBQGCI010000313.1:0-4386 GCA_052038405.1 Acinetobacter pittii
TTTTCCCAAACACCCAACCAAACATATGCTACTTTATGCTGAAGCGCTATTTCTATAGCTTTATTGTACAATAGCTGGCCTACATGGTGCCCATGATATTCCTGCAGCACATATATTCGCTCTAATTCCAGGCTATTGGCATTCTTTAGTTCTGTTTGTGCATTGCCGGTGTTCACTTTAAGATAGCCAATGGGCCGGTCACCGCTTAAAGCAAAATAAAATGCCGATGATGGGTTGTTCAATTCTTTAGTAAGTTGGGATACGGAGAATTGTTCGTCCATGTACCGGGTTATATTCTCTTCGGAATTAAAAGAGGCAAAGGTTTCGTAGAATGTTGTACGCCCAATCTGCCGTAACGCCGCGATACTGCTCTCATCCGGGCTGATTTTACTGGTTATTACTTCCATCTGTTTTTTTTACTGTGATAGCATGTGTTGATCTGACACTGCAAAGCTATAACAGTATGGGCGTATATGACAGGCAAGATTTAAAGCCCTTATTCGGCTTTATGTGGCCAATTAGCCAAACATGGAGCGGCTGCCTGTTTATTAAGAGCAACTTTTACAATGGATAAAAAGCAACCGTCAAAATTTTAGTCATTCTGCTACCTCCAACTATCGAAAAATGAAACTAGGAGTTAATATCTGAATACTCTTTCTTCCAGTACCTGATTTCTTTATTGTACAAAGATTCATTGGCCAGGTGAACGCAGATCGCAGTTCTTGCTCCTGTAAAAACATTCGAGTCGGGTAACTTGCCGGATGTAACCGCTTTATAAAAATCATTTAATGCATACCAGGTACCATCTTTCGTAGCCTCGGGTAAAATAGGAGTACCACCTTCCTTATTCCATGAAATTTTAGAAGCGCCGGTAACACCATCTACTATTTCATTTTTGGGTCCTGCATTTTTCTCCGGATAAAAAACACCTTTGTCGGTTAATAGTGAGATGGTTCCCTTCGTGCCCTTTATTTTAAAGAGGTAGCCGTCATAAGCATTTCCGCAGGTGGAACCGAAATTGCCGATAATACCAGCTTCCGGATACCGGAACATTACCTGAACATTATCATAGGTTTCACGGCCATCCTTAAAAATATCGATACCTCCCGTTGCCTGGAAATCGGAAGGATGGGTATCAAAAGCCCAATTGATGAAATCGATCTGATGCGATAATAACTCTGCCACCAGCCCGCCCGAATACTCCTTATACATCCTCCAGTTAATCTGACGTTCCAAAGAAGGGTCGGGTACCGGTCTGCGCCAGGTACCGTTTCTATCCCAACGGCAGTCTATCTGGTTTACCTTACCCAGTGCACCGTTTCTGATGATATCTTTTACTTTATAATAAAGCGGCGAATAGCGATACTGGTGACCTATCTGTACTACCTGCCTGGGGCGTTGTTTCGAAAGTGCTACCAGTTTTAATGCCTGCGGAATATCAAAGGTCATGGTTTTTTCCAGGTACAGGTGTTTCCCTGCCTGCAGGGCCGCTTCGGCAACAGGAAAATGAAGATTTAACGGCACCGCTACTACTACAGCATCCACCTTTTTATCATTCATCAACTCTCGATACTCTCTATAAGCAGATACCTTTGCTTCTTTGGTGATCTTACGCGCCTCAGCCAGCCTGAAATCAAGCACGTCACATATAGCAGTAATACTGAACTTATCTTTCAGACCTTGCATCACGTGCATTATTCCTTTACCCCTGTCTCCGCAACCTACCACACCAATTCTGATCACACCCTGCTGGTTGGCAGCAAAGGATTCCAAATCAGTAACAAGAGCAGCGCCTGCTAACAAACCCGCATTTTTAATAAAAGATCTTCTTTCCATGTTTTTTATGAGTCATCTCATTGAATCAGCCCGAACCGGATATAAAACCTGACTGATGAATGTTATAAAATAATGCTATCGTTTTTTAGTTCCGGCTTTAAATATTTATTACCCCATTTTACCCCGGAACATTGGTAAATGTATACAATCTGTTTAATAATGTAATCGAACCCGGCTATTTCCTGTTATAATTGGAAAAGATATGGGTAGGATGCACTTTTTTTAGCCGAAGTTGCATGTACCTGATATTGGGGATGGAGGATCCTGTGGCTGAAATTTAATACCCATCGGCAACGTCAGACCCATGAACACGTCGATTTCTTTTTTTCCCATGTTTTTAAAAGAATTGTGTTGAATTTCAAAAAAACTTTACCCGGGTATCACCTTTCGTAAGATGATATTCCGGGTAAATAATGGATAACTTTCCAATCAAACCAATCAGGTATCAGGCTTCTTACCATTCAATGGCCTGATCTTCATCTGGCACCAATGTATTGATTAAACGGTTCATCGTCATCGAGCCGTCTGCCCGGTACCTGGTTTTCTTTCCTGGTACCGTACTTACATCATCATATTTATATTTCAGATTCACCGTGCAATAGCGGTTCACCAGGTATTTCCTTGTTGGATCTGGTACTTCGCGAATCTGGTAGGTAGGAGGAGCAGTCAACTCAAAGTTGATCGCACTGCTAGGAGCATATACATTTAAGGTTCCCGTTTTACTGCCATCGGGCTGCGTAACGGGCTCAGAGAAGTCCATCACGATTTTGTATTCGCCACGAAATTCCGAACGCTCTTCAAAAACGCCCGCATAAAAGAACACGGATCTTTCGTCTACTACATGAGCCGTTCGTGTACTCGCCACTAACTGGTTGGAAGTTTGACCGTCGAGGTACACATTCATCGACGTTGATGAGTAATTCCCGGAAAAGTCGTTAAAGGGTCTTATATACAACAATGCCTTTCTCCAACCCTTGCGGTAATTAGAAATATAAGAAGGGTCATCTTTTATGGTCAGTGGTAATACATAACGTTCTACAAGGTCCAGATTATCGAACTTAAATTTGATAGGATAATTTCCTGTATGAGAACCTTTAGGTATAAAGAGTGTAGGTGAAGGCAACTGGTAAAACTGATCGCCCAATTGCTTAAAATAAAGATCCGTGCGCTGCTGGAATTTTTCTTTGTTAAAAATGGTCAGCGTATCCGAATCTACTTCAATTTTTACATTCAAATCCTGATGATTGGATTGCGAGCCGCTTACGATTACCGGAAGGTTGTAAATCACTTCACCGTTCCGGTTATACCTCAGGTACACTTCGGAAACCCCTTCCGAGCCCAACCGGGCTTTAAAAGATACCATTTGAGTATATAGTTCTTCCTTCCATTCGTCGTTGCAGGCGCCGAGCCCCAGGACCGTTGCTGCCATTGCGAGATATATGCGTAATTTTTTCATTCGTAGATGTTTATCTTTTTATTATCGAATCACTTTGATGACCATATTTGATACTAGTCGAAAGACGGCCAGCCCGGAGCCTGGGTCATACGTTTGTTCTTTTGCAGCTCGTCCCAGTCGATCGGCCAGAAATACATCTTTCTGGAAAATGCAGTTTGCAGAAGCGGTACCCGTATCGGCGTGTAAAAATCAGCGGCCCTGTCTTTTGTCATCAACACGTTGTACCCGTATATTTGTTCGGCTTCATCTACCGGGGCATCTTTCCAGCGTCTCAGGTCATAGTAGCGTTGATTTTCTCCCAACAACTCTATCTGGCGCTCGCGTTTGATTTTTTTGCGCAGTTCTTCCCTGCTTCCATATATGGCCATATCGTAGTCGGGCACTCCGGCGCGGATGCGCACCTGCGATATTGCCTTTTTCATTTCTGTGATATTCCTGGATATAGCGTGAGAACCGTTGCCGTCCCAGGTGGGGATATTATAGTTACCGCTTAATTCGTTCAATGCTTCTGCATACATCAGCAGAATATCTGCATAGCGAATGGTAATCTCAACCTTCGGGAAGATTTTCCCCCCGTTGCCGGTAGCATTATCTTTGGGATTTACATATTTCATCATACCGATACCGGTAGGTAACCAGCGGTCGCCATTGATCATTCCTTCGTTTTCTCCGCGGTAGTAAAAGATTTGCTGATTGGTTACCGTTGCCGCATTGTTGATCGCACTCGACATCGTCCAGAGGGTACCACTATACGCCACAGAAGCATAGAACCTGGGCTCACGGTTGGCAAACTCTTTCCATACATTATATCTCAAAGGTTTGAAATTTTCTATCTCGGCAGAATCGACAAACATTTTAGAACCGTATTTCTGCCGGATGGCTTCCCGGTTGAAAGGGGTACCGTCGCTCATTGCGTAGGCATCGCACTGTTTTAACGTTAGTCCATGGCAATTATAGCCGCCGCCCACCTGCGGCATCTGGTGTCTTGCCAGCGAGATCACACCAAAGTCCTCAGATGTCTGATTCTCTCCACGGGTAAATATCATTTCAGGATTTTCAGCTGCGTAAAGGTCACCATTAAACAGGGCTCTGTA
>JBQGCI010000314.1:0-2279 GCA_052038405.1 Acinetobacter pittii
TACTCAGATAACATTTAATAGTGATCAGGCATATTGATTCACCCGCTTGCACATGTACATTAATTCGTCAATATCGTCTACTCCTTTAACCTTAATATCCGTAATGAATACATTAACAACCACTCCTGCACTTACATGCACTTTCACCATCCCGTAACCATATTCATCAAAAGTGGCCGGATTATTTTTCAATTCAATAAAGCCGTTATTTAAAATATCAGAAAGTGTAGTCATGATGTCACTTTTATAATTAGCTTAACAGGGTTGACTACATGAAAAAGGCAAAGGATATGCCAAATAATGATACTACCAGGCGACCCCGTAAGACGCCTGGATGCTAATTTAAAAAAAAAGTAGGAATTAACTTAATAAAAAATATAACCGAAGCAACCATTTATTTATTCTTGCTGTATGTATAAATGTTGAAACATTAATTAAATCACGCAACACTTTTGAGAATAGCTCTGAGCACTGACCATAGCCTCTACGACCTCCTGTTAGGCTGCAAGCAAAATATGCCTGTTGCGCAGAAGCTGCTATATGAACGGTTTTTTGGGTTTGGGTTGTCCATCTGCCTGCGTTACGCCAAGAACAATGACGAGGCAATGGAGATACTGAACGACGGATTTGTAAAGGTTTTTAGGAGCATTTCGGGTTTTATGGAGCCCGACGGCCCGGAAGAATTATCCAGGTTATTTATGAGCTGGTTTAAAAAGATAATGATTAATACAGGTATCAACTACTTTAAGATGCTTAATAAAGCCTCTGCAATTCAGGTAGCCGAGCCATTGGATGATACCGATAGTTACGGCCAATACAGCGATTCCGATCAGCTGGCCTATGAAGACCTGGTGAAACTGATCCAGAAACTGAGCCCGGCTTATCGCAATACTTTTTGCCTTTACGTACTCGACGGGTACCGGCATGAGGAAATTGCAGGCATGATGGGTATTTCAGTGGGTGCGTCTAAATCAAATTTACTAAAAGCCAGAAAAAATTTACGCAAAATGCTAGAAATTGTCCATGCCGAAAAAATATAAAAATATGACCGATGAAGAGCTGGACCAGCTTTTCAGGGACGCTGCCGAAAACTTTAAAAACAGCAATCCACCCCAAGGGGCATGGGAAGCTTTTTATACCAAAAATGAACGAGAGATCAAGCATAAAGAACTCCAGCCTTTGCCCGTTTTAGCTAAAAAAACCACTTCTGTTTTCACACTGGCCAAAGCTTATAAAGTTGCCGCGGCTTTATTGATTCTTTTTGCAGCCTGCGCCATCGTTTGGCTCATTGCATCCGAACAAAGTAAGCATAAGGATGACAGCATTACCAAAAGCATTTTACATGCTCCCGCTGATACAACCAGATCGGTTGCTATAAACTTTCAAAAAGATACGGCTGGTCCCAGTGCGCCGCTATCCTTGAATATCGACGCATTGACTGCTGCCACCCCTCGATTACCTGTAATAACAGAACGCCAACCAGGGGGTATTACTTACCCGCTATCCACAAAAGAAAACGATATGCTGCTTCATGCAGGAGCCGGCCCCGGTATGCCGGCTTCGCCCGCCTTACCCCTACCGAAAAATAAAGCTATTGAAGGTAATGCACAGCAGGCTAATATAAAAAAACCAGATGGGGTCACCGGGCAGCAGGTATATGCCGATAAGAACAACTATACAACGCCCCCCCTTTTCACCACTGCTAAAACGTCTTCAAAAAGAAGCAGCTCCGGCAGGTGGCAGTTGGGCCTGGTGGGAGGCGCCAATGTAGCCATGGTAAAGGGTGATATTGCTACTACGCCCGGGCTCACCACAGGCATCCTGGTGCAGCACAGGATCAATGACACCAGGGTATCCGTTGAATCGGGCGTTATTTACGAAAACATGACGTATGCGGTGGAGAACGAGTCTTTTAACCCCGGTGGGCAACCTGTTTCATCTAAAGTATCCAATATTTCGGGATCCTGCACCATGATTGATGTACCCGTTAATGTACGTTATGATATGGTTCATTCTAAAAAGAGAAAAGCTTTTGTAAGCACCGGTGTTTCGCCTACGGTTATGGTAAAGCAAAGCTATGTGTACGATTATACCGACGAAAATGGTACACGCCTAATAGACCGGGATGTTACGGGACAGGGCAAGAACTTTTATGCTGTTGCCAATGTATCGGTGGGCTATGAACAAAAAAGGAATAAGACTTCGGTACAGGTAGACCCTTACCTTAAAATACACATGGGCGAAATAGGTTATGGAAATCTTAGCCTGGGTGGTATTGG